>DAHWJK010000277.1:0-7449 GCA_027344185.1 Thiobacillus sp.
TCGTGTTCCAGGCGCCCTACCTGATCCCGTTTCTCGACGCCACCGACAACGTCGCGCTGCTGCCGATGCTGGCCGGCGTGCCGAACGCCGAGGCGCGCAGGATCGCGCTGGAGATGCTGACTGCGCTCGACGTGCAGCACCGCGCCGAGGCGCGCATTCCCGAACTCTCGGGTGGCGAACAGCAGCGCGTGGCGATTGCACGCGCGCTCGCCAACAAGCCGCCGATCATCCTCGCCGATGAACCGACCGCGCCGCTCGACAGCGAACGCGCGCTCACCGTGGTGAAGATCCTCAACCGCCTGGCGCAGGAATTCCAGACCGCGATCATCGTCGTCACCCACGATGAAAAAATCATTCCCACCTTCAAACGCATTTACCATATCCGCGACGGCAAGACCTACGAAGAGGCAGGCGAAGGACGCCCCTTATGAAAATCACATTCCTCGGCGCGGCGCGCGAAGTGACCGGGTCCAGCTATCTGGTCGAAGCGGACGGCCTGCGTTTTCTGGTCGACTGCGGCATGTTCCAGGGCGGGCGCGAGACGCGCGCCAAGAACCAGCGCGACTTCTCCTTCGATCCGCGCAGCATCGATTTCGTCATTCTCACCCATGCCCACATCGACCATTCCGGTCTCTTGCCGCGGCTGGTCGCGATGGGCTTCGGCGGCATCATTCACACCACCCGCGCGACCAGCGACCTGCTCGCGGTGATGCTGCCGGACTCGGCGCACATCCAGGAAAAGGAAGCCGAATACGCCAACCTCGACCGCTTCCGCAAGGACATGGACCGGCGCGACAAAAAGCGGGGGCTGCCGCCGCGCGACATCGCGCCGCTGTACACCGTGGCGCAGGCGCACGCCTCGCTGAAGCGGCTGAATCCGGTCGACTACGATCTGGAAATCGCGCCGCATCCCGAGGTGCGCTGCACCTTCCGCGACGCCGGCCACATCCTCGGCTCGGCCATCGTCGAGGTGTGGGTGGGCGAAGGCGCGGCCCGGCGCAAGATCGTGTTTTCCGGCGACCTCGGCCAGCCCGCGCGGCCGCTGCTGCGCGATCCCACCCACATCCACGACGCCGACTACCTGGTGGTCGAGTCGACCTACGGCAACCGCGACCACAAGAGCATGGACGCGACGCAGGACGAACTGGTCGAGGCGATCAACGACACGATAGAAAGAAAGGGCGGCAACGTCGTCATTCCCGCCTTCGCGGTGGGGCGCACCCAGGACATCCTTTTTTTGATGGCCGACCTGACCCGGCAGGGCCGCATTCCCAAGCTCACCGTGTTCGTCGATTCGCCGATGGCCACCGCCGCCACCGAAATCACCTACAAGCACATGGCGCTGCTCGACGATGAAACCCATGCGCTGATGGGCCGCCACGGCGGCGCCGCGTATTTCCGCAAGCTCAGCTTCGTCGAGGACGTCGAGGAATCGAAATCGCTCGACCGCATCACCGGCGGCGCCGTCATCATTTCGGCCAGCGGCATGTGCGAGGCCGGGCGCATCAAGTTCCACCTGCGCGCCAACCTGCCGCGCCGCGAATCGACCATTTTGATTACCGGCTTCCAGGCCGCCGGCACTTTCGGCCGCAAGCTCGTCGACGGTGCCAAACGCGTGCGCCTGCTGGGCGAGGACATCCCGGTGCGCGCCGACCTCTACACGCTGGGTGGCCTGTCGGCCCACGCCGACCGCACTGCATTGCTCGCCTGGCTGGGGCATTTCCGCAGCACCCGCGAGGCGTACGCCGGCGGGGACCCCGCTGCTGCGCAGCGACCTTTCCGCAGCAAGCCGCGCCGCGTGTTCGTGGTGCACGGCGAGGAGAGCGTGGCGAACGGCTTCGCCGCCGACTTGCAGGCGCAGTTCGGCTGGGACGCGGTGGCGCCTGAGCCCGGCTTCAGCGTCGAGCTGGTATAGGCGGCGCATCGTGAGCATCCGTCGTCCTGCGCCCGTCCTGGCCATGCTGCTGTTGTGCGCCGGCCTGGGCAGCCCGGCGCACGCCGCCACGGTGGCCGAGCTGGCCGGCTGCAGCGCGATCCCGGGCGACGCCGAGCGGCTGGCGTGCTACGACCGCCTGTCCGGGCGGCCTGAACCCGAAGCCGAGCCCCTGCCGCAGGCGGCTGCACCTGCTGCCGTCCAGCCCGGACGTCCCGTGGCGGCGGCGCTGCCGGATGCCGACGAAGACGACCTGCTGTCGGCGCTGTCGCGCCACTGGGAACTCGACGACGACGCCAAGCGCGGCGCCTTCCTGTTCCGGCCGCACCGCGCCAATTATTTTCTGCCGCTCAAATACAGCAGCGCGCCCAACAACACGCCGTTCCAGAACGCATTCGTCCAGCCCGACCTGGGGCTCGATCCGCTCGAGGCCGAACTGCAGCTGAGCTTCTAGATCAAGGGTATCGAAGGCGTGCTCGGCAACGACGACCTCGACCTGTGGTTCGGCTACACCATCACCTCGTTCTGGCAGGCCTACAACAACACCATCTCCTCGCCGTTTCGCGAGACCAACTACGAGCCGGAGGCGATGCTGGTCTACCGCACGAACTACGAGATCGGCGATTTCCGCGTGCGCTTCCTCAATCTGGGGATGCTGCATCAGTCGAACGGCCGCAGCGAAGCGCTGTCGCGCAGCTGGAATCGGATCTATGCGCAGGTCGGGCTCGAGCGCGGCAACCTGGCGCTGCTGATCCGGCCCTGGTACCGGATCCCGGACTACGATGTGGACGACAATCCGGACATCGAGGATTACCTGGGGCACGGCGATCTGCAGGTGCTGTACCGCAAAGGCCGCAACGCCTACTCGCTGGTGCTGCGCAACAATTTTCAGCGCACCGACAACCGCGGATCGCTGAAGCTCAACTGGAGTTTCCCGCTGTATGGGCGACTCAAGGGCTACGTGCAGTATTTCAATGGCTATGGCGAATCGCTGATCGACTACAACCACCAACAGCAGTCATTCGGTTTGGGCATCAGCCTGACTGAGGGCATGTAAGTCCGGGTATTCGGTCGGCGTGTGGAGACGCGCCAGGATGCTTCGGGTCCGGGCAAGCGAGACTCGAAGCAGGGATTAACGGCCGCCTACCCAATCAGCGCCACGGCTTTGATCTGGACGAATAGCTGTTGCCCGGGCGCAAGTTCCAGAGCATGCGCTGATCGCCGGGTCAGTCGTGCCAGCAGTGGCGATTCGCCCACACGCAGCTTCACCAGGGTGAGGGCCGGGTGGGCGTCGTCAACACTGTCCACCACGATTGCAGGGAGTGTGTTGAGGATGCTGGTATCGGCCATCGGGGTGCGCGCCAGGCTGACGTCGCGCGCGAGGATGCGTACGCGCGCACGGTGGCCGGTCGGTAGCCCGTGGTCGCGTACCCATAGACGGCCGCCGGCGAATTCCATGTGCGCCAGATGCCATTTTTCGTCACGCGCCGCCACCACTGCATCAAGTACGACGCCGGCATCCTCGCCCAGCTTGATCGGCAGATCGAGGCGGGCGAGGGTGTCGGTGAGCGGGCCGGCGGCCACTGCCTTGCCGTCTGCCATCACCACGATGTGGTCGGCCACACGCGCCACTTCATCGGGCGCGTGGCTGACATAGAGGACGGGGATATCGAGTTCGTCGTGCAGGCGCTCCAGGTAGGGCAGGATTTCCTGCTTCAGTGCGTGATCGAGCGCCGCCAGCGGCTCATCCATCAGCAACAGGCGAGGACTGGTGGCGAGCGCCCGCGCGATGCCGACGCGCTGGCGTTCGCCACCGGACAATCGCGCGGGCTTGCGGCCCAGCAGGTGGCCGATGTCGAGCAGCGCCACCGCCTGGTCGAGCGACACCCGGCGCGCTGCGAGCTTCACGCGCTTCTGCCCGAACTCCAGATTGGCCCGCACGTCGAGATGCGGGAACAGGCTGGCTTCCTGAAATACGTAGCCCAGCGGGCGCTGCCAGGTCGGCCGGAAAATCTCGGCGTCCTGCCAGACGTCGCCGTTGACCGAAAGCTTGCCGCTGGGCGCATGTTCCAGCCCGGCGACTGCGCGCAGCAGCGTGGTCTTGCCGGAACCGGAATGGCCGAACACGGCGGTGACGCCGCGCCCCGGCAGGTCGAGATCGACATCAAGCGAGAAGCCGGGGTAGTCGATCCTGAAGCGGGCGTGGATGCGGGTATCCGGGCTCATCTGCGCTGACCGGTCGGGTTCAGGGTATAGAGCAGCAAGAGCACGACGAAGGAGAACGCCACCATGCCCGCCGCCAGCCAGTGCGCTTGCGCGTACTGCATCGCTTCGACGTGGTCGTAGATCTGCACCGACACGACGCGGGTCTGGTCGGGAATGTTGCCGCCTATCATCAGCACCACGCCGAATTCGCCGACGGTGTGGGCGAAGCCGAGCACGCTGGCGGTGAGGTAGCCGGGCCGGGCCAGCGGCAGCGTCACGCTGAAAAAGGTGTCGAGCGGCGAGGCGCGCAGGGTGGCGGCCGCTTCCAGCGGCCGCTCGCCGATGGCCTCGAAGGCGTTCTGGATCGGCTGCACCACGAAGGGCAGCGAATAGAAGACCGACGCCACCACAAGTCCGGTAAAGGTGAAGGGCAGCACGCCGAGCCCCAAGGATTGTGTAAGCCGGCCAACCGGCCCCTCCGGCCCCATCGTCACCAGCAGATAGAAGCCGATCACCGTCGGCGGCAGCACGATGGGCAGCGCGACTGCGGCGCCTACCGCGCCCTTCCAGGCCGAGCGGGTGCGTGCCAGCCACCAGGCGATGGGCGTGCCGATAAAAAGCAGGAGCAATGTGGTGACGCTGGCCAGTTCGATGGTCAGCCGGATCGCGCTCCAGTCGGCGTCGCTCAGCATGCTTGCACGCGTTTACAGCGCATAGCCATAGGACTTGATCACCGCGCGCGCCTTGTCGGTTTTGAGATACTTCAGCAGCGCTATTGCGGCCGGGTTGTCCATGCCTTTCGTGAGCACCACCGCATCCTGGCGGATGGGTGCGTGCAAGCCGGCGGGCACCCTCCAGGCCGAGCCGCGCTTGAGCTTTCCTTCTTCATAGACCTGCGACAATGCGATGAAACCGAGCTCGGCATTGCCGGTGCTGACGAACTGGAAGGTTTGCGCAATGTTCTCGCCCTGCACAAACCGGTCTTCCACTCTGCCGAGCAGGCCCAGCCTGGTCAGCGTCTCGACGGCCGCAGCACCGTAGGGCGCGAGTCTGGGGTTGGCGATGGACAAATGCCTGAACGCGCCCTTCTTGAGGACTTCACCCTTGTCGTCGACATAGCCAGGCTTGGCCGACCAGAGTGCCAGCTGGCCGATCGCATAGGTAATACGACTGTCGCTCGCGGCCGCCCCTTCTGCTACCAGCTTGGCCGGGGTTTCGTCATCTGCTGCGAGCAGGATTTCAAACGGCGCGCCGTTCTTGATCTGGGCGTAGAACTTACCCGTAGAGCCGAATGAAAGCAGCGCCCTGTGGCCTGTGTCCTTCTCGAATTCGACGGCAATTTTTTGCATCGGTGCAGTGAAATTGGCCGCCACGGCAACGCTGACATCCGCAGCCAGCGCCGGAGGTGCGAAGGGAACGGCAAGCAGGGCATGGGCAAGCAGCCTGAGCGAGATTCTCATGGGGTCCCTGCGATATGCATGACGATATATAACGTCCGAGAAAAAACAGGGATGAATCCCGCTTGTTTACGGCTACCTCAAGCCTGCCGCTCTGCCAGCAGCCGGGAAAATTCACGCATTTCCCCGGCGACGCTGGCCGCTGCCTTGACTTCCATGGCACGGTAACGCGCCAGCACCTCCAGCCCCGCTTCGGTGACCCGCGCGCCGCCACCGCCGGAACCCCCTTTGCTTGCCTCGACCAGCGGGGCGCGGAAAGAGCGGTTCATGGTATCCACCAGCATCCAGGCGCGCCGATACGACATGCCCATCTCGCGTGCCGCCGCCGAAATCGAACCTGTGCGGGCCAGGGCATCGAGCAGGTCGGCCTTGCCGGGCCCGATCGCGATTTCGGCGCCCAGCAGAATCCGCAGTTTGGGCTGGGTCCGCATAGTCAAGATCGGTTCTCACCCAGTCGTTGTATTTCGAAAGATATAACGCGCGGGCGTGTCTGGCAAGTGCATTCAAGCGGCGGTCTAAATTGTGGGCGCGAGCTTCCCTGGTAGCCCCCGAGGCGTGATGCGTTTTTTGCACGACATCCCAACAAGCAGGCCACCAGATTTAACCAGGGGTTAAGGCCTCGTTTACTTCGGGTCGTCCAGCGCCTTTTCCAGCAGCTGGTGCACGTATTTCACAGGAATGGCGTAACTGATGCCGCTCGGCGCGGTGAGCGCGGCTTCCTTGGCACCCTTCACGTACACCGAATTGACGACGCCGAGCACCTCGCCGCTGTCGGGGTGCCACACCGGGCTGCCGCTGTTGCCGGGATAGGCGATGGCATCGAGCGCAAAGACCTCATAGGGTTCATGGGCCTGCTTCAGCGTGCGGGTGTTGAGCTGTGCCATGTTCGGTACCGGCGTATAGATCGGTATGACGGCGGCGAGTCCGGCGCGGTGGGTGGAGGGGTTGAGCCCGAGCACCGAACCGATCGGGTAACCGGTGAAATAGAGCTGCCAGCCTTCGCGCACCGTTGTCGAATCGCCGAGTTTCAGCGTGGGAAGCGGGTCGCCTTCGATTTTCAGCAGTGCCAGGTCGCGCGCCTTGTCGGTGGCGATCAGCTTGGCGGGGCGTACCGCCATCAGGCGGTCGCGGCCGATGAACACGGCGAAGCTTTCCTTCTTTTCAGTGTCGGGCTGTTTGGCAAAGATATGCGCGCACGACACGATATAGCGTCCATCCAGCACCGCAAAACCCGTCCCCATCAGGTTGGCGCGCGGGCTGCTGGTCGGGCTGTAGATGCCGACGCCGACCACGCCCGGTTTTACGGATTGCAGCGTATCGGCGACATCGGCCTGGGCGGGCAGGGCCATGGCAAACAGCACCAGGCCCCAACTGGTACGCCACTTGCTGAACCATCGGCTTGCCAGAAGGAGGGCATGGCCGGGCAGCGTCATATAAATTCGATACAATCCGGGCCGGAGCAAAGACTTTCTATTCATAGGGGAATCCAGGTATGAGCGTTGTTGCGGTTGTCGGGCTGGGCTATGTGGGCCTGCCGTTGGCGGTGGAATTCGGCAAGAAAACGGCCACCATCGGCTATGACCTTTCACTGGAAAAAATCGAGGCCTACCGTCGATTCTGCGACCCCACCGGCGAAGTGTCGACGGACGATCTCAAGGCCGCCACGCAGTTGACGGTGACCACCGACCCGGCCGATCTGGCGAAAGCCGATTTCATCATCGTTGCCGTGCCGACACCGGTCGACGCGGCGCACATCCCGGATTTCTCGCCGCTGGCCGGATCCAGCACCACCGTCGGCAAATACATGAAGAAGGGCGCGACGGTCATCTACGAATCGACAGTCTACCCCGGCGC
>DAHWJK010000287.1:0-7058 GCA_027344185.1 Thiobacillus sp.
CATGGGAGTTCAAGGCCTCGATCTTGCTTGCGCGAACCGCGCTGGGTGCGCTGTCACCGGCTCTCAAACCGCAAGCTTGCTCAAAGCCCGCCGGCGGTGAAGCTCCAGTCTTCACTGGTTCAAGGTCTTGCGTGGATGGCAACCCTCGCGCTAGATCTGCGGCGGCGTAAGCGTCCTGCAAACCCATCTGGCCTGAGGGAGTTGCCCCTGCGCGTTGGCGCCGATGTGCACGGGCGCCAACGCGCCTCGACGGGTCAGGCACCACACGCTGGTGCGGCCAAGCGGACGTCTAAAAGAAAAAACCCAAGCGTTTCAATGGCTTGGGTTTTTTGTCTGGCGGAAAGGGTGGGAGCTAATTGTCATTTATTTTCAATGCTATAAAACATACGTACCATCTTTTATACCATGTTAAACCCGCTAGCTTGCGCCTTACTGCCACGGATACGGCGGCAGGATTATCGTGCGGTTCACCAGCACGTTGAAGGCGTAGCCCGGCCGGATTGTCAGAGTTGGTTGAATGCTCAGGTTCTTGTTGAGCAGGTTGGTGCCGACATTGTCCATCTGCTGAGCCAGGGCTGAGGCTGCCTGCTGGCTCGCCGACGGGGTGTTGAGGGCGCCGGCGTTCTGCGGCTGGCTCAGCTGCGCGCCCACGCCAAGCAAGCTCATCAAGACGGCACTGCCAAAGATCCGCATGTAATGGTTGTCGACCCGGTCGTGGAATCCGGCCTGGCCCTCCCCATCCGTGCCGCTCATCCCTTTCAGATCCATCATGGCGCCGTTGGGGAAGATCAACCGATTCCAGGCCACCAGCACGCGGCTCTGACCATAGGCCACGTCGCTGCTGTACTCGCCGATGATGCGCGTGCCCTGGGGAATGAGCACCACGTCCGGATTGAGGCTGTCATAGACCGTCTGCCGCACTTGCGCCGTGATCGTACCCGGCAGGTCGCTGTCGATGCCAGTCAGCATGACCGCAGGGATGACGGCGCCGGCGAACAGTTCATGATTGCTGATCGGCGGTTGCGCCGCTGCGTCGAGATAGCCATTGGACGTCTTGCGCTCCTGGCTGGCCAGGAACGCCTTGTTCTGGGCTTGCTGGCTCTGGGCGTCGCCAGCCATACCCGAGGCGCCCTGAAGTGCCGCCAGGGCTTTCTGGAGGTTGGGATCAGCCGCGCCCTGGGGCGTTGCGGCCAGAGCCGTGAGGTTGCGCAGGGCGTCGGCTCGCGATGGGGCTGCGGCCTGGGACTGGATGCTGCCCATCATTCCCACCCTCCCCGCGCTGGTCTTGGCCAGGTGCGCACTCTGGTCCGCCAATATGGCGCCTTCCAGATCCTTGTAGTGCTGCTCGATCAGCCAACGGCGGTACTTCTGGGCCGGCGTAAGTTGCGGCGGCTCGCCGCTGGCGTGCAATGCTGCGCCGGGGTTGTTCGGGTCGCTCAAAGGTGAGCCTGGGCTGCTGGCGGCGCCGACGGGCGCAGATGCGGGCTTGTCGGTTGGATCGGATGACGCCTCCACAGGCCCGCCCAAATGCTGCTGTGCCGCGCGCTGCATGGCAGCGACGTCCGGCGATGTCTGCCCGACCATGGCGGTCGTCCCGGAACTCTCAGCGGGCTGGCTCTTGTTCCCGGCCGTCAGAATGCCGATCACCATCCCGCCGACGACGACGCTGCCACCGATGAAGGCGATTTTCTTGAAGTTCTTGCTCAGGCGCGCTCCGCCTTCGCGCGGCGTTCCCTTGATGCTCAGGACTCCCTTCCTGGGCGCCGCGGCGCCGTTGAGATCCTGGTTGAGCAGACTTTCGTCCAGGGGCTTGTCGTCTTGAATCGCTTCAGTCATGACGCGCCCTCACCGCCCAGAGAACCAGCCGCCACCACCTGCCCGACCGTGCCGGCATGTCACGCTGCTGGCGCCCTTGCCAACGCCGACGACCAGTTTGAACGTCTGCGGCAGCCCATCGATGATGTAGTAACCGTGCACGAGGCGGCTGTTCATCAGCTCAGTCTGGCCGTTGGTGACGTTGAACACGGCGGGCGAGTCGGTGTATTTCATGTCGGGCGGCATCTGCAGGTAGGTGTGTCCGCCCCCTGCGAAGACGCGCACGGGCTTCAGATCGGCATTCTCCAGATCGGCATGGCCATCATCCGCCTTGCACGTGAAGTCGAAGTCCAGGCTTGACGGGTCGACGCTGCCCATGGGGGCGACCACGGCCTTCTTCCTAGCCTCGACCCTGGCCTGCTCAGCCGCCCTCGCCTGCGCTGCCTGCTGCTGCAGGTTGATCACCAGTTGCTGCGGGTCGTAGAAGCCGACCAGCGGCACGTAGTCGTGGGCGTCGCTCACCAGGGTCATGTAGTAGACCCGACCGGCGTCGGTCGTGACCACCAGGTTGGTGACCAGTCCGGCAGCCGTGGGCTTGACCACCACCACGGGGCGATCGCCGGCACCGGCCGATTGCACGAGCCAGCGCACCGAGTCGCCGATGGACATGTTGGTGATGTGCTCCCCGGTCATCAGGTTGATGACGCAAATGTGCAGCGGTGCGCAGGTGATCGTGGGCCGGCTTTGGCCGTAGGGGTACATCACCTGCCCATTCGTTCCGACGAGAGAAGGCGCGATCCCGGTTTGCAGCCATTCCTGGCTGGCGTCCTCCGTAGCCCTCGACGAGAGCGGAACCGGCGCGACCCCGTGGACCAGTTGGTCGCTGGTGCGTCCCTTGTCCGGGGTGCCGATCAGGTGAATCGTCGTCGTGCTCGGCATGGCCACAGCAGAGCTGGCCACCATGGAGAGCGCCACCAGTGAGTAGGGGAGGAATTTCATGGCTGCTTCCTTACTGGCCTTTGGAGAAGACCTGCGTCCAGGTCACGTTCTTGACGAACAACCCGAGCGGGTTGTCCAGCATGACCTGCGGACTCTCAGCGAGCTTGGGGTCGACCCCCGTGGTGACATTGGCCTTCCAGTGCTCGACCGGCTGCGGCTGCCCACCGTTCACCCGCACCTCATCCCAGCCGACCTGCCATGTGTCTTTGCTCACTGGCAGGATGCTGGTGATGTTGGCGCTCACCGTGAAGTCGCCGAACGGGGGATGCTTGCTGTAGTAGCCGTTGAGGTAGGCGGCGGTGTCGCTGCTCGCCATGGCGTAGACGCGATGGATCAGCGTCTTCTGGGCTGCAGGGTCCGGGATGACGGTCCTGGCGTTCCAGATCCAGTTGGCGACCTGCGCCTCGATGATGCGCTGGTCGACAGCGCCGCCCGAGACGGGTTGCGCCATGGCGACCGGATTGCCCATCTTGTCGATGGCCACCACATAGGGTTTGATCTTGGACTGGGCACCGATGAAGACGACGCCTGTGACGGCGATCGCGGCGACGGCCAATGCGCCAATCGCCGCGTAGCGCCAGCTCTTGGCGTGGGCGAGTGCATCGCCATAGCGCTCATCCCACTCGCGGCGCGCGCTCAAATAGGGGTTGGCTTCCGCCATCATTCCTCCTGTGCATGGGTGATGGGCCTAAGCCCTTACCGGGATTGCGCAGGGGGTTGCAGGAGGCGCTGCGTGATGGGACTGTGGCTCTTGCTGACGAGGCACCTGCTAGCTGCCAGCGCTCTCGGCTACCAGTCTGTCGGCCCTCGCGACGAAGTTTCCGATACGGCTGAACGGAATAATTCGCGGGTTGTTACAAACGACGGGGAAACGCGACACCACCATATGTTGAATCGTGTCTAGCGATAGCTTCGCTTTCAATAGATGCTCGCGGTTGCGCTCTTTAGTCAATGCTCGCTCATAGGCACGCACAAGCGTCCGGTTAAAGCGAGCGAATCGCTGGGCGTCTGCTTCGATCCTCTCAAGATCAACGAAATTATTCTTGCACTGGACGTTCCAAATCACGCCAGCGCGCAGGGCTACCACGTCGAACTCGCTGCGAGTGATGCGCGTGATGCCTTGGACCACAAAGCCCTGTTGCTCAAGTTCGGCAGCGACTGCCTCTTCGAATATGAAACCAGCACGGATCTGAAACCGCTTCTGTCGGTCAAGACTTTGCGCCCTCCAGCGGTAAACGAATCGGCTCAGCAACGTTACAGTCGATCGATACACGCCACCGACCAGCACGAAGGGGGCGTATGTCGAAAGGCATGCCATGTACTCGGGCGCTCTGTGCACAAGCGCAGATCGAAGAGCGGGCGACACTCCGAACTCATCGCAGAGGGCTGCGAGATCAGGAGGGGATATCGCAATCCAAAAATCGCGCTGAACGAAGGCAATCGATAGCCTCCGAACCAGTGCCGCCGCCGGTGCGAAATCGGTGTCCGCCAGATTGAATTCTGCATAGTGCGCCTCAATAGCGAGGATATCGTTGCGCAGTTCGGCAGCGGAGAAGAGCCGGTCCGGGAGCAGAGCTTCTCTCAATTCCAGCATCTCGATACCCTTTTCCGTCAGCGGCATCTCAGTGATTCGCGCTCGCTCGGGTTCGAGAAACAGAGAATCCAGCATGGCCAGTTCCGCCGACTCGAGGTCTGCCAGCCCGAGACTAGCCCGGGCCAGCCTCACGGCCAGCGCGTTTTGCGCGCCCATCATCTCCACGGCGGTGAGCTCGATGATCGGCAGGAAGACGTTGAGAGTGTCGAGTGGATCCACGACATTCCGGCCGCGACATGCTGTCGGGAGCATGTGCAGCAGTCCTACGAAGTGGCGTCGCCGAGACTGCAGATAGCCCGCCATTGTCCCGACCGAACGGAATCCAGCAGCGACATCGATGAACCCATAACTCGCAAAAGCTGCCTGCACCGAGGCGCCCTGGAGCAGCAGCCTAGTGAAGCGAATGCAGAAGTTCTCCCCTAATTTGGCCGCGAGCCGCTCACGCACCTCTGCGAGGCGCCTGAGATTCCCCGTCACGCCAGCAACCGGTAATGAAAAGAGCGTGTCCTCGAAACTCTCGTTGTCCCAATCGACGGTGATCAAGTTGATCCATTCTTCGATCGCGCGCAGCGTGTCGAACCAGGCGAGCGTGGCTGAGAGGGGCTCATATTGGGCAAGCGCCTCTGTGATCTGCCGCTCTTGAAGGGCAATGCGGTCCAAAAGCGCCTGTTCGGGTGGTGACGCGGGCAGGGGCTCTTTTCTGTTTGTCGCCAAAATCTCCGATCTCCTTCAGTCGTCGCCGACCGGCTCCATCGCTGCGGGCGGATCATGGCGAGCATTACCGCCCGTAGTCGTCACCGACTAGGCATCTGCTTCTCCCGCCCCCGCCCGCGATACCTGCTGTGCCATCCTAGCCTTCTCGAGGACTACGGCTGCAGACAAGCTGGCGACACAGAAGACGAACCACAGGCCCAGTTTCCACCCCACTGGTTTCTGGATCAGGACCGTGAAGGACACGGCGTTGACCAGTTTGATGAGCACGATCAGCAAAGCCCTGGGATCATGACGCCAGGCATCCGCAACGCGGGCGCGCATGGCAGCCACCAGTTCGTCTCGCTGCACATTTCTCGCCATGCCTTACTCCGAATGACCGAGGCGAATCTGGATTCCCCCGCCACCGCCTTCGTGGCGTGCAATGTCGTCCTTGGTCCCTGCCGCGCGCCCGAGCCCGTCTTTCATCACGTGCCATGGGGATTTGCCTTCCTCCCCCTTCTCGCCTGCTTGCGTTCCTGCGTCACTGGCTCCCGCTCCAGTCGGCAAGTTCGGTGCGCCCAGCGAATCCGCACCACCAGTTGCCGGAGCCGTCGGACTGGCACTGGAAGAATCCGCTGACGCGCCTCCGCCACTTTGCCCATCCTGTTTGAACCGAGCCGACGCTGGACTGGATCCCCCCATACGACCGGCGTCCGCAACGCCTTTGGAAGGCGCGCCAGAGGCAGGAGCGGGACCGCCAGGCGCACCCCCTGCTCCACCAACGGCGCCCGTCGGGCCAATGCCTGGCTTCGACCCGCCGATGCTTCCGGCTGACGTGCCGACGGCGCCGGTCATGGCCCCGAGCGACGCGAGCTTGTCGGCACCGCCAATCCCGCCAGCGGCCGCGCCCGAACCAGCGGTGCCCGCGCCCACGAGTCCGGCCAGCTTGTTCAATCCGCCCTGGGCAGCGCCCACAGCCCCGGCATAGCCTGCGACTGCCGCCGCACCCGCGCCGGCCACACCACCGGCAACGCCAGCCGCGGCGCCCATCGTGTTGCCCAGGCTCATGCTGGGTGAGCCGTTCAGCATGCTGCTCGCGATGCCGGGAACCGTGACGCCCATGGCACCGTAGACCAGCGAGGACACACCGATGGCGATGGGGGCCTCCGGAGAGAAAGTGTCGGGGTTTGTCGCGAAGCCATGCAAAGTCGTGATCCAGCCATCAGCCAGGGACTGGCCAAGCCCGGTGATGAGGTACAGAACGAAGAGCTTGATGCCAATGCTGAAGGCGTAGCCGAAGTACTTCTCCGCGAAGGGCTGCGTCCACTTGCTGCCGTTGAACCCCAGCAGCAAGGCTCCGCCGCCGATGATGAGGTAGCTTTCAATGTTGGCGATCAGGATCTGCACAGCCAGCAGCGCGTAGGCCGCCATCACCATGATGGATGCGAGGACCGTCCCCAGGAAGAAGCCGAGCGAATCGATCGGATGCATGACCGAACTCACCTTCCCTTCGACCGTCCACATCGCATTGGAAATCCCGAACCCCTGGCCAAACACAGTCGATGGGTCCAGTGCCGGGGATGCCGAGGCGGGCGACGCCGCCCCCACCGAACTGCCCGCGCTCTTGAAGCTGTTGATGATCATCGGGATCCAGGTCGGCGCCTCCGCCAGCAGCATGTAGAAAAATGCCAGCGACAACATCTTGAGAACGAACGCAGCGATGAAATCGCTGAGGTCGTTCTTCTTGAGCAGCCAGTTGATGCCCGTCCAGGCGATGTCCAGGCCAGCCAGCCCGACAAATAGGCCCTTGGCCAGCGTCAGCGCCTGGGTCATCCAGCCGGTCGTCGCTCCCTGAAACTGGTTTTGCAGATTGGTGAGAAAGCCTGCCCCGGAGGCGGAAATCGCCGGCGGCGCGATCTGTGCGTGCGCGGCGACGGGCGCCAGCAGCAGGGTGAGC
>DAHWJK010000306.1:0-13013 GCA_027344185.1 Thiobacillus sp.
AGCAAGATATATTTAACTACATCGAGATGTTTTATAACCCTGTAAGACAACATGGATACAATCAAGGGTTGTCTCCTGTACAATTTGAACAGCACTATTTTGACCGACTACAAAGTGTCTACAATTATTAGGGCGATTCACTATTCTGACGATTTAGCGCCGGATGGTCTGACGCCAAGTTAGGGTATACCTCAGCCTGACGCTAATGTCGTCTGCAATAAGCCGCAGGTTTACACCCACTGCATTCCGAAACTGTTACACAGTTTTCTCTTGACTCTGGAGTGCACTCCAAGGTCTATCATTGAAACATCGCGGCATCAAACAACCGTGGCGTGCCCGCCGATCGGGCCAAAAGGAAGACGCGGGTGGGCTGCGCCGCGCACAGGCTTCGGGTGTCATCGAAGATGCCCAACACTTAATAAGGTGCCATCATGACTGTCACAACGACCGCTGAATCTGCTCCACGTTTCTGGAGCGAAGAACCATCCAATCTGCCTGGCCGGCAGCGAATCCGCGCGCGCATCGGCGGGCTTCACTGCTCGCTGTGCACGGGCACGATCGAAAAGGCGCTGCGCAAGCGACCTGGCGTCGACAAGGTCGCGGTCAGTTTAACCCACGAACAGGCGCTAATTGAGTACGACCCGAGCGTGGCACGCGCCGAGGACTTGCTCCAGACGCTGAAGGACATCGGCTACACGGTCTCCGATCCGCGCAAGCTGCGTCCATATGATGAAGAAGAGCGCGCGCTGGTAAGCGAGCGCGGGCGCTTCCTGACCGCCCTGACGGCCAGCATTGCTTCGATGGGCTTGGTCGGCTACCCGGTCGACAGCGCGTGGTTCCTGCTGTGCGTGTTTTCCCTCGTCAGCTTGGTGGCCTTTGCCTTCGTCGTCTTGCGCGGCTACGGCTTGCGGCGGGCAGTGGCCGGCACAACTCTGCTCGCCGTGTTCGGCGCCGGCATCTATTACTTCAAGTTGCGCGGCACATTCGGCACGACCGTCCCGTGGCTCACCGGCGGGCTCGCGCTCCTGCTCGTCTTCGGGGTGGGCCAGCACATTGTGCGCATGGCAGCCATGGCGCTGCGGCGCGCCATCCTGAACCAGCATGTGCTGGTTGAGTTCGGCGCATTCGCGGGGCTGGCCGGAGGGGCGATCGGCTTGGCACTGCACCTGCCGGGCTATCCAACGGAGGCGTTTTTCGCGGTGACCGTGATGGTGCTTACCTATCACATCTTTTCCGAGTGGCTATCGCTAATAGTCAAAACTCGCAGTTCGCAGGCGGTCAAGAAGCTTCTGGACCTTGAGCCTGACGTTGCGTATCTTGTCAAGGACGGTCAAGAACAAGAAGTGCCGCTCGAACAGGTGCGCGTCGGTGATATGGTGCGCATCCGCCCGGGCGGGCGAGTACCTGTCGATGGGCACGTCGAGTCGGGCGAATCGGACGTGGACGAGTCGCTTGTCACCGGCGAGCCGCTACCCGTCGAGAAGCGCGCTGGAGACCGGGTGGTGAGTGGCGCCTTGAACGGCCACGGCACGCTCCTCGTGCGCGTCACTGTGGTGGGTGAAGAAAGTTTTCTCAGGCAAGTGGTGCGCAGCGTGGAGGACGCCCGCGCACTCAAACCTGGCCTGCTGCACCTGGTGGACCGCGTGCTGCGCGTCTATACCCCGCTCGTGCTGCTTACCGCGATCGGCGCGACCCTCTTCTGGCTCCTCGGCCCACTTCTCGTCGGGTCCTCCCCCGATCTGCAGCGGGCGGTGTTTGCCGGCCTGAGCGTGCTCGTCATGGGCTATCCATGCGCGGTGGGGATCTCGGCACCACTGTCCATCGTCCGAGGCGCGGGCGAAGCCGCCGAGCGCGGCGTGCTGATGCGCACCGGTGAGGCCTTTCAAGCCCTGCGGCGCGTGAACCGCGTGGTGTTCGACAAGACCGGCACGCTGACCGAGGGCCGCCCCGCCTTGCGGACGATCGTCGCCGTGGGTTGCCCTGAACAGGAACTGCTCGCGATCGCGGCAGCCGTAGAGGCATTTTCCGAACACCCGCTCGCTCGGGCGGTGGTGGAAGAGGCGTTTAAGCGCGGTATCGCACTGTCCGAGGTGCAGGGGTTCGAGGCTGTCGCGGGTCACGGCGTCCGGGCCCGCCTGGGCGAGACGAGGCTGATGGTCGGCAGCCCGGTGTTTCTCGCGGCCGAAGCCGTGGATCTCTCGGCTCAGGACGGACGCATCACCGAACTCGAAGGGCGCGGACTGACGGTCATCGGAGTGGCGCGGGAAGGTATGCTGCTCGGTCTGCTGGCACTTGGCGACGCGCTGCGGCCCGACGCAGCGGATACCGTGCGCCGCCTGCACGCGCTCGGCATCCGCACCAGCCTGATCACCGGCGACAACGAGCAGGCGGCCCGCCATTTCGCCCATGCCGCCGGCATCGAAGAGGTGCATGCGCGCGTTCTGCCGGCCGGAAAAGCCGTCTTGATCCGGCAGCTGCAGGAAGGCGCGCGCGTGGCGATGGTCGGCGACGGGATCAACGATGCGCCGGCTCTGATGCAAGCTGACGTCGGCATCGCCTTCGGCAGTGGTGCGGACATCGCGATCGAATCAGCCGACGTGATCATCCTGAACCAGCAACTCGGTGCCGTACTCGAGGCCTATGCGGTCAGCCGCAACAGCTACCGCAAGATTGTGCAAAACGTCTCGCTTGCTTTCCTGTTCAATGGCATCGGGATTCCGGCGGCCGCCACGGGCTTGATTTATCCGATATGGGGCATGGTGGCCATGGCCGCAAGCGTGACGGCAATTTTCATCAACTCCCTATGGGGTCGCGGCGACTATTTCTTTGAGGCGATCCAGGCGGTCGGGCGCGCGCCTCAAACGCCATCCAGAGCGACCGCATCGTGAGAGAAAGGCGAGTCTCCTGGGTCTGTTTTCGGCCAAGGACCCCCGCCTGATCAGTATCCACGATATTAATGAAAGGTCTTAGCTATGTTCAAGTCAGTCACATTCGAAGTCATCGGCGATCAGCGTCTCAACTGTGAGAAATGCGAGCAGCGCGTCGCGCGCCTGCTCACACCTCTGCAGGGCGTGCGGCAGGTCCGTGCACAGGCGCTCGACCAGCGTATCGAGGTGCTGTTTGACACGGTGGCGGTAGAAGCCGCCGTCATTGCGGAACGCCTGGGTGAAGCCGGTTACCAGACCAGAGTCGTCAGTCCGACTTCCGGGCCTGGCAATTGATACGGGCCTGGGTCGTACCGCGAACCGGTATGCCGGATGGAACCTTAAGCCAGATACTCAATGGAGGAAAAATCGTGCAATCACCAAACAAGCCAAACCAAGGACACCCCGCTGGTGCCGGCAAGGCACCTCAAGACGAAAATCGTGCGCCGGGGCGCCGGCACCGGACGGCTCCGCTTGATGAGGCGGCTCGGGACGGTACCTGGATGACGATCGGGAAGCTCGCGAAACTTGCAGAGATCAGCACCGACACCCTCCGATATTACGAGGACGAAAGCTTGTTGACACCCGTCGGAAAGACCGAAGCGGGTTATCGCCTTTACGGCGAGGACGCGGTGCGCCGGCTGGACTTCATTAGGCACGCCCAGCACTGTGGCATGACGCTATCGGAAATACGCCAGCTACTGGAGCTAAGGGCCGAAGACAACTCGTGCTGCAGCGATGTACGCAGCTTGGCGATCCGAAAGAAATTGCAGCTCGAACACAAGATCAAGACGATGCAAGCGATGTCGCAGACGTTGAGCGAGCTGATTGATATCTGCACGGCCGAGGACCGTCCGCTGGACGACTGTCCCATTCTGGCCGCGTTGGAGTCCAGCATCGCGAAGCAAAATCATGACCACACTAAATTTGGACGACTGCCATGAGTATCAAAGTTGAATTTTTCTCAACGCCAGGGTGCAGCAACTGCGATCGGACCCGGGAGAGCTTGAAAGTGCTCGCCCAAGCGTTCGGCGAGCATATGGTGACCTGGCGCGACATCAACCTGCTGGACGAATTGGACTACGCTGTAGAGCTCGGCGTATTGACTCCACCGTCGATCGCGATCGACGGTGAACTTGTGTTCCCAAGTCTGCCGGGTGCCGCGAAGCTCCGAGAGGAATTGGCGCGGCGGCTTGAACGAAAACGGACTTGAGTCGCTGACCCGGTTTCGGGCTTG
This sequence comes from Thiobacillus sp., assembly GCA_027344185.1. GTDB lineage: Bacteria > Pseudomonadota > Gammaproteobacteria > Burkholderiales > Thiobacillaceae > Thiobacillus. The sequence continues at coordinate 4,162 of DAHWJK010000306.1, forward strand.
CGCAATATCACTCTCGCATTGAGGAAGCATGATGATGGAACACACTCTGGAAGCACTAAATGAATACGATTGAGGCATTACGAGCCACATTGGAGCAAGCAAGCCTGGCATCGCTCGGTGTCGGCTTTTTGCTAGGATTTGTTTTCACATTCAACCCGGTCGCGCTGGCCGCCATTCCGGTTTCGCTGGCGTACGTCACCAAAGCGCACGCACCGAAAACAGCCACCCTGTATGGAGGCATGTTCGTTCTGGGCATGGTGATCACGCAAACGCTGTTGGGGCTGATCGCCAGCCTCGGCGGACATTGGGTAGCAAAGCTTATCGACAGAGAATGGGGCCTCATCCTTGGACCTGTGCTGATTTTGCTGGGGTTAATGTGGCCCGGTTGGATCAGGCTACCGCTGCCATCCATTTCCATTCGCGCAAAACGCGTTGGCAACGGATGGGGTGCATTCGCACTTGGGGTGCCGTTCTCTGTTGCGGTTTGCCCAGTGTGCACACCCGCTCTTGTGGTGTTGCTAGGCATCGCTGCCGGGATTGGCTCGCCGCTGTTCGGCGGAACCCTTTTGTTTGCGTTCGCTTTGGGGCGAGCAGTCCCCATCATTCTGGGAGCCGTGGCGGTGGGTTGGTTGGAGAGTCTTTCCCTACTTCAGCGTTACCAGAAGGCATTCGAGGTAGCCGGCGCCGTCACGCTGATTCTTGCCGGCTTGTACATGCTGAACGCGTATTTCATCGTTATTCCTGAGTTGGCAGTTTAGACCCAGATTCATTTCCTAATTTAGCGGAAAATCAAAATGTCGCCTGATTCCACATTACGCACTCCTGACCATAACGAGCGGGAGCGCCTGCTTCGGATGCTCTCGGTCGCCACTTTCATCATTTTTTTCCAGGCGTACATGGTTGCGCCGATCATACCGGCACTCTCGAACGCTTTTGGTACCTCGGTGCAAACGGTCGGTCTTGTTGTTCCAGCCTACCTGATTCCTTATGGTATCGCCACGTTGATCTTTGGCCTTTTGGCGGATCGGCTCGGCGTTCAGCGCATCATGTTCGCGTCACTAACGGCGTTCGCGGCGCTCACGGCGCTCACGGCGACAGCAACGTCCATCGAACAGATCGTGCTGTGGCGAGTCCTGACGGGCCTGGGTGCCAGCGGTGTCGTGCCGCTCGCGCTCGTGCTGGTTGCCAGGCTGTTCCCCTATGAACAACGCGGACGCCCGCTCGGCTGGCTGTTTGGCGCAATGGCAGGAGGCATGGCTTTCGGGTCGACCTTGGGCGCTGTGTTAGAACCCTTTATTGGCTGGCGAGGACTTTTTCTGGCGGTCGGCGCGGCAGGAGGGATCGTCCTGCTGCTGTTTCTGCCCTATCGCCGCATGATTGCCGCAGCGATGCAACCAGTTGGCGGCACGCTCGGCGATCTGATTCGGGGCTACATGAACCTGCTCGGCACGCCACGAGGCCAGCGTACCTACGGCTATGTTTTTGTCAACTCGATGTTCCACTCTGGCGTCTTCACTTGGCTCGGCGTATATCTCGAACGGCGGTACGGTCTCGGGCCGGTCGGCATCGGAATCGCGTTGCTCGGATACGGCGTACCCGGATTTCTGTGCGGACCGTTGATCGGCCGCGCAGCAGATAAGTGGGGCCGCGCCAGGTTGCTGCCGATCGGACTCGGACTCAGCACCCTCGCTGCCGCTGGCCTGCTCCTGGATCTACCGCTGGTCGTCGCTGCGATAGCGATAACGATCCTTTCTCTTGGCTACGACATGACCCAGCCACTCTTCGGGGGTATTGTCACTTCGCTCGGAGGCAAGCGGCCCGGACAAGCCATGGGCTTGAACGTATTCAGCCTGTTCGTTGGCTTTGGTTTGGGTAGTCTGATCTTTGGAGAGGTGCTGCGCTTCGGTTTTGGGGCCGCATTGGGGATGTTTGCAGCGGTTGAACTGGCGGCTGCCCTGTGTTCCCTCTGGTTGTTTCGTTCTGAGGTCACTTCTGGAGCGAAGGGTCTGTCGTCCGGTACTCGGTAAGGGTCTGCCGGGAACCCCATTACGTATCACGTGCCAGGCGCGTGCCATCGACCAGCGCTTCGGCAGAGCGGACACGATCACCCGTGAACCTGAGGACACTACCATGATGAGCCACCGATCCCCACGCCCTTTCTCGCGACCATCAAGGGCGCGCTCCCGCAAGGTCGCAAATGTCGTCGTCCGATCGACGCTGCATGACGACGTCCAGAGGGCATTTGAACGCGCGTGTACAGAGCAGGACTTCGAGGTCGGCGAGCATCTGCTACGCGCGCTTGAAGTCATAGCGTGCCGCGAGACGAATGAACAGTCGCCCGATCGAGCGTACTACGTGCTTGCGCATTGCCTTGGATGGATGTAGGCGTTTCGCCTTAGCGTACGATTTTTTCCGTTTCGTGAGTTGACCCCAGATAGGCCAGACAACATGGAGTTACGTCATATTCGTTGTTTTATCGCAGTGGCCGAAGAGTTGCATTTCGCTCGTGCGGCCGAACGCCTGCACATCGAACAGTCGCCATTATCGCGGGCTATCAAGGAACTGGAGTCCCACTTGGCCGTACAGTTGTTCGAGAGGACGACACGACGCACGCGGTTGACCTGGGCGGGTAAAGTTTTTCTGGAGGAGGCCCATCGCATCTTCGCCGCTATCGATCAGGCCAAATCCAGCGTGAGGGCGGCGGCTGCCGGTTACCACGGTCGCCTGCGCATCGCGCTGTCCGATGGCATCGCCCAGCCACGACTATCGGCTTTGCTGGCACAGTGCCGCGAGGATGAACCAGAGGTGGAAATTCGCTTGTCAGAAACACCGCTGGCGCAGCAAATCAAGGGGCTGAACAGTGACCTGTATGACGCGGGGTTTGCACTATCTGATGAAGTGGGCGAAGGCCTCATCGCTGAGGCCATCTGGAGTGAGCCTTTGGTCATCGTTGTACCCGTGCGCCATCCGATCTTGGTGCACCGGCGCATCCCGCTCGACGAGGTGTTGCGCTATCCGCTGGTGCTGTGCCATCCGGAAACCTGCGAAGGCTTCTGGCAGCAGGTCAAACGGGTGCTGCGCACGGTGGATGCCGAGCCCATCGTAGCGGATCGTGTGCCGACGCTAGACTTGATGATGACCTTGGTGGCCGCTGGTTACGGGCTGGGGTTCGCAGGCGAAAGCCAGATAGCTGCATGCCGCAATCCCGATGTAATCGCCCGCCCGCTGGCTGGTCGTTCGCCGATGCTGACCACCTACCTGCTGCGACCAGACACTGAACCTTCCGAGCAGTTGAGCCGCTTCATCGACAGGGTGAGTCCTGTCGATGACCAAGCATCGAATCCCGCCATCATTCAATGAGAGGTCATGCCATGAAGATGATTACTACCCTGATGATCGCGGTACTGCTGACCGCCTGCGGCCAGTCCGCGCCCACGGAGACTGTTGAATCGCTGGCCGCCAACCCCGAGCGGTTGAAGGAACTGCGCAAGCAATGCAAGGCCGACCGCGCCAAGCTCGGCGATGCGTTGTGCAATGCAGTGGCCGAAGCCACTCGCAAGCGCTTCATGGGCAACGGCACGCCATACACGCCCGAGCCAACACCGAAAGACTGATCATCTCGCGCAGACAGCGGTATTGCGACCGGCAGATGCCAGTCGCGTGAACTTGTGTACCAATTCTTCGCGCCAGCAAAAAAACTTCCAACAAATCACCATACACGCCGCAATGCGCATCCGCTTGCGGCGTTTTTCTTGCCTACGCCCCTGCTAGAAATCTATCTTTTTCTCCTTGAATTGTGCCGATAACGGTCTTTGACCGGCACTGACCCAACACCGAACCTCACGTCTGCGGCACGTCTTTGTGCGCGCGATGTGCAGAAGAAATTCGGAGGTCAAGATGCAAGGGACCAGTGTGCTGTTCGGTCAGGTGTTGACGGTGTTCGGCATCGTCATCGCCGGTGTGTGGGGTGCCACACAATGGACCGCCGCCGCACTGGGCTATCAGCTGCGCCTGGGCGCTCCCTGGTTCGACTTCTTCGGCACGCCGGTCTATCACCCGTGGCGGCTGTTCGAGTGGTGGTTTTTCTTCGACGCTTACGCTCCGCACATCTTCAACACGGGTGGTGCCATCGCCGGCGCCAGTGGCCTGGCTGCCATGGTGGTCGCCATCGGCATGTCGATATGGCGCTCGCGGCAGTCCAAGCTGGTTACTACCTACGGCTCCGCACGCTGGGCCGATGCAAAGGAAATCCGCAAGGCCGGACTGACCGGCCCGACCGGTGTCTTCCTCGGCCTGCATGCCGATCAGTATCTTCGCCATGAAGGGCCGGAACACATCCTGACCTTCGCGCCCACACGCTCGGGCAAAGGCGTGGGTCTGGTGGTGCCGACGCTGTTGTCATGGCCTGCATCTGCCGTGATCCACGACATCAAGGGCGAGAACTGGAACATCACCGCTGGCTGGCGCTCGCGCTTTTCTCACTGCCTGCTGTTCAATCCCACTGATCCCAAATCGGCTGCATACAACCCGCTGCTGGAAGTCCGTCGCGGCGCGCATGAAGTGCGCGACGTGCAGAACATCGCCGACATCCTGGTCGATCCCGAAGGCGCGCTGGAGCGGCGCAACCACTGGGAGAAGACTTCGCACGCTCTGTTGGTCGGCGCGATCCTGCATGTGCTCTATGCGGGCGAAGACAAGACGCTGCGCGGTGTCGCTAACTTTCTATCCGATCCAGCGTGCCCGTTCGAGGTGACGTTGCACCGGATGATGAGCACGCGGCACCTGGGCACGAGCACCCATCCTGTTGTCGCATCTGCCGCGCGCGAAGTGCTTAACAAGAGCGACAACGAGCGCTCGGGCGTGCTGTCCACGGCCATGAGTTTTCTAGGTCTTTACCGCGACCCTACTGTGGCCGAAGTCACGTCGCGCTGCGACTGGCGCATTGCCGACCTGATCTCTGCCGAACATCCGGTGTCGTTGTACCTGGTGGTGCCTCCTTCGGACATCAGCCGCACCAAGCCTCTGATCCGACTGATCCTGAACCAGATCGGTCGGCGGCTCACCGAGTCGCTTGATGGTTCCGATGGCGTGGAACGTAAGCACAAGCTGCTGCTGATGCTCGATGAGTTCCCGGCGCTGGGCCGTCTGGACTTCTTCGAGTCCACTTTGGCCTTCATGGCCGGCTACGGCCTGCGCGCCTTCCTGATTTCACAATCGCTCAACCAGATCGACAAAGCCTACGGCCAGAACCATTCGATTCTGGACAACTGTCATGTGCGAGTGACCTTCGCCACCAACGACGAACGCACCGCCAAACGCATCTCCGAGACGCTGGGCACCGCCACAGAACTGCGCGCACAACGCAACTATGCGGGCCATCGCCTGGCACCGTGGCTGGGCCACCTGATGGTGTCGCGCCAGGAGACAGCGCGGCCACTGTTGACGCCCGGCGAAGTCATGCAACTACCACCCGATGAATCGGTGGTGATGGTCTCCGGCCATGCCCCGATCAAGGCCAAGAAGCTGCGCTACTACCTTGACGCCAACTTCAAGCGGCGCGTACTGCCTCCGCCCACATTGACGTTGGGCGGTTATGCCGACGTGCCAGAGGCACGCGCCGATGACTGGAGCGCCTTGGCTGTGCCCACTGTGCCAGCTACTTCCGCGACGGCTGGACGGGATGACTCGGCCGATGACGGTGGCCCGCGCCAGCAGCCGGAGCTATCCGAGATTGCCGCCTACAGCCCCGAACCCGAACAGTCGGCCAGTGACTTGTCGCTGCTCGATGACGACGATTTTCCGCTTCCCCTCCCATCCCAGCTCGACCCGCGCTTGCAGCGCACGGCACGGCTGGCCGCTCTCGACCCTGACGACGGAATCCAGCTATGACCCAAGCCCGCCTGAATCTCTTTATCCAACATGACCACGCCAAGCGCCTGGACGAATTGGCCGCCAAGAAAGGCGTGTCCAAGTCATCCATCGTCGCGGCGGCGCTGGCGTCCTGGCTTTCTCCGGACGCGGGTGACCAGCGCGAGGCGGCCACCGCCAAACGGCTGGATCGGCTGTCGCGCCAGTTCGAGCGCCTGGAACGTGACCAGAACATCCTGATCGAGACGATGGCGCTGTACGTGCGCTACTACCTCACGGTCAGCACGCCGGTGCCCGAGGCCCATCAGGAAGCGGCCAAGGCCCAAGGTAAAGCACGCTTCGAACAGTTCGTCGAACAGCTGGGACGCCATGTGCTGCGCGGGCGCAGCCTGGTTAAGGAGGTCTACGAGGAGATCCACCCCGAGTCAGCGCGGCTGGCAGAAGCAGCCATGCAGGAGGACGAAGCATGAGCGCCGTCCTGAAAGACCAGCCGCCATCATCCGCTGCCACATCGCTGGATCGGCGTATCCGCATGTTGCGTACGGCGATGGGGCCGCTGATCGCTGCCGCGCTGGAAGACCCGGACGTGGTGGAGATCATGCTCAACCCGGATGGCTCCTTGTGGCTTGATCGGCTGTCGTCGGGTCGCTCGCCAACAGGCGTCAAGCTGTCCGAGGCCGATGGCGAACGCATCATCCGGCTGGTTGCGGCCCATGTCGGCACCGAGGTGCATCGCGGCCAGCCACTGTTGACTGCGGAGCTGCCGGAAACCGGCGAGCGTTTCGAGGGCATCCTGCCGCCCGCCGCGCCGGGGCCGGCCTTCGCCTTGCGCAAGCGCGCCGTGAGCATCATCGGCCTGGAGCGCTATGTCGCCGACCGCATCCTGACCGAGGAACAAGCCGAGTTCCTGCGCCGCGCGGTGCGCGAGCGGCAGAACATTCTGATCGCCGGGGGCACCAGCACCGGCAAGACCACGCTGGCTAACGCGCTGTTGGCCGAGATCGCCGCCACTGGCGACCGGGTGCTGGTGCTTGAAGACACCGTGGAGCTGCAGTGTGCTGCCCGCGACCACGTATCGCTGCGCACGCGGTCTGGGGTGGTGTCAATGGCCGAGCTGGTGCGGGCCACGATGCGGCTGCGGCCCGACCGTGTCATCGTCGGCGAGGTGCGCGGCGGCGAAGCGCTGGACCTTATCAAGGTCTGGGGCACCGGGCACCCCGGCGGTATTGCCACCATCCACGCCAGTTCCGCGCACGGCGCACTGCTGCGCCTGGAACAACTAATCCTCGAAGTCGCTTTGACACCGCCGCGTGCGCTGATCGCCGAGGCGGTGAATGTCATCGTCTTTATCGCCGGACGCGGCCGTGCCCGACATGTCCAGACCATCGCCCGCGTTGTCGGTTTCGACGGCCACGGCTACCAACTCGACGACGCGCTCGCACCGCCGCTTCCGACCCTTTCGCTCCCTTCCTCAACCACCCCTGGAGAACTGCCATGACGCACGCCGCGCACACCGTTTTTCCGATTTCCCGCTTTTCTGTAAATCCGCATCTGCGGCTTACGTTGCACGTTGTCGTGCTCGCCGCGCTGATGCTGTGCCTGGCTTTGCCGGCACATGCAGCCGGCTCCAGCATGCCCTGGGAAGCGCCGCTGACATCCATCCTCGAATCAATCCAGGGACCGGTGGCCCGGATCATCGCGGTGATCATCATCATCTCCACCGGATTGGCGCTGGCCTTTGGCGACACCAGCGGTGGCTTTCGCAAGCTGATCCAGATCGTGTTCGGCTTGTCCATCGCGTTCGCCGCGTCCTCGTTCTTCCTGTCGTTCTTCTCGTTCTCGGGCGGGGCGGTGGTCGCATGAGTACCGAGATTGAGTTCGCCTCCGGCTTTGAAGTACCGCTGCATCGGTCCTTGACTGAGCCGATCCTGCTGGGCGGCGCACCGCGCACCGTGGCGATCGCCAACGGGACGCTGGCCGCCGCCGTCGGATTGGGCCTGCAACTGTGGATACCCGGCCTGGTGCTGTGGATCGTCGGCCATTCGCTGGCGGTCTGGGGTGCGCGGCTCGATCCGCAGTTCATGGCCGTGTTCGCCCGTCACATCAAACACCGCCCACTGCTGGACGTGTGAGGAGAACACGCCATGATGAATCTCGCTGAATACCGCAAGCGTCCGGCATTGCTGGCCGACTGGTTGCCCTGGGCCGGCCTGGTTGCACCCAGCACCCACGCACCGATTTCCGGCATCAGGCCGGACGATTCGGCCACGGTCAGGAACTGGCCCGGCGGCAATAGTCCGAGCGTCGGGTGACGCCAGCGCAACAGGGCTTCCGCACCGACAATCTGGTCACGGCGCAAATCGACAATCGGCTGGTAGTGCAATTCAAGCTGACCGAGTGCAACCGCCTGCGCCAGTTGCGCCACTGTCCATTCAACGGGTTGGGTAGCGCTCATAATCGCCCCCTGAAGGCCCGCAGCAGCCGTGCCACCGACAGGACAAACAGGCCGGTCAGCGCGAGGGCTGCAACGCCCCAATGCTCCCCGATGAACGCGCCGGCTGTCGTGCCGGCGAGTACGGCAGCGAGAATCGGCAAATGGCAGGGACAGGTGAGCACCGCCAGCGCGCCCCACAGATAGCCGGTGAACGGTTTGTGTGTTTCGGTCGGCAAGCGTTCGGGGCTGTTCATGGCAGACTCTCCGCGTGTTGTTGCGGCGCGGTCGGCATGGCGGCCAACTGCACTTCCAGATCGGCCAACGCTTCGCGCCGGCGTTCGACGAGCTGGTGCAGCACGGCAAGCTGCGCGGCTGTTTCATCGCCGTCAGCAGCATCCAGCGCCCGGCACTGAATCGCCCTGAAATTAGTAGACACAATTTAGTCGTACAATAAGACGATTAGGAGGTGTTTATGAGTAGTAAGCGATATACAGAAGAGTTTAAAAGAGAAGCAGTAAAGCAAGTAATTGATAAAGGTTATCCAGCCATT
>DAHWJK010000329.1:0-22027 GCA_027344185.1 Thiobacillus sp.
GGAATGCGGCGATTCTTTTCATGGTTCCTCCTCTTTGCCCGGTTGTGCCGGGGCGTCCCGCTCGACCTGACATTCTCGGATTCTAGCAGCGAAGCGCGCGGCAGCGTCTCGCGTCATACTGTCGCCGGCGCGACAAAAAACCGCTCCACCACCTCCAGCTTGCGCGTCCGCGTCATCGCCGGCAGCGCATTCAGCAACAGCCGCCCATAGGGCTTGTCCGCCAGCCGGGTGTCGCAGATCATCAGCACGCCGCGATCGGTCTCGGTACGGATCAGTCGCCCCGCTCCCTGTTTCAGGCTGATCGCCGCATGCGGCAGCTGGTAATCCATGAACGGTTTTCCGCCGTTTTTCTCGGCCTGGGCGATGCGTGCAGCGACGACCGGATCGTCCGGCGGCTGGAACGGCAGCTTGTCGATGACGACGACCGAGAGCACGTCGCCGGGCATGTCGACGCCTTCCCAGAAACTTTGGCTCCCCAGCAGCACGGCGTTGCCGGCCTGCTGGAAACGCGCCAGCAGCTCGTTCTTCGGCGCGTCGCCCTGCACCAATAAGGGAAACGTCCAGCCGCGAAACTTGAAGGCGTCGATCAACAGACCGCGCGCCTTGTCCAGCGCGCGCAGGCTGGTGAAGAGGATGAACGCGCGGCCCTGGCTGGCCTCCAATACCGGCAGCGCGGCCTTGACGACGGCGTCGGTGAAGTCGGGCGTGTTCGGTGCGGGCAGGCCCTGCGGCACGTAGAGCACGCCCTGGCGCGGGTAGTCGAAGGGGCTGTCGACGCACAGGGTTTCGGCAGCCTCGATGCCGAGCCGCGTTTTCAGGTGGGTGAAGTCGCCACCGACCGAGAGCGTTGCCGAGGTGAGAATCCAGGCCTGCGCGCGTTCGGTGAGCCTGGCGCCGAACATCGCCCCGACCGACAAGGGGGTCGCGTGCAGCAGCAGAGAGCTCAGCGTGGTCTCGAGCCAACGCACGCGCGGGTTTTCCGGGTCGTCGTCGCGCTGCCAGCTGGCGAGCGTGGCTTGGACGCCCTGCGCGCGCTCGAAGCAGTTCTTCAGGTCGGCATCGCGCTCGGCCTGGGTTTCCAGCAGCCGGGTGGTCTCGTCGAGTGCGGCAATCAGGACTTTCAGCGCATCCGGCCATTTGTCGTAGCGCGCGAGATCCGCCACGGTCGCCTTGACCGGGTTCTGCGGGAAGGCCAGGCGCAGGTCGCGCGTGGCCTTGGAGAGGTCTTCAGCGGCGCGGCGCAGCGCGGGGAAGTCGCCCGCCTTGACTGTCGCCAGCCGCTTGGTGTCGCCGGCGAGGTCGAGCAGCTGCGCGGTGGACAGCGTTTCGCCGAAGAACTGCGCGGCGGTTTCGGCAAGCTGGTGGGCTTCGTCGAGGATCACGGTATTGCAGGCGGGCAAGAGTTCGGCGACGCCTTCGTCCTTCAGCCACAGGTCGGCGAAGAACAGATGGTGATTGACCACCACCACTTCGGCGTCGAGCGCGTTCTTGCGCGCGGCCATGACGAAGCAGTCCTTGAAATGGTCGCACTCGCTGCCGAGGCAGTTTTCCCGGCTCGACACCGCATAATGCCAGGCGGTGGCGTCCTCGGGAATGCCTTCGGCCTCGGCGCGGTCGCCGCTGGTGCTGGTTTCGGCAAAGCGCGCGATTTTGGCGAGCCACACAGGATCGTCCCGGTTGGCGAAGCGGCCGTCGGCGAGGTTGCGTTGCAGATGATGATGGCAGACGTAGTTGGCGCGGCCCTTCAGTAGCGCCACCTTGACCGGCGATTTGAGCGCGCGGCGCGCGGTCGGCAGGTCGCGATGAAACAGCTGGTCCTGCAGCGCCTTGGTGCCGGTGGAAATCACCACCTTGCCGCCCGACAGCAGCGCGGGGATCAGATAGGCCAGGGTCTTGCCGGTGCCGGTGCCGGCTTCGGCCAGCAGCACGCTGTTGCCGGCGACCGCACGTTCGACCGCCTCGGCCATGGCAAGCTGCTGCGGACGCGCGCGCCAGCCCGGCAGCGCCGCGGCAAAGGCGCCTTCGGCGGAAAAGAGGTGTTTCAGATCAAGCATGCTCGGGCCATAATGCGTGGCGGAGTGTAACATTCGGGCAAAGCCGCGCTGGCGGATCCATCTTCAGTTTTGTTGATTTTCACCCGTTAGGTTCATAGATCCCGTCTTCACGGTACTGTCATGCGTGCTCATCTGCTTTGCCTGTTGATCTCCCTGTTTCCGGCCAGCATATACGCGGCAGTTGTCCAGCAAGAGATGCGCCCCGGCATCGGCGCCAATGCAGACTACATGGCAGGAGCACGCGGCAAGCCGGCCGTGCTCCTGCTGCACGGTTTTCTGCAGACGCGCGATTTCCACACCGTGGCGTCCCTCGGCCGCGGCATCAACGACGCCGGTTATGCGGTGCTGATGCCGACACTCAGCCTCAATGTTCCCAACCGTTCGCAGAGCCTGGCCTGCGAAGCGGTGCACAAGCACAGCCTGGACGATGACGTGGCGGAGATTGCCCACTGGGTGCGCTGGCTGAAATCCCAGGGCCACCGTTCGGTCGTGCTGTTCGGCCACAGTTTCGGCAGCCTGCAGCTGCTGGCCTACCTGTCGCGCAAGCCGGATGCCATCGTCAAGGGCTACGTCGGCGCATCGCTGATCGAAACCCAGCTGGGCCAGGCCGACCGGGCCGCGCTGATCGTCCAGCTGGACGATCGCGTACGCAACGGCCAGCGGGCGCTCTATACCGGATCGATCTCGTTCTGCGCCAAATACCCGTCGACGCCGGAAGGCCTGTTGTCCTATGCACGCTGGGACCAGGCGCGCGTGCTGGCCACCCTGAAACAGATGCCAGTCCCTTTCAAGCTCGTGATGGGCGACGCGGACTTCATCATCGAAAACAACTGGCTCAAGGTGTTGCAGAACCAGCAGATGCCGGTGGTCGTCATCAAGGGTGCCAACCATTTCATGGACGGCGAGCACGAATTCGACCTGCTTGACCATGCGCTCGGCTTTCTGGCCAGCGTTCCGCCGTCCCGCCCGCGATGAAATGGTCGGACCCCATTTCCATCAAGCATATCGGGCTGGCGTTCGTCACCGGTCTGCTGGTGCTGGTCAGCCTGATCGGTGGATTTTCTGCCTACCAGACCCGCACCCTCACGCAAAACCTGAAACAGCACAACCAGGATGCGGCCCGTTCCGAACTGGCTGCAGCGGTGCAACGGCTGCTGAGCCAGACCGAGGATCTGGCGATCCAGCTGGGAGAATGGGACGAAACCCGGCAACAACTGGTTCTGCCCGAGTACTACCCCTACTGGCGTGACCAGCGGGTATACGAAAGCGGCATTCTGCCCAGCCGCCTGTTGCGGGTGGCGCTGTACACCGAGGCCGGCACGCTGCTCGAGCCCAGCCCGGCCAGCCTCGAGATGCCGGCCCGCCTGCCGGCTGGCCTGCCTGCCTACCAGCCGTCCACCTGGCTCAGCAACGAAAACGGCACCATCGCGCTGTACCACGCATTTCCGGTGTTTGGCGACGCGCAGCGCCAGGCCCTGCTCGGCCACGGCGTGCTCCGGGTCGACTTCATGCCGGCGCTGCTGCGTCCGGATGCGCTTCACTTCACCGATGCCACCAGCGTCAGCGTGGCACTCAAGCCTGGCGAACTGCTGAGCGCCGCCGACCTGCTTTCGCGCCTGAATTTCAGCGCCCGCACCGACCCCGACCAGCTGCATTTCCAGACCATTCTTTCGCGCACGCTGCTGTCGCTGTTCGTGCTCCTGATCGGCGCGGCGCTGATCGGTTTCCTGGTCTACACCCGCCTGCTGATCCGTCCGCTCGGACGGCTCGCGCAGGACATCGACGCGATGCAGCACGGACGCTTCAAGCCGGGACCGTCTCACGCCCAGACCATGCGCATCAGCGAGCTGGAAAGCATCCGCCGCTCGCTCCATGAATACCAGCTGCAACTGCACGAGCTGCACGGCTCGCTGGAAAACCAGAATCGCGAATTCCACTCGCAGGCGCGCCAGGATGCGCTGACCGGCTGCCACAACCGGCGCGCCTACGAGGAAGACTGGGAAAGCTTCCGCCAGGGGCTGAAGGCAGATCCGCAGGGCGTGGCCTTCCTGTTGTTCGACTGCGACCGCTTCAAGACCATCAACGACACCTACGGCCACGCCAAGGGCGACCGCGTGTTGAGCCTGATCGCCGATGCGCTGGTGATGGCGCTGCGCGCCAACGATCGCCTGTACCGTCTGGGGGGCGACGAATTCGCTACCTTCCTGGCGCGCACCACGCCGGGACAGGCCAAGCAGATCGCGCAGCGCTGCCAGAGCCTGCTCGACGCGTCGGTCTTCAGCGACCTCGGCATCAACGAACCGGTCGGTGTCAGCATCGGCATTGCGTTCTGCGGCTCCGACGAGATCGAGCACGTCAACGACCTGCCCAAGCAGGCCGACATCGCCATGTACACCGCCAAGCAGCCGGGGCGCACGCGCATCGCCCTGTACGGCGAAGACACCGAGCGCGCTTCGCAGACCCTGGTGGCAAGCCGCGAAACCAGCGCCCTGTTCCAGGCCCTGGCCTCGCCCGGCATGATCGAGCTTCATTACCAGTCGATCCACGCGCTGCCCGGCCGCGAGGTGGACTACTACGAAGCGCTGGCGCGCATCCGTTACCACGGCACGCTCATCATGCCGGATGCCTTTCTTCCGGTGGTCAGCAGCCGCCGGCTGGAAACCGAGTTCGACCTGGCCGTGCTGCAGCAGGTCGATGCCGATCTGTCCTCGGGTCAGTTGCCGCCGCGCGTCGGCGTCTCCATCAACCTGTCCGCACAGAGCATTTCGCGGCCCGAGGTCGTCTCGCAGCTGCTGGAACTGTCGCGCCACAATGCGCGTCACCCGCTGATGCTGGAGATCACCGAAACCTCGCTGATCACCCAGATGGTCGAGGTGCGTACCTACCTCGATCTGCTGCGTACGGTGAACTACCGCATCGCGATGGACGATTTCGGCACCGGCTATTCGCCGTTGCGCTATCTGGTCGACCTGCCGGTGGACGTGGTCAAGTTCGACATCTCGCTGGTGAACAAGCTGGCTGAAGATAACCGCGCCGCCCAGGTGGTGGCCGACTTCGCGCGCATGATGAGCGATGCAGGCTATTCGCTGGTGGCCGAGGGGGTGGAAAGCGACGCCGTGCTGCGCAAGGTCGAAAGCCTGGGCATCGCGCACGTGCAGGGCTATCTGCTGAGCATGCCGGTGCCGCTGGCGGAGCTGGCAGCCGGACAGCGCGTCGAGCGGGGCGCCGGCGCGGCACAGTCGGGCTGAATCAGGGCCTCAGTGCTTGCCCGAGCGCCAGATCGACAGAATGATCCACAGGCTGTTGACGAACGCGATCAGAAATCCCAGCAGCCCGAACAGCGGCAGACCGAACAGCTTGGGACCACCTTCCACCGTCATGATGATGCTCGACCCCACCACCAGCGAGGCGGTCAGAATGCCCATGGTCAGCCGGTTGCTGGCGCTGTCCAGCTGATGGCCGAAGTGATCCAGCCGCTTCAGGTCGAGGTCGATCTTCACCCGTCCGCGCCGCATGTCGCGTAGAAGATTGCGCAGATCGCGCGGCAGGTCGGCCACCACCTCCAGCGCCTCGCGCACGCTCTTGCGCCCGCGCGCCAGCAAGGCCTGCGGCGTGTAGCGCTGCTGGATGATGCGTTCCACGAACGGCGTCACCTGGTCGATCATGTGGAACTCGGGGTCGAGCTGCTGCCCCAGCCCTTCCAGCGTGATCAGCGTCTTGAACAACAGCGTCAGGTCGGCCGGCAGCACCAGATTGTTGTCGCGCATCACCGCCGTGATGTCGTTCAGCAGCGCGCCGATATTCACATCCTTCAGCTGCAGGTCGTCGTAGCTTTGCATCAGCTCGGTCACGTCGTAGGCCAGCCGGTCCTCGTCCTGGATCGACTCGCCGCTCCAGTCGAGCAGCACTTCGAGCATGCCTTCCTCGTCCTTCTTCACCAGCGCGTGCAACAGGTCGACGATCTGGTTGCGGCGCGGCTGGGTCAGCATGCCCACCATGCCGAAGTCGATCATGCCGATGCGGTTGTCGGGCAGGAACAGCACATTGCCCGGATGCGGGTCGGCATGGAAATACCCATGCTCGAGCACCATACGCAGCACGGTGTCGGAACCGCGCTGGGCCAGCAGTTTGGGGTCGAGTCCACTGGCGCGCAGCATGGCCGGCGACACCCCCGCCTTGCCGATGATTTCCTCCTGCACGTTGACCCGGTCGTTGGTGAATTCCCAGTACACGCGAGGAATCTTCACCAGCGGATCGTCGGCAAAATGCCGCGCAAACTGGTCGATGTTGCGCGCCTCCTTGACGAGGTCGAGCTCGCGCATCAGCGAACGGCGGAACTGCGACACGATCTGCACCGGATCGTAGCGCCGCGCATCCGGCACTTCGCTTTCGAGCAGGCGGGCCGCGTGTTCCAGAATCCGCAGGTCGGCCCGGATTACGCTCTCGATCCCTGGCCGGCGGATCTTGACCACCACCGGCGTGCCGTCCTTAAGCGTGGCGCGGTGTACCTGCGCGATGGAGGCGGCCGCCAGCGGCACCGGGCTGAAATCGGCGAACACGGCGCCGGGCTCGCCCTTGAGCGCCGCCACCAGATCGGCATGCAGCAATTCATACGGCACCGCCGGCACCTGGCTGTGCAGCTTCTCGAACTCGGTGATCCAGTGCGGCGGAAACATGTCGACCCGTGTCGCCAGCAGCTGGCCCAGCTTGACGAAGGTCGGGCCCAACTCTTCCAGCGCGCGGCGGATTCGGACTGGCGGCTCGAGCTGAGAGATTTCGCTGGCATGCTGCCAGTGCAGCACGCGGCCGGCGCGTTCGAGCACGCCGCTGATGCCCAGCACGCGCACGAGGTCGCCCCAGCCGTAGCGGATCAGGACCGATGCGATTTCGTGCAGTCGCGGCAGGTCGCGTACGACCGAAAGGGTTTCCCAGAGCATGGTTATCGTTTATGAGTGGTCATGCCGGGAGTTTACCCGCAAGGGGCACGCCGGATTCGTAAGCCGCTAAAGCGGCAACGACTCCGCAGTACCCGCAAGGGCACGCCTTTGCTCGCGGCAAACCCCAATCGCTGGAATCAGGAACGCAGGCGCTCGCTTTGCCGCTTGAGCGAATCGGCCACGGCGTCGAGCACGCCGCTGGCCACCCGCGACAGGCGATCGACCGCCACCGAGGCCGACTCGCCGATCCCGCTACGGCCTGCCGCGGCGCTGGTTTTCACGCCGCCCGCCAGTTGCCGCAGCGCATCCCGCACCTGTTCGCCGGTGCGGGTGCCGCTGCGCTTCAGGTGTTCGCTCAGCAGGTCGAGCTCCTCCTTCAGCTTGCCGCCGGACTGTCGGGCGGTCAGCTTCAGGGTGTCGACCAGTTGCGTTTCAAGGTCGCGCAGTTGTTCAAGGCGGGCCTTGAGTTCGGTGTCCTTGAAGGCGCGGCCTTCTTCGGCGGCTTCGCGCAGCGTGTAGGAGACTGCCTGTGCCGCGCTGCCGATGGCTTCGTCGAGGCCGGACACGGCCTGCTTCAGGCCATCGCGAATTTCACCGCCGCGCGAGACGAGGCCGTCGCCGACGCCGGCGGTGATCGCGCCGACGATCGCCCGCACTTCCTGCAGCGACATGCGGCGATCGTGCAGCGCGCGCGTTGTCAGCTCGCGCACGCGTTCGCGCAGGTCGGGTTCGGAAGCCGCCGAGGCCGCCTCATCGTGCCATTGCGCAAGTTGCGTGGTTTCAGGGATACTGGTTTCGTCGGTAACGGTGGAAGGCGCGTCGTGCATGGTGAATTCCTCGCAATCAAGTTTCACGGCAGATGGCCGTTTTCGCTTTCAATATAGAGCAGATTGCCCAAGCCCATGAAAAGTGCCGCACTGCTATTGTTGCTGAGCCTGCCGCTGGCGCTGCCCGCCCGCGCCAGTACCCCCGCTGCCGACATTCCGATCTACGCCGTCAGCCTGGTCGGCAGTCCCTACCGCATGGGCGGCACCTCGCCCGCCACCGGACTCGATTGCAGCGGTTTTGTCGGCCATGTGTTCCGGCACGCCGCCGGGATGACGCTGCCGCGCGACACCCGCGCCATCAGCGAAATCGGCCAGCCGCTCGCCGCAGCCGAACTTCAGCCGGGCGATCTGGTCTTTTTCAATACCCTCAACCGCGCGTACTCCCATGTCGGCATTTACCTCGGCGATAACCGTTTTGTGCATGCCGCGAGCAGCCGCACCGGCGCCGTCATGGTGTCCAATCTCGGCGACCGCTACTGGCGCGAACGCTACGATGGCGCTCGACGCGTCGCCGACGCCGCGCCCACCCAGCCGCAGGATGCGCTCTTCAGCGAGTAGGCCGCCGTTTCTGCTACTCGGACGCGGGTTGCTGCTGTTGTCCCTGCTGGGCTTCAGCCCCGCCCACGCCCAACTCGACATGGAGCTCGAAAGCGCCGCCTCGGTCAACGAGGGCAGCCTGCAGTTCCTGGAAACCGTGCCGGTCAAGCGCTTTCACCACCACCAGAATCAGATCCGTATCGACGCCGACAGCCTCAGTTCCGGCTGGGTCCATCTGTCGCAATGCCACGAAAATCTTGACGCGGTCGAGCGCGCGCAGATCACCTTCCGCGAGGGCTTCGTGCGAGATCTCAAGGTGGAACGCTTCAGCCGCATCGCCGACGCCTGGATCGAGGGCGCCAGCGTACAGTTGCGCAACATCAAGCGGGGCGCGCAGCTGTGCCTGTCGGCGCAGACCCGGGCCCTGCGCCATAACGGCAACGGCTATTACAACCTGCTCAGCGGCCCCTACATGCGCAAGTTTCTCGACGGTTACTACCCGATGCGGGTGTCGCTGGCGGTCGATTACCCCGCCGAGCAGCTCACCCTGATCGATATGTCCCCCTCGCCCCAGCCCGGCTTCAAGTTCGAGGAAGCGCCGGGACGGATCGGGCTGGATGCGCTGTTCGAGGGCGAACTGATGATCCAGATCCAGTTTGAGCGGCCCTGAATCCAGACCCGGAATATCCGGCTGAAATTTTTATTTTAGTTATTGATAACCGTTCTCATTTTTAGTACGATTACGAATAACCCAATCCTTCAGGAAGCCCGACATGAAACCGACCCGACTGCTTGCCGTACTGGCGCTTGCCGCCGCTGCCCTGCCCGCTCTTGCGGAAGAGGTGGTTGTGTATTCCGCCCGTAACGAACAGCTGATCAAACCGCTGTTCGACGCCTACACCCGCGACACCGGGGTGCAGGTCAAGTTCATCACCGACAAGGAAGGCCCGCTGATGGCGCGGCTGAAAGCCGAAGGCAAGAACACCCCCGCCGATGTGTTGCTGACGGTGGACGCCGGCAATCTGTGGCAGGCGTCGGAAGAAGGCCTCCTGCGCCCGATCCAGTCGAAAACCCTGCTGGCCAACGTGCCTGCCCACCTGCGCGACCCCGGCAACGAGTGGTTCGGGCTGTCGGTGCGCGCTCGCACTTTGGTCTACAACACCAACAAGGTGAAACCCGCCGACCTGTCGACATACGAGGATCTTGCCAATCCGAAATGGAAAGGTCGCCTCTGCCTGCGCACTTCGAAAAAGGTCTACAACCAGAGCCTGGTGGCAATGATGATTTATGAGAACGGCGAAAGCAAAACCGAGGACATCGTCCGCGGCTGGGTCGCCAACCTCGCGACGTCGCCCTTCCCGGACGATACCAAGGCGATGGAAGCGGTGGCCGCCGGCCAGTGCGACGTCACCCTGGTCAACACCTATTACTTCGGCCGTCTGATGGAGAAGAATCCGACCCTGCCGCTGGCGATCTTCTGGCCCAACCAGGGTCTGAAGAATGAGACCGCGGGCGTGCACGTCAACGTCTCGGGCGCCGGCGTCACCCGCCACGCCAAGAACCCCGCCGGCGCCCAGAAGCTGATCGAATGGCTGTCGTCCGAGAAGGCGCAGAACCAGTTCGCCGACGTCAACCTGGAATACCCCGTCAACCCCAGGGTGAAACCGGATGCGAAGGTCGCGGCCTGGGGCAACTTCAAGCAGAACCTGATCAACGTGAAAGAGGCTGGCAGCCTGCAGACCAAGGCCGTAAAATTGATGGATCGCGCCAACTACAAGTAAAAGGCCCTCTTGTCAGACATTCTGGTTGCCCCTGCAAAAACGCCCTCAGCGGGCGTTTTTGTTTTACCTGACGCCCGCACAGGCCCCGGTGGATGGATGTTGTATGCGCTCGCGGTGGCCGCGCTGGTGCTGGTGCCGGTCGTCGTCACATTTTCATCGTTCGCTCAGGTCGAGGGCGACATCCTCGCCCACCTGACCGAATTCGTGCTGCCCGAACTGGTAGGCAACACGCTGTGGCTGGTGCTCGGCGTGGGGCTCGGCGTTTCCGTGCTGGGCGTATCGCTGGCCTGGCTCACGGCGATGTGCGAATTTCCCGGCCGCCGCCTGTTCGACTGGGCGCTCCTGCTGCCGCTGGCCCTGCCCGCCTACGTCACTGCGTTTGTCGCCATCGGCCTACTGGATTTCACCGGGCCGCTGCTGACCTGGCTGCGCGAAGACTGGGACATCACCCGCGTGCCGGAGATCCGCTCGCGTGGCGGCGTCATCCTGGTGATGTCGCTCGCGCTCTATCCCTATGTGTATCTCATCGCGAAAAACGCCTTCGCCACCCAGGGCGCGATCGCGCTGGAAGCGGCGCAATCGCTCGGCCTCTCCCGCACACAGGGCTTTTTCCGGGTGGCGCTGCCGATGGCGCGGCCGTGGATCGCCGCCGGCCTGATGCTGGCGCTGATGGAAACCCTGGCCGATTTCGGCACCATGGCCATCTTCAACTACGACACCTTCACCACCGCCATCTACAAGGCGTGGTACAGCCTGTTTTCGCTGGCGGCAGCGGCGCAACTGGCGTCGATCCTGATCCTGTTCGTGCTGGTCGCGGTGGTGTTCGAGCAGCGCTCGCGTACGCAGATGCGCTACACCACCGTGGGCCGCAGCGCCGCGCAGCGTCGCATCAAGCTGCCACCCGCGCTGGCGACGCTCGCCTTTCTGTATGCCGGTACGGTACTGGCGATCGCCTTCCTGATCCCGGTGATTCAGCTGGCGCTGTGGACGCGCGAGGTTATTGACGTCGACCTCGACAGCCGTTACTGGGCCTTCGCCTGGCATTCGGTGCTGCTTGCCGGCATCGGCGCGCTGCTGGTGGTGACCGTGGCGCTGCTGCTGGCCTATGCCGGCCGCCAGCGCCCCGGCGCCGCGATGATGTGGACGCAGCGCCTGGCCACGCTGGGCTATGCCTTTCCCGGCGCGGTGCTGGCGGTCGGCCTGTTCATACCGGTGGCAGCGCTCGACAACTGGCTGATCGATATCGGCCGCGCCGGGTTCGGCTACGACGGCAACGAAATCCTCAAGGGCACGCTGCTGGTGATGCTGCTGGCCTACCTGGTGCGTTTTCTCGCGGTGGGCTTCGGCCCAATCGAGAGCGGTCTGCACCGCATCACCCGCAACGTCGACGAGGCCGCGCGCAACCTCGGCACCGGCGCCGCCGGTCTGCTGACCCGGGTGCATTTGCCCATGCTGCGCGCCAGCCTCCTGACCGCCGCCACCTTCGCCTTCGTCGACATCATGAAGGAAATGCCGATCACGCTGATGACCCGCCCGTTCGGCTGGGACACGCTGGCCGTACGTGTCTTCGAAATGACCTCGGAGGGCGAATGGGAACGCGCCGCCCTGCCTTCACTCGCCATTGTCATTGCCGGTATCATTCCGATCATCCTGTTGACCTGGCGCGGACCGCGCCCGCATGACTGAGCCCCCATGGCTGAATTGATCCTCGATTCCGTTTCGCAGTCGTACGGCAAACGGAAAATCATCGCCGACCTCTCCTTCAACCTGCCCGAAGGTGCGATCGGTTGCCTGCTCGGCCCGTCAGGCTGCGGCAAGACCACGGCGCTGCGCTGCATTTCCGGATTCGAGCCGATCCAGAGCGGCGAAATCCGCATCGGCGGCGAAGTCGTCAGCCGCCCCGGCTGGATGCTACCCGCCGAAAAGCGCCGCGTCGGCATGGTGTTCCAGGACTACGCGCTGTTTCCGCACCTGACGGTGGCGAAGAACGTCGGCTTCGGTCTGCGCGACGTTTCCCCGCAAGCCAGGCAGGCGCGCATCGACGAGCTGCTGGAACTGGTGGGTCTCGCCGGCCACGCCGACCAGTACCCGCACCAGCTGTCCGGCGGCCAGCAGCAGCGCGTTGCGCTGGCTCGCGCCCTGGCGCCGCGGCCGCGGCTGATCCTGATGGACGAGCCGTTCTCCAACCTCGACGTCGAACTGCGCGAACGCCTGTCGATCGAAGTGCGCGACATCCTCAAACGCGAAGCGACCACTGCGCTGATCGTCACCCACGACCAGCACGAGGCGTTCTCGCTGGCCGACTGGGTCGGCGTCATGCATGAGGGCCGTATCCAGCAGTGGGACACGCCCTACAACCTGTATCACGAGCCGGTCAACCGCTTCGTCGCCGACTTCGTCGGCCAGGGCGCGCTGGTCACCGGCGAAGTCATCAACGACCACCAGGTGGAAATCGAACTCGGTGTGTTGAACGGCCACATCCCGGTCGAGTGCGACGCCAGCGGCTGCGACGAATGCGTGCGCAGTTGTCACGTCGATGTGTTGCTGCGGCCCGACGATATCGTCCACGACGACGACAGCCTGATGCTGGCCGAAGTCGAGAACAAGGCCTTCCGCGGCGCCGAATTCCTCTACACGTTGAAGCTGCCGAGCGGGCAGCGTGCGCTGTCGCTGGTGCCTTCGCACCACAACCACGCCATCGGCGAGCGCATCGGCATCAAGCTGGCTGTCGACCACGTGGTGGCATTCCGGCGCGAGTAAGGCCATGTCCTCGCCCATGGTGCCCTCCCCGCTGCGCGGCCTGCTGTTCAATGTGGGCTTCGGTTTTTCCGCAGCCATGCTGCTGATGGTTGCGGTGATCGGACTCGGCGTCACCCAGATGGCGCAACTGAATACCGAGCTTGAAAACGTGGTGTCGGTCAACAACGTCAAGACCCGCTTGGCCTCGCAGATGCGCGACACCCTGCGCGATCGCGCCATGCTGATGCACAACATCGTGGTGTCGATCGATCCGTGGGAAAAAGACGCAATGTTCATGAAGTTCCAGCAGTTCGGCGAGCGCTACGCCAAGGACCGCGCGCTGCTTGTGTCCATGCTCACCACGCCGGAAGAGAAGCAGCTGATGCAGGAGATCGACAGCGTCATCGTCCTGAACCAGCCGGTGATGTTCAGCGTGGTCGAGGCTGCGCTCGACGAGAACAACTACGGCGCGCTGACGCTGCTGCAGGAAGAGGCCATTCCGCTGCAGGACCGTCTGGTCGCGGCGCTCGACAACATGACCAGCCTGCAGCGCGAGGACAACGAAACCGCACTCAAGAACACCTTCGCCGCCTACCAGGCCACGCGCAACCTGATGCTGCTGCTGGGCATCATCGCCACCGCGCTGGCGGTGCTGGTCGCGCTGCTGGTGAGCCGCCGCATGCTGACGCAGACGCGCCAGCTCGACACCGAAAAGCAGAAATACCAGACGCTGTTCGAAACCAATTCCGACGCGGTCGTGGTACTCGACGACCAGGGCTTTACCGACTGCAACCTGGCCACGCTGTCGATGTTCGGCATGGACTCGGTCGACACCTTCCTGCAGATGCCGATTGCGCAGCTCGGCACGCCGGTCCAGGCCGATGGCCTGTCCGCCTACGACCATGCGATGCTGGCGATTGCGCGCGCCAAGCAGGAAGGCCATGCGGTGATGGACTGGCAGGGGCGTCGCCTCGACGGCAGCACCTTCTCGGCCGAAATCGCCATGCATGCGATGCAGCTGGAGGGGCGCCCGGTGATCCAGGCGATCATGCGCGACGTATCCGAGCGCCGCGCCGCCGAAGCCGCGAAGGAAGCCGCGCGCGAAGCCGCATTGCAGATGGCGCATGCCAAGTCTGAATTCATCGCCAACGTCAGCCATGAAATCCGCACGCCGATGCACGGCATCCTGGGCATGAGCGGGCTGCTGCTGAAAACCCCGCTCGACGGCCGCCAGCGCGAGTACGCCGCCACGCTGAAAAGCTCGGCGGAAAGCCTGCTCACCATCATCAACGACATCCTCGACTTCTCGAAAATCGAGGCGGGCAAGCTGGCCATCGAGGAGGTGGCATTCTCCCCGGTTGCGCTGGCGCAGGACGTGGTCTCGCTGTTCCAGGCGCGCGCGATGGAAAAGAACCTGACCCTGACGCTGGAGGTGCCCGATCCGGCACCCGACGCCCTGCTCGGCGACCCCACCCGCATCCGCCAGATCCTGCTCAACCTGGTCGACAATGCGATCAAGTTCACGCAATCGGGCGGCGTCACCTTGCGTGCCCAGTTCGACGCCCTCAACCATGCGATCGAATGCCGCTTTAGCGTGCAGGACAGCGGCATCGGCATCAGCAGCGAAGCCCGGTCGCGTCTCTTCCAGGCCTTCTCGCAGGCGGACTCGTCCACCACCCGTCACTATGGCGGCACCGGCCTGGGACTGGCCGTCAGCAGCCAGCTGGCCGGCTTGATGGGCGGCCAGCTCACGGTCGACAGCGCGCCGGGCAAAGGCAGCTGCTTCACGCTGGCGCTGTGCCTGCCAGCCACTTCGCTGCCGCTGGTCGAGCTGCCGTCGCACGCGTCGGTGCAGCTGCGCGGGCACATCCTGGTGGTGGAAGACCACCCGGTGAACCAGAAAGTGCTGGCCCACCAGCTGCGCGAGATGGGCCTGCAGCACACCGTGGCAGCCAGCGCCCAGCAGGCGCTCGACCTGCTGGAAAAGCAACACTTCGACCTGGTGCTGATGGACTGGCAAATGCCGGAAATGGACGGCCTCGAAGCCACCCGCAGAATTCGCTGCATGGCCGGCGAAGTCAGCCGCATTCCCGTCATCGCGCTTACCGCCAACGCCAGCAGCGGGTTCCGCGAGGCCTGTCTGGCAGCCGGCGCCAACGACTACATGAGCAAGCCGTATACCGAAGCCGCGCTGGTGGCCCTGCTGATGCAGTGGCTGCCCAAGATCGTGCCGGTCCCGCCCGTGCCGCTGCTCGACCGCGCGGCCTTGGAGGCGCGTTATCCAGGCAACCCCGCCCTGGTCAACGACCTGGAAGCGACATTTCACAGCACCACCGAAGCCAGTCTGGCCGTGTTGAAGGATGCCATCGCGCAGGGCGACAGCACCGCCTGTCGCCGGGAAGCCCATGCGCTGAAGGGCGCCGCCGCCAGCGTGATGGCCACCGTCGTCCGCGAAGGGGCCGCGCGCATCGAAAGCCATGTGCAGGGCGGCGACTTCGATGCCGCCGCCGCCGAGCTGGCGGCGCTGGACGCCCGCATGCGCGCCCGCTCGGCGCATTGACGGCCTGCCAGGATAATAACAACGCAACCCGGTGGCACGCCCACGATACGCATGCTCTTGTCCGCCCTTGCCTGTGGCGCCCTCGGCCAGCCGGCCTTCGCTTCAGACCCGCCGCCGGCTCCGTCAGACACGCCAGACCTGCAGGGCTGGCTCGATATCACCCCCACGCCCTACGGCCCCGTGCTCGTCCAGCAGGGCATGCCGCCGCCCTACCGCGACTACCCGATGAGCCGCGTCCTCTCCCTCGAGTAAAGGCAGCGCTGGCTGCAGATGACCATGCCGGTGGTCGGCAACATGATGCAGGTCGATGCGCGCGAGGCGTGAACCATTTCGCGATCAAGTACCAGGCAAAGTCGGGGCTCAGTTTCGACGACGTGGTGCAGTCGATGATGCTGCGTGCCAACAAGGTCGATCTCAAGTTCGTCGGCAACAATGCCATGTGGCGGGATTTCCGGTCTGTGCTCGGCGACATGGACGCCCCGCGCGTCGAGATCCTCAGCTTCTGCGACATCGCCATCGGCCGCGAGCGGCTGAAAGTCCTGCCCGAGATGGTCGTGTTCTTTCCCTGCCGCATCGCCGTGATGGAAGACGCCGACATGAACATCTGGGTGCTGATGCTGGACTGGGACATCACCTGGCTCAACCTCGCCGGCAAGCAGCTCGGCATGACGCCCGGAACTGCGCAGCGGCTTCTTCTCGATCCGCGAAAAGATGGACAGCGTGATGCGCGCCGGCGCCAACGGCGATCTATAAACCGCACCGCGCACGGCACAAAAAACCTGAATGCCCGCTGCACCGGCGGGGTGGCACCATACGGGATTCCTCACCGTCGTGGCCGGCCGCATGTCCCCGTTCAACTCATCCTCAGCTTTGCAACAGCGCTTTGCCGACGGGCTCGCCGCCATGCTGCTAAACCATCGCGGCCTCGGCGTCTACATCCTCGTGCTGGCCAATGCTGCCTACGATAGCCGGCTATGGGCGCAACTCGCGCCAGCCCTGACGGCGCGCCATGCCGAACTCGCCGAGCGCATCACGATAGCGCTGCGGGCCGGCCAGCCACTCGACGAGCCGGACGACGACGTGCTGGTTTTTCAGAAGCTGTTGGCGATCGGTCTGGAGCACCTGGCGCCTCTGGAAAGCCGCCGCGCCGGCCCCTGGGAACTGATGTTCAACCCCCTCCGCGCGCTGCGTCCGGCGCGCAGCAGCGTCCAGACATTTGAAGGCCTGCTGCGTCCCTTCGACCCCGCCGGCTTCCATTTCAACAAGCCCTTCCTCGAGAAGGAAGCGCTGTGGGAAGGCCCGCTCGCCGGCAAACCGGCACGCCTGCTGTACAACAAATTCCCGTTCGCCCGCCTGCATGGTCTCTTGGTGCCCGAGCCCATGCGCGAATTGCCGCAAATGCTCACCCCCGAACTGCACGGCTGGGCCTGGCACCTGTGCGCGCATGCCGGCATGCGCGGCCTCTGCCTCGGCTACAACAGCCTGGGCGCCGGCGCCTCGGTCAACCACCTGCATTTCCAGAGCTTCGTCCAGACCGATCCGCTGCCGGTACAGGATCCGCGTTTTGTCCACAACGGCGGCAGCGCGACGTATCCGCTGCCCTGCCGGCGCTTTACCGAACCCGCCGATGCCTGGATCGAAATCGATCGCCTGCACGCGCAGAACACCCCCTACAACCTGATCTACAGCAAGGACTGCCTGCACCTTGTCGCCCGCGTCCCGCAGGACAGCAAGGCGTTGAACGCGCAGAGCCGCGGCTACGGCTGGAGCGAAATGGCCGGGGCCGTCACGCTGTTCAGCAGGGAGGCGTACGAAGGCTTGAGTGCGGAAGCGTTTGAAACCGAACTGGCGCGTTTCGCGACGCGAATCGGTTGATGCCAGCTTCGCGGGTATGATCAAGCTATTGGGGACGTGCGGGTTTTCTCAGAAGCAATTCGACCTGGCCCCCTTGATTCTGCTATCTGCCTGCGCTGCATGCGCGTTCAAGTAGAATTCCCCCATGTTCTACCTAGACCTTTTTTCCGCCCTCAATCGCCGTGTCGATTATGTGTTGATCGGCGGTCTGGCGATTTCGCTGCATGGCATCGAGCGGGCGACGATGGATATCGACGTGACGGTGGCCATGACGCCCGGCAATCTATCTTCGCTGGTGGAAATGGCGCGCGAACTGGGCATGACGCCGGTACTGCCGGTTCCGCTGGATACTTTGTCCGATCTCGGCCAATTGGCGCAGTGGCATCGTGAACGCAATCTTGAAGCCTTTGCACTGCGAGCGCCCGGCCTGTCCGGCGTGACGCTGGATGTATTGCTCTATCCGCCGGTTGACTATGCGCACATGCGCAACCGCGCAGTCACTTTTCAGGCGGGCAATGTGCCCATCGTGGTCGCCTCCATCGACGACCTGATTGCGCTAAAACAGGCCGTCGGCCGTCCGATCGACCTTGCGGACATCGAGCATCTCAAGCGCCTCAAGGAATCCTGAGCATGCCTTTTGACCGCGGCAACCGCACCTATCACGTCAGCGACGAACGGCTGCGCGCGTTTCGCGCGCTGCCGGCCGAGGAAAAACTGCGTTGGGTGGAGGAACTGGCTGCCTTCCTGCGGCTGGCTCAGCCTGTCGAAAGCACTGCAACCCCCGAAGCCAAGAAGCCGAGCCAGACTACCTAGACTCGCAATCCGTTTGAGTTGAATTGCGATTTTGAGATGGGGTCGATCTGTCCAGCTAAGGGTAGCGTCTTTCAACGTGGTTATAAGTAACTTGTGTCACTCACGTGTGGCAAAGCTCGTTCTAACATAAGGCTCAAAGCGAGCCCTGTCTTCAATAGGAAGTTTATAAGGGCGCTGGTTATCAACGTTGACAAAAAGCGCGGTTTGCACACCATCAGCAACCAACTCATTTCGTTGATTTAAGAAATTAAATATCAACGTGGCGGAAATACGCTTTAGATCGGAAATCCAGAGGGTAACCTTAACTTCTTCGTCACTTAGTACCAAGGGTTGTTTATAGTTAATCTCGGTTCTGGTGAGCACTGGAATAAAGCCATGCTCGATGATGCGATGAACCGGGAGCCCAGCGGAATCCAGTAATTTCAACCGACCAATTTCCATCCAATTTATATAAGCGATGTTGCTGACATGCTGCCCAGAATCGATATGGAATGTGTAAATCGGTTGTATAAACTCGATTGTCTTCAATTTTCTCTCATGCGCTGTCAATTAAACTTATTTCTGACTTAGCTCTGTATTAAATGAACAACTCGATTCAACTTGGGGAATAGGTATTCGCCTCAGTAGATCCAAGATTTGCTCTGACACTAGCTCAGCCCACTGGCGGTACTGCCCGAGTCCAGGGTGGAATCGGTCGCGTGCCATCTCGAGTGGTTTGGCCGCCCATTCCAGCGAAACGTAGCGTGCCATGATGTCTTGATCAATCCAGTCCTTGAGCATGCGGTCCAATCGTGCAGCATAACGACCCAAATACCATCGTAGGGGATGCGGTGCAGCTGGCAGAATGCGTAGCGGTGGCAATCCTGTGGCCACAAGTCCAAGTGCGCCAGTTCGATGCCGCAGGCTCTTTACCAAACGGGCATAATCCTGCAGGAACTGGGTTGGTGCACGTTGGGAGGTTACGTCATTCGTTCCCACTGCAGTAACCAAAAAATCAACCGGGCCAAGGTCGCAGTTCAAAAGCAGTTCAATTGCTTCTTTAGTGTTGATACCGGATTTCGCTACTAATTGCCAAGCAACTGGTCGACCTGTTTTATCCGCTAGGAGTTGAGCAACAGGCTGTGCCAATGCTTGGGACTGCTCGTCCACTCCTACACCCGCGGCTGAGGAATCACCAACCACAAGAATACGAAGAGGTTTTGACGAATTCCCAGCCGTTCCCTCCAAACCATATCGGGGACCAGCAGCCTCCGGCAGGCGCAAAGCAGTTCGCCTGAGCCAAAGCGCCTGCAGCAATAACATAGGGCCCAAAATAATCTTAAACAGAGTAAGCATGATTTAGTTAAAAGTCAGCTGGGTTAACGAAGTCAATGGGATCCGTTCAGACTCGTTATTTTTCTCCGCCTATTCCCCCACCTCGATCACCTGCCCCTGCATCAACGCCTCCACGCCCCACCCCGGCGCAGCCGCACGTAACTCGTTCATGATCGCCGACTCGTTGCCCGGCTTCAGATGCGTGATCCACACCTCGGGCTCTACGGTCAGGCTCTGCAGCTCCGCCGCCAGCGAATCCGGCCAGTGATGCTTCGACGCCTTGGCGACTTCGACCAGGGCGTTTTCGAACGAGGTTTCGATGATGAGGTGGCGCAGGTCGGGAATGGCGTTGAGCGCCTGGATGAAGGCATCGCTGTGCGTGGTGTCGCCGCTGAAGACCAGGCTGCCCGCTGCGGTGGCGACGTGCAGGCCGCACGCGGGCACGACGTGATTCGCCGGCATCGGGGTGAAGGTGCGGCCGTTGAGGGTGAAGGCTTCGCCCAGCGCCAGGGGCGCGAAGCGCAGCCACGGCGCATCCGTGCTGGGGATTTCGCGGAAGTCCGGCCACAGGTTCCAGTTGAAAAGATGCTTCGCCAGCACGTCCAGCACTTCGGGCAGCGCGTGGACGGTCACCGGCTCGGGCCGCATGTCGCCGACGCTGTCGAGCAGCAGGGGCAAGCCCAGCACGTGGTCGAGGTGGGCATGGGTGAGGAAGACGTGGTCGATCTTCACCAGGGCTTGGAAGTCGAGCGTGGTGATGCCGCTGCCGGCGTCGATCAGCACGTCGTCGTCGACCTTGAAGCAGGTGGTGTGGCGCCCGCTGCCGATGCCGCCGCTGCAGCCGAGGATGGTGAATTTCATTGTTTTATTGTCGTACTTATTTAGTTGTGTAGACAAATACGCCGTCCCAGTCTGCGGGCGGCGGCACTTCGCGGAAATGCGCGATGCGCTCGAGGTAGACATCGTACAGCGGACGCGGGGCGCTGGCATTGAGCGTCTGCAGCGCGGCTTCGGCGGCGGCCCAGTCCTGCTTCTGGTAGGCGGCATAGGCGGCTTCGAATTCGGCGGCCTGTTGTCGCAGCGTTTCATCCAGCCCATCCTTCGGCCCCAGCGGCTCGTAGATCGCGACCGGGGTTTCCTTGCCTTTCACCCGCACATCGTCGACCTTCATGAAGGCATGCTGCGGATCGGCGTCGACGGTGGGCTGGGTGGCGAGGATGCCGACGCCGTATTGTTTCGTAATCCCTTCGAGGCGCGAGCCCAGGTTCACTGCGTCACCCATCACGGTATAGGACATGCGGAATTCCGAGCCCATATTGCCGACGCTCATGCGCCCGGTGTTGACGCCGACGCCGATCTTGACCTCGGGCCAGCCGCGCGCGGCAAAATCCTCGTTCAGCTTGGGCAGCGCGGCCTGCATGTCGAGCGCGGTGGCGACGCCGCGGGCGGCATGGTCGGCCAGGTCCACCGGCGCGTTCCAGAACGCCATGACGGCGTCGCCGATGTACTTGTCGATGGTGCCCTGGTGCTGCTGGATGATCCGCGTCATCGTCGACAGGTAGGCGTTCAGCACTTCGGCCAGTTCGGCCGGCGGCAGTTTCTCGGAAAAATTAGTGAAGCCGCGGATGTCGGAAAACAGCACAGTCATGTCGCGCGATTGCCCTTCCATCGTGTAGTGCGCCGGATTCCGGCTCATCTCGGCTGCAAGTTGCGGCGGCACGTACTGGCCGAACAGTTTGGTGATCTGGCGCTTGCTGCGCGTGGCGGCAAAAAAGCCGTAGGCGGTGTTGAGCGCGTACAGGCCGAGCAGCGTCAGCATCGGCGCCGCCATCGGAATCACCATGAAGCGTGTCCAGGCTGCGCCGTAGGCGGCCAGCAGCAGAGCGAGCAGAGCAACGACGGCCGCGAGACCAATGGTCGGGCCGAAGCGCAGCAGCACCCCCGTCAGCAGCGCGCCCAGCAGCAGCACGGCCACGAGGCGCGCGTCGTCCGACCACGGCGGCGTGACGCGGGTGGTGCCGTCGAGCATGCCGGCGATCAAATGCGCGTGGATCTCGACGCCCGGGAACGCATTGGAAAAGGGCGTGACGCGCAGGTCGGCCAGCCCGGGCGCGGTCGACCCCAAGAGCACGATGCGGTTTTCAAGCTGGTCCAGCGCGGCCTTGCCGGACAGCACGTCGGCCACCGAGATATAGGGGAACGGCGCGCCGGCGCGATACGGCACATGCACGCCACCGTCGATGTCCAGCGGCAGCCGGATGCCGCCGACTTCGAGCCAGGGCGAGACGTATTCGCGGCCGAGAATGGAACGCCGGTCGACGCCCGCCAGCACGGGATCGCCGCCGAACGCCACCTGCAGCGACGACACCGACAGTGATACGTAATAGCCGTCGCCAAACGGCTGGACCAGGCCCATGCGGCGCGCGGTGCCGTCTTCGTCGGCGCGCATGTTGAAAAACCCGGCCGTCGGCACCGCCTGCTGGAACGCGGTCAGGTTGGCCCCGTAGCCCACCGCCGGCGTGCCGGGCATGAGCGGCTCGAACGCAGTCATCGGCAGCGACGGCGCCGGCAGCAGGCCGGTGCGCGCGTCGCCGTAGCCCTCCGGAATGAA
>DAHWJK010000345.1:0-4565 GCA_027344185.1 Thiobacillus sp.
CATGGCCGCGGGAAAGCTGGCCGCAGCGAACGTCGACTTCGATCTGCGATCGATCGAAACCGTGCTGGGCGAGGGCCTGCCCCCGCTGCGGCTTGCGCAGGCGCGCGGCAATGCCCGCTGGGCCCGCGACGCGGACGGGCAGCGGGTGACGTTCGAAAACCTCCGTCTGGCACCGCCGGGTGCCGCACTCGGCCATCCCTTCAATGCCGGCCTGTATTGGGATGCGCGCGCGCATGAAATCACCGCGCAGGCATTCCGGCTGGGCGACTGGCGGGCGATGCTGCCGACCCTGCCGATGGATGCGGCGTTGCGCGCGCGACTGCAGGCCATGCAACCGAAGGGCCGCGTCGACACCCTGCGGCTGCGCTGGACCGGCGCGCAGCCGGGGCTCGACAACTTCGAGGTGGCAGCCCACGTCAGCGGCGTGGGGATCGCGGCCACCGAGGGCCTGCCTGGGCTGGCCAATCTGACCGGGCGCATCGAAGGCGATGCGCGTGCCGGCGCGTTCGAGATCGACGCCGGCCGGTTCGGCCTGAGCCTGCCCGAATGGTTCCGTGAGCCGTCGTTCGCGTTCGACCGGGTACAGGCACGCGGCAGCTGGAAAAAATCGGCACGCGGCCATCGGCTGACGCTGGATGCGCTGGATTTTTCCAATGCCGACCTGACGGCCGCCATCAAGGGCCACTACGAACTGATCGCGGGCCAGCCCGGCGTTGCCGATCTGGAGGCGCGACTGAGCCATATCGACGGTGCGGCTGCACACCGCTATTTTCCGCGCAAGATCGGCGACCACACTTACAACTGGGTCAAGCGGGGCGTAGTCGCCGGGCACTCGGACGCGGCACGGATGACGCTCAAGGGCGATCTGACGAAGTTTCCGTTCGAGCCGGGCGAGGGCGTGTTCCGCTTCGAGGCGCCGATCAAGGGGGCGGTAATCGACTACATTGCCGACTGGCCGCGCATCGAGGATATCGAAGCGAACCTGCTGTTCCACGGCAAGCAGATGGAATTGACGGCGACCCGGGCGCGCATCTACGGCGTGGCGCTGGCACCGGTGAAAGCGTCGATTCCGGATCTGATTCATCACGAGGAAGAACTGCACATCGAGGGTCAGGCCAACGGCCCGATCCAGGATTTCATCCGCTTTGCCAATGCCAGCCCGGTGGGCAAACGCTTGCGGGGTTTTACCGACACCCTCGACGGCACCGGCCCGATGCGGCTTGCGTTGAAATTGCATGTGCCGCTGCGGCACAGTCGCGACACCACGTTGCAGGGGCGCTTGTCCTTTCTCGACAATACCCTGTTCCCGCCCGGCCTGTCGCGAGTCGACCGGGCGCGCGGCGACATCGATTTCACCGGAGACGGCGTGACGGCACGCAATCTCGTGGCCCAGTTCCTTGGCGGTCCACTGCGCGTCGATGCCGCCACCCGCAACGGCGACGTGCAGATCCTGGCGCAGGGCCGCGCCACTGCACGCGGCATGACGCCGTGGATCGGTCCGGCCTGGGGCAAACACCTGAGCGGCGAGACGGAATGGCGGGGACGCATCGACCTGCTGGCTTCCGGTGCGCGCCTGCGCGTCGAATCGGATCTGACCGGACTGGGCTCCAGCCTGCCCGCACCGCTGGCCAAGGCGGCCGCGCAGCCGATGCCGTTGCGCGTGGTGCGTGTGGCCGAGGGCGGCCGGCAGCGTGTCGAGGTACAGATGGATCAGGTGGCCAGCGCAGTCTGGCGCAGCAACGCGGCAGGAGATTTCGAGCGCGGCGAGATTCGCTTCGGCGCACCGGCGACGCTGCCGGCCGAGCCGGGTCTGCGACTGGCCGGCAGCGGTCGTGCGCTCGACGTATCGGGCTGGCTGGCCCTGCTGCCCGAAGGCAACGAGGCGCGCACCGGCTTGACGCTGACCGCCGTCGACCTGGGATTTGAGACGCTCGACCTGCTGGAACGGCGGTATCGGGACGTGCGCGTGCAGGGCCGCAGCCGCAACGGGATTTTGCGCACCCAGCTGACCGGGCAGGGGATCGACGGCGTGCTGACCCATCGCCCCGCAGGTGAGCAGGCCGGCCGGATATCGGCGCAATTCAGGGTGCTGACGATCCCGGAGCGGGCGCAGGCAGACGACGTGGCGGGCGGTCATGTCAATCTGCGGGCCGAGAATTTCCCGCGCATGGACGTGACGGTCGAGGACTTCCGCCTGCAGGCACGCCCGATGGGGCGGCTCGAAGCGGTGGCGCATGGTGCGCCGCAGGGCCTGGTGATCGACAGCCTGCAGCTGACGCATCCCGACAGCGTGTTCCGCATGAACGGCCTGTGGCGCGCCGGCGTGCAGAGCGAAACCCGGGCAGAGCTGAACCTGAGCGTGGTGGATGCGGGCCGGTTTCTGGCCCGCTTCGATTACCCCGACGCGGTGCGGCGCGGCAGTGTGGAGATACAGGGCAACGCCACCTGGGTGGGCTCGCCGGCAGACTTCGCGTTCGACACCCTGGCGGGGCAGCTCGATTTCAAGGCGCGGGGCGGGCAGTTTCTCAAGGTCAATCCCGGTGCCGGCAAGCTGCTTGGCGTGTTGAGCCTGCAATCGCTGCCGCGCCGGCTCAACTTCGATTTCCGTGATATCTTCAATCAAGGCTATGCCTTCGACGACATCAACGCCACGCTGCGCATCGCGCGCGGGGTGGTCTACAGCGATGACTTCCGGATGCGGGGGCCGGCTGCCAAGGTCAACATGTCCGGACTGGCCGACCTCAACCAGGAATCCGTGCAGTTGCGGGTGAAAGTGATTCCGAAACTGTCCGAAGGCGTGGCGGTGGCGGGTGCGCTGATCGGCGGGCCCTTGGCAGGGCTGGGCGCGCTGGCTGCGCAGAAGCTGTTGCGCGATCCGTTCGAGGAGGCCATCAGCCGGGAATATATGGTGACGGGGGCATGGCAGGCGCCCGATGTCAGGAAATTAACCAAAACCGACACGCCGGTGTCGGAGCCGTAAGCGTGGAAGCAGCGACATGACGACGAAAAAACCAGCCAAGCCCAGCGTGACGCGGAGCAAAGGCGCGCAGGTGAAAAAGCCCGCTCTTCAGGCCGGTGCAATCCGCGTGGCAGCGATCCAGATGGCGTCCGGGCCCAATGTGCCAGCCAACCTGGCCGAGACCGAACGGCTGATCGAACTGGCGGTCGAGGAAGGCGCACGCCTGATCGTGTTGCCGGAATTCTTCTGCATCATGGCGATGAAAGACAGCTATGTGGTGAAGGCGCGGGAAGCCGAAGGCCATGGCCCGATCCAGGCCTTCCTGTCGCGCATGGCGAAGAAGCACAAGATCTGGCTGGTCGGCGGATCGGTGCCGCTGGAGGCCAGCGTCGCGAACAAGGTGCGCAACAGCTGCCTGGTGTACGACGAGCGCGGCAAGCAGGTCGCACGCTACGACAAGATCCATCTGTTCGGTCTCGACCTCGGCAACGAACGCTACCAGGAGGCCAAGCTGATCGAGCCGGGCGACCAGGTCGTCGTCGTCAACAGCCCGTTCGGCCGCATCGGCCTGTCGATCTGTTACGACCTGCGTTTTCCCGAGCTGTATCGCGCCATGCCCGACGTCGACATCATCGTGGTGCCGTCGGCATTCACAGCCACCACCGGGCGCGCGCATTTCGAAACCCTGATCCGCGCGCGCGCGATCGAGAACCTCGCCTACGTGATTGCGCCGGCGCAGGGCGGTTACCACCTGTCGGGTCGCGAAACCCACGGCGACAGCATGATCGTCGATCCCTGGGGCGTGGTGCTCGACCGCCTGCCGCGCGGGTCCGGCGTCGTCATCGCCAACATCAATTCGGCCTACCAGGCCAGCCTGCGGAAAAGCCTGCCTGCGCTGCAGCACCGCTTCATTCCCTGCGAGCAGATCCAGATCAATGTGGTGGAGCGCCGCGCAACGGCCAAGCGCGAGCCCGCCAGCAAATAACCCAGGACTCCCCACCATGAATCCCAGCGACGCTTTCGTTCCCATCCAGACTGCCGAGCAGTTGTTCCAGTCCGCCGAATCCACCCTGCTGACGCCGAACGGGCTCGACGCCGACAAGCTGGCGCCCGTGTTCGGCCGCCTGCTCACGCACGACGTCGACTACGCCGACCTGTATTTCCAGTACAGCCGTTCCGAGGGCTGGAGCCTGGAAGAAGGCCAGGTCAAATCGGGCAGCTTCAACATCGACCAGGGCGTCGGCGTGCGCGCGATCTCCGGCGAGAAGACTGCCTTCGCCTATTCCGACGACATCAGCCTCGACGCGCTCGGCGCCGCCGCCGATGCCACCCGCGCGATTGCGCGCGCCGGCCAGAACCGCAGCGTCGGCATGGTGCAGCGCGGCGAAGGCCGCCTGCTCTACAACGCGGTCGACCCGCTGGCGAGCCTGGACGACCCGGCCAAGGTTGCGCTGCTGGAACGCCTGGAAAAGAAGGCGCGCGCGATGGACCCGCGCGTGAAACAGGTGATGGCGAGCCTCGCCTCCGAATACGAAGTGATCTTCATCGCGCGTTCCGACGGCCACCTCGCCGCCGACGTGCGTCCGCTGGTGCGCCTGTCGCTGCA
>DAHWJK010000047.1:0-10469 GCA_027344185.1 Thiobacillus sp.
GGGGCGCCGTAGGCGGTTTCGAGTGCGCGCCAGAGCGCGATGAAGGCGCGGTAGTCGCGCTGGTAGTCGGGGTTGCGGCGGAGGAACTCCCACGCCCACTGGTCGCGCGAAAGGGTGGCGCAATGGGCGTAGGGATCGGCCGTCATGGTCAGATCGGCAGGAACACCATGCTGGCGACGTTGACGACGCCGAAGCGGATCGCGCGATTGCTCTTGTCCTCGATGATCTTCGCCAGCGTGTCCTGGATGCCGATCAGCTTGCCGAATTCGCGCTCGAAGCTGAGGTTGGCAACGCCGCTGCCGTCGACGCCGTTGGAGAGCAGGACCGGCTCGCCCTGCGCGTCTCGGGCGCTGGAGAGTTTCCAAACCACGGCCTCGGTATTGCGCGCGGCGTTGTAGAGCTTCTGCGCGTCCACCTCGGTCAGCAGGTAGAACTCGGTCTTGTGGCCAAAAGCCGCCATGTGCATGACCAGGAGTCCGCTCATCAGGGCCTTCACCCGGTCGCCGTTGAAATCGGCGCGCCAGGGTTCGAGCAGGACGGTTTCCCAGGGGAGGTTTTTCTGCGGCGCCAGATGCCAGTGGTCGAGCGGCTTGAACACGGCGGCGACGGCTTCGTCGGCGCTGGCAAAACCGGATTTGCGCCACTCGTTGGGATTGCGGCGATAGAGCTTGAGGGTGAGCGTCCTGAGGATCGCGATGACTTCCTGCTGGTGGATTTCGATCACCGTGTCGACATCGCCCTTGGCCAGCTCCTTCATGCTGAAGCTGCGTACGCTGCTGCTGCCGTCCTTGCGCGCTATCGGTTGACTGCCACAGGCAGCGAGCAGCGTGGCGGTCAACAGGTAGGCGAGCAGGATGGGGGCGCGATTCACGAAGAGCAGCTTACCTCAATCTTCCTTGCCCAGTCAGGCGGTTCGGCGGCGTAGGCCTCGTGTTCGGGCTGCTCGTCGAATGGATGCATCAGCAGCGTGTGCAGGCGGTTCACCTCGCTGTAATCGCGGTCGTCTGCAGCCCGGCGGATGGCGATTTCGGCGAGGTGGTTGCGCAGGAGGTACTTGGGGTTGACCGCGCGCA
Source organism: Thiobacillus sp. (assembly GCA_027344185.1). Taxonomy (GTDB): domain Bacteria; phylum Pseudomonadota; class Gammaproteobacteria; order Burkholderiales; family Thiobacillaceae; genus Thiobacillus. The sequence continues at coordinate 1,074 of DAHWJK010000047.1, forward strand.
TCGCCGCAGCGCGTTCGGCGTCATTTGAACCCTGCAGGCGCAGCGCGGCGGCGTAGCGCGCCGCCCAGGCGTCGAAGGCCGCGCGGTCGAGAAACAGGTCGCGCAGCGGCGCGTTGGCTGCCCCCGTGCTGCTGTCAAAATCGCACAGCCGGCGCAGGAAGATGGTGTAGTCGACGTGGTTCTGCGCCATCAGCTGCAGCGCATCCATCACGTGCGAGGCGGTCTCGCTGCCCGGAGGCAGGCCGAACTTGGCGGCCATGCGTTCGAGATAGGCCTTGCCGAACACCTGAGGGTATTCGCCGATCGCCTGCGACGCGGTTTCCACCGACATCAGCGGCACCAGCGTCTGCGCCAGCTTGGTGAGGTTCCACGCCGCCACGTCGGGCTGCTGGTCGAAGGCGTAGCGGCCGCCGGTGTCGGAATGGTTGCAGACGTAGCCGGGATCGAAGGCGTCGAGGAAGCCGAACGGGCCGTAATCGAGCGTGAGACCGAGGATGGACATGTTGTCGGTGTTCATCACGCCGTGCGAGAAACCGACCGCCTGCCACTGCGCCATCAGCTCGGCGGTGCGCAAGCTCACCTGGCGCAGGAATTCCGGGTAGGGGTCGACGAGGGTTTTCAGGTCCGGGTAGTAGCGCGCAATGACGTAGTCGGCCAGCTGCCTGATCGGCTCGATCTGGTTGCGGTAGTAGAACACCTCGAACGAGCCGAAGCGCACGAAGCTCGGCGCCAGCCGCGTCACCAGCGCGGCGGTCTCCTCGTCCTCGCGGTAGACCGGGCGGTCGCTGCCGACGATGCACAGCGCGCGCGTGGTGGGGATGCCGAGCGCGTGCATCGCTTCCGAGCACAGGAACTCGCGGATACTCGAGCGCAGCACCGCGCGGCCGTCGCCGCCGCGCGAATAGGGGGTGCGGCCGGCGCCCTTCAGCTGGACTTCCCAGCCTTCGCCGGCGGCATTCTTCACTTCGCCCAGGAGGATCGCGCGGCCGTCGCCGAGCTGTGGCACATAGTGGCCGAACTGGTGCCCGGCATAGAGCGCAGCGATCGCGTCCATGCCCGGCAGCAGCCGGTTGCCGGCCAGCGTCTCGATCAGTTCCGGGCGCGTCATTTCGCGCTCGTCGAGGTCGAGCAGTGCCAGCGCTTCCGGGCTGTAGCAGACGAGATAAGGATCGGGAACCGGGGTCGGGCAGACGCGCGAGTAATAGGCTTCGGGCAGGCGGGCGAAGCCGTTGTCGAAGACGAGCGATTCAAGGGTGGCCATGGGCCGATTTTAAGGCCTTGTAAGGTTTGAACGACCCGCCCGACTTCAGGGTTACCCCCTCAACAACGGAACCCGTCATGAATCGTCTATCCCCTTGTATTGCACGCGGACTTCACACCCTGGACCTGGGCGGCGCCTGGGTCGGCCTGCTCGGCATCCGCCTGCTGCTGGCGTATGAATTCGGCATTGCCGGCCTGGAAAAACTGCGCGGCGAAAACTGGTTCGCCGACATCCAGGGCGACTTTCCGTTTCCGTTCAGCATCGTGCCGATCGAGCTCAGCTGGTTCCTGGCGACCTGGACCGAACTGATCGGCGCGGCAGCCCTGGTGATCGGTCTGGGCACCCGCTTCTGGGCGGTGTCGCTCTTGATTCTGGACATCGTCGCCTGGGCGTCGGTGCATGGGGCCCACGGCTACAACGTCTGCGACAACGGGTTCAAGCTGCCGCTGATGTATGCGCTGATGCTGGTGCCGCTGGTGCTGTCGGGGCCGGGCCGGCTGTCGCTCGACCACTGGATCCGCACACGCTGCGGATGAGACCGGTGGCGGCTGAAAGACCCTTTCGTCACCACGGTTGAGCATCGCGCCCGGATGCCGATATCTCCGATACGCACCCGGAGACCATCGCCATGAGTCCGCTCGACATGCAGCCCGCCGCGACGGCGCAGGAACTGTCGCTTTCCGCCATCATCGGTTCGCTGAGCTACGCGCTCGACCTGACCGAGGGCCTGCCGGCGGGCCACAGCCTGCGCTGCTGCTGGGTGGGCATGCATGTCGGCGAGCGGATGGGGATGGACAGTGAGGCGCTCTCGCATCTGTACTACACCTTGCTGCTGAAGGACGCGGGCTGCAGCAGCAATGCCGCGCGCCTGTTCGAGCTGTACGGCACCGACGACCGGCAGGTGAAGCGGGATTTCAAACTGGTCGACACCGACAGCCTGATGCGCCTCGGACGATTCGTCATGTCGCACGTCGGCGTCGGCAAGTCGCTGCACGAGCGGGTCAGCCGCATCCTCGATCTGGCGCAGAACGGCGAGCAGTTCGCCACCGAGCTGATTGCCACGCGCTGCGAACGCGGCGCGCATATCTCGATCCAGCTGGGTTTCGACGAGGAAGTCGCGGCCGGCATCCGTTGTCTCGACGAGCACTGGAACGGTAGAGGCAAGCCGGCCCGCCGCAGCGGGGCGGAGATTCCGCTCGCGTCCCGCATCGCGCTGCTGTCGCAGGTGGTGGAGGTGTTCCATTCCGCAGCGGGCCGGACGCATGTGCTGGCGGAAGTGCGCCAGCGTTCGGGCTCGTGGTTCGATCCGGCCGTGGTGGAGGCGTTTCTGGAAGTGCAGCTTCAGCCCGGGTTCTGGGAAGGCCTGAATGAGGTCGACCTGCAGCAGCGCATCGAGCGGATCGAGCCGGCTTCGAAAGTGGTCCGCATCGACGAGCAGCGGCTCGACACCATTGCCGAAGCCTTTGCCCAGGTGGTCGACGCCAAGAGCCATTACACCTACGGCCACAGCGCCCGGGTGGCGATCTATACGGAGGCCGTCGCGACCGCGCTCGGCCTGCCGCGCGAACGGGTGCGCTGGCTGCGCCGCGGCGCGTTGCTGCACGACATCGGCAAGCTCGGCGTCAGCAACGCCGTGCTCGACAAGCCGGGCAAACTGGACGCGGACGAATGGGAGCAGGTCAAGGCCCACGCTGCCTATTCCGAACAGATCCTGTCGCGTCTGGATATCTTTTCGGAGCTGGCCTTCGTCGCCGCGGCGCATCACGAGCGGCTCGACGGCAAGGGTTATCCGCGCGGAATCGCAGCCGACCGCATCCCGCTCGCTACCCGCATCATCACCGTGGCCGACATCTTCGACGCCATCACGGCCGAGCGCCCCTACCGCGGCCCGATCCCGGTGACGGATGCGATCGCCATGATGGAGAAGGAGCGCGATGCCGCCATCGACGGCGCCTGCCTGGATGCCTTGAAGCAGGCCTTGCCGGGGCTCGGGTTCTAGCAGGATCCGCGGTAGAGCTGCACCGCGAATCCTTCGTGTTGCCATTCCCCGGCCAGCGACCAGCCGGCGGTTTTCGCCAACGAACTGAATTCGTCGCAGCGGAACTTGTAGGAATGCTCGGTATGCAGCGTTTCGCCCAGCGCGAAATGAACGCGCTGCCCTGCGATGTTAACGTCCTGCTCGGCGAGGCTGACCAGATGCATCTCGATGCGGCCGGCCATCGGGTTGTAGAACGCGTAATGCTGGAAACGGGTCAGGTCGAAATCGGCACCCAGCTCGCGGTTCAGCCGTGCCAGCAGGTTCAGGTTGAAGGCGGCGGTGACGCCGGCCGCGTCGTTATAGGCGGCGTGCAATCGCTGCGGATCCTTCTTGAGGTCGAAGCCGATCAGCAGCTGGCCGTCCTCGCCGGCGAGCCGGCGAAAGCGCGCAAGCAGCGCGGTTGCCGCGTCGGGCGGGAAGTTGCCGATGCTGGAGCCGGGGTAGTAGACGAGCCGCCGGCCTTCAGGCAGATACGGGGTGGCCGCTTCGAGGTCGTGGATGAAGTCCATGCCCAGCGCGGTGACGGCTAGGTCCGGATAATCGCGGGCGAGGGACTCGGCCGCCGCGGCCAGCGGCGCGCCGGCAATGTCCATCACGACGAGGTTCGCCGGATGCAGCGCGTCGAGCAGCCGGCGCACCTTGATGCAATCGCCCGCGCCCGGCTCGACGATGGCATCCACCGGGCCGATGGCGGCGGCGATGTCGGGCATGCGGGCAGCCATCAGCGTCTGCTCGGTGCGGCACAGCACGTATTCGGGTTGCGCGCAGATTGCCTCGAACAGGCGGCAGCCTGCCGCGTCGTAGAAATACTTGGGCGGAATGGATTTGGGGCTGGCTGCCAGCCCCGTCAGCACGTCGTCGCGCAGATCGTCGCGGTCGACGGAAAGGTCGGTGAACGCGAATCCCACTCAGGCCACGATCGTCACGCCAGTGCCGGCCTGCAGCCGGCCGATTTCGGTCGCGTTCGCAAAGCCGTGGCGGCGGAAGGTGTCCAGTACCGCGTCCCTGGATTCGGACGTGCAGCTCACCAGCAGGCCGCCGCTGGTTTGCGGGTCGGTCAGCAGCGCGCGCTGCCAGTCGGCGATGCCTGAGAGATGGGCTTCGTGTCCGTAGCTCGTCCAGTTGCGCTCGCTGGCGCCGGTGATGTGGCCGCCCTGCGCCAGGGCCGCCACGCCCGGCAGCAGGGGCAGCTGGGCAAGGTCGACCTGCGCGGCCACGGTCGAGGCGCGGGTGATTTCGAGCAGATGGCCAAGCAGGCCGAAGCCGGTGATGTCGGTCATCGCATGCACGCCGTCGATCGCGGCCAGATCGGCGCCGGGCGTATTGAGCTGGGTGGTGGCGGCGATCATCGCCGCGTACTGGTCGTCGCTCAGCAGGCTCTTTTTCAGTGCTGCGCTGTAGATGCCGACGCCCAGCGGTTTGGCGAGGATGAGATGGTCGCCGGCTTCGCCGCCGCTGTTCTGCTTGACGCGGCGCGGATCGACCACACCGATGCCGACCAGGCCATAGATCGGTTCCGGCGCATCGATCGAGTGCCCCCCGGCGATGGGAATGCCGGCGGCCTTGCACACCGCCTCGCCGCCGGCGAGGATCTGCCGGATGACGCTGTTGGACAGCTTGCCGATCGGCATGCCGACGATGGCCAGCGCGAACAGCGGTTTCCCGCCCATGGCGTAGACGTCGGACAGCGCGTTGGTCGCGGCGATGCGGCCGAACTCGAACGGATCGTCGACGATGGGCATGAAGAAATCGGTGGTCGCGACGATTGCCTGCGTGTCGTTGAGCCTGTACACCGCGGCGTCGTCGCCGTGCTCGATGCCGACCAGCAGGTCGGGAAACGCGGCGGCAACATGCGAGGCGAAGGGCGTGTCGGACAGGATGTCGCGCAGCACCGAGGGTGCGATCTTGCAGCCGCAGCCGCCGCCGTGGGAGAACTGGGTCAGGCGGATGGGTGCGTCGAATTGGGGGTCGCTCATTTTTTCAAATTCGCCCATCGTGAGAGTGGGCGCCTAGAATTCGGTTGGTCACTACGCCTTTATATAACATGAACCCGGCTCATCCCGTCAGCGCGTTCAGCGCAGACACCCTCATCGATCTGCTTGCGCAGGCGCGCGGCCGGCTGCGTGCGCTGATCGAATGCCTGCCTGACGGCGGCTGGCTCGGGCCGCGCGCCGGGCATCTGAATCCGCCGTTGTGGGAGTACGGACATCTCGTCTGGTTCCAGGAGCGCTGGTGTTTGCGCGAACGTGCCGACGGCACGCGCCTCCCCAGCCTGCTGGCAGGCGCCGATGCCTTGTACGATTCCTCGGCCGTGCCGCACGACACGCGCTGGGACCTGCCCTTGCTCGACCCGGCCGCAGTCGACGACTACGCGCGCCGGGTGGCCGATGCCGTGTCCGCCCGCCTGCGCAATGCGTTCGACGGGGACATCGCCTACTTCGCCGAGCTGTGTCTGTATCACGAGCTGATGCACATCGAAGCCTGGTGGATGGCGTTTCAGGATCTCGGCTATGTGCCGCCCGTGTGGCCGCAAATGGGCGGCGTGCAGTTCGCGCCGCGGCAGGTGTTCGCCGAAGGCGAGGTGGCGCTGGGGAGCGGAGCCGACGGCGGGTTTATTTTCGACAATGAAAAATGGCGCCACACGGTGGCGGTGCCGGCATTCGACATCGACGCGATCCCGGTGACCGAGACGGCCTTCGCCGAGTTCATCGAGGCGGGCGGTTATCGGCAGCGCTCAGCATGGTCGGACGCAGGCTGGGCCTGGCGCCAGACGCACGACGCCCGCCATCCGCTGTACTGGCGTCAGGCAGACGGCGACTGGCAGGCGCGCCACTTCGACCGCTGGCTGCATCCGGATCCGAAGACACCGATGCTGCACGTGAACCGTTTTGAGGCCGAGGCGTTCGCCGCGTGGCAGGGCCGGCAATTGCCGACCGCCGCGCAGTGGCTGCGTGCGGCAGCCCATCCGGATTTTCAGTGGGGCAGGGCATGGGAATGGCTGCGCGATCCGTTCGCGCCGTATCCGGGCTTTGCACCCGATCCGTATCACGATTATTCCGAACCCTGGTTCCATACCCACGGCGAATTGCGCGGCGGCGGGCCGGTCACCGATCCTTCGCTCAAACGTGCCGGCTTCCGCAATTTCTACCTGCCCGAGCGGCGCGACCCGTTCGCGGGTTTCCGGACGGTGAGTCCGGCTTAGCCGCCGGTCATCGACATGAAGCGGAGGATCTTGTGCGGCGCCTCGCGGAATTCGTGGCGCTCGGGCTTGAGGTTGATGGCATGGACGATCGCCGCTTCCAGTTCGACATCGCTGCAGCCGCCGCGCAGCAGCGGACGGAACTCGAATTTCTCGTCCTGCCCCAGGCACATGTAGGCGGTGCCGTCGACGGCGATGCGCACGCGGTTGCAGGTTTCGCAGAAATGCTGCGAGATCGGCGTGATGAAGCCGACGTTGAAGCGGCCGTCGGCCGTGCCCAAGTAGCGTGCGGGGCCGGCACCGGGCAGCGTGGTTTCGACGAGGTCGAACTGCCGGCGCAGGCGTTCCTTCACCGGCTGCAGGTCGAGGTATTCGGCGTTCTGCCCGGTGGCGCCCATCGGCATCGATTCGATCAGGCGCAACACGAAGCCGCGCTGCATGCAGAACGCGACCATTTCGTCGATCTCGTCGTCGTTGCTGCCGGCGAGCGCCACCATGTTGAGCTTGATTGGCGCAAAGCCCGCGTCCTGCGCGGCGGCGAGGCCCGCCATCACTTTCGCCAGCACGTCGCGGCCGTTGATCTTTTCCACCCGCGCCTGCTGCAGCGAATCGAGGCTGACATTGAGCCGCGTGACGCCGGCGGCCTTCAACGCCTGCGCGTGCTTGTCGAGCTGGGTGGCGTTGGTCGACAGCGACAGGTCGTCGACGCCGGGCAAGGCAGCGATGCGCCTGGCAAGATCCGAAATGTCGCGCCGCAGCAGCGGCTCGCCGCCGGTCAGGCGGATGCGGCTGACGCCGAGCCGGGCGAACGCGCCGATCAGGCGCTCGATCTCGTCGAAATCGAGCCAGTGCTCGGGCTCCTCGAAGCCCTTGAAGCCTTCCGGCATGCAGTAGCTGCAGCGCAGGTCGCAACGGTCGGTCACCGACAGGCGCACGTAATCGATGCGGCGTCCGAACTGATCCTGAAGCGTGGCTGACATGATGGGCGAGGGGGGGTGGATTGCCAGAGATGGGTTATATATGAAAAAATATAACACAAATCATTCGGACTGCCTCCATGACGAGATTCGACCTCGCACTCTGGCTGATTCCCGCGCTTATCGCGGGCGCGCTGCCGCAAACCGGAGCGTTGCCGCAATGGGCGCTTGCGGTGGCGGCCGGCGGCTGGCTGGTCGCCGCGATCGGCAGCCGCCGCATCGCGCCGGGGTGGATCCGCAAAAAAGTACGCGCGCTGCTGCCGGCGATTGCCGGCTGCAGGCTCGCCTTCCAGTGAAAGTCATTGGCATCGCCGGCTACAGCGGCAGCGGAAAGACCACACTGATCGAGCGCGTGCTGCCGCTTCTGGTCGCGCGTGGCCTGCGGGTCGCGGTGATCAAGCACACCCATCACGACTTCGACATCGACCGGCCCGGCAAGGACAGCTGGCGCGCGCGCGAGGCAGGCGCGGCGGCGGTGCTGCTGGCGTCGGACCACCGTACCGCGCTGCTGACCGAGCATCGCGACACGCCGCCGGAATTGAGCGCGCTCCTGGACCAGTTGCCGCCGTGCGACCTGGTGCTGGTCGAAGGCTACAAGCGCTGCGCCATCCCCAAGCTGGAAGTGCACCGCGCCGAAACCGGCAAGTCCTGGCTGTTCCCGGATGATCCGACTATTCTGGCAGTGGCGTCCGACGTCGATCCGCCGCAGCCGATTCCCCGCATCGACCTCGATGCGCTTTCCCAACTCACGGACTTTATCGTCGACCATGCTCACCGCCAGCCAACTGCTTGATGCCCTGCTCGAACGCGCCCGCGGCGCGACGGCAAGCGAAACCGTATCGGTCACCGATGCGCTCGGACGCGTGCTCGCAGCGCCGCAGACGTCCGCCATTACCGTGCCGCCGCTCGACAACAGCGCGATGGACGGCTACGCCGTGCGCGTGGCCGACGTGGCGGTCGCCGGCGTGCGCCTGCCGGTGTCGCAGCGCATCCAGGCCGGTGCGGTCGGCGCGCCGCTGCAAGCCGGCACCGCGGCGCGCATCTTTACCGGCGCAGCGGTGCCGGCGGGCGCGGATGCAGTCTTGATGCAGGAATACTGCGGTCTCGAAGGCGACGAGGTCGTCATCCACGCGCAGCCGCACCCCGGCGAGAACATCCGCCGCGCCGGAGAGGACATTCTGGCCGGCGCGCAGATCCTCGCTGCCGGCACCCGCATCGGTGCGGCGGAGATGGGACTGGCGGCCTCGGTCGGACTGGCCGAATTGCCGGTATACAAGAAACTCAAGGTCGCATGCTTCTTCACCGGCGACGAGCTGGTGACGCCGGGCGCGCCGCTGCTTCCCGGCCAGATCTACAATTCCAACCGCTATACGCTGACCGGGCTGGTGAACGACCTCGGCTGCGAATTGATCGATCTCGGCATCGTGCCGGATACGCTCGAAGCCACCGAGTCCGCACTGCTGCGTGCAGCCAGCCTGTCCGATGTCGTCGTGACCAGCGGCGGCGTGTCGGTGGGCGAGGCGGATTATGTGAAAGCGGCCGTCGAGAAACTCGGCCGCGTCGAGATGTGGAAAGTCGCGATGAAACCCGGCAAGCCGCTGGTCTATGGCCGCGTGAAGAAGGCCGACTTCATCGGGCTGCCCGGCAACCCGGTCTCGGCCTTCGTCACCTTCTGTCTGTTCGTGCGGCCCTTCCTGTTGAAACGGATGGGCGCGGCCAATGTGCTCTACCGCGCGTTCGCCGTGCAGGCGGATTTCGCCTGGCGCAAGCCGGGCGCGCGGCGCGAATTCCTGCGCGCGCAGCTGCAGCCCAACGGCAAGCTGGCGCTGTTCGCCAACCAGAGTTCCGGCGTGCTGACCTCGTGCGCCTGGGCCGACGGCCTGGTCGATCTCGAAATCGGCCAGACCATTCAACCGGGCGA
>DAHWJK010000055.1:0-3308 GCA_027344185.1 Thiobacillus sp.
CAGGATGCACCGTGTTCTGCAGTTCGCGGTAGGCCGCATCGAGTTTGTCCCGATCCAGCGCATACGATTGCGGCAGGCCGAACAGCTCGAAGTGGGTTTGGGTGAAATCCATTTTTAGGGGCCAGGGGTCAGGAATCAGGGATCAGGGGGTTTGTCGCTACGCGTTTCTAAAACGGCGCGGCCAAAGGCCGCACAACAAGCCCTGCCCCCTGGCCCCTGAATCCTGACCCCTACACGTCAAACGTTAAACGACTCGCCGCAGCCGCACTCGTTCTTCACGTTCGGGTTGTTGAACTTGAAGCCTTCGTTCAGCCCCTCGCGGGCGTAGTCGAGTTCGGTGCCGTCGATGTAGGCGAGGCTTTTGGGATCGACGAAGACGGTCACGCCGTGACTGGTGAAGACCTCGTCGCCTTCGGGCACGTCATCGGCGAACTCCAGCTTGTAGGCCATCCCGGAGCAGCCGGTGGTGCGCACGCCGAGACGGATGCCGACGCCCTTGCCGCGTTTGGCGAGGTAGTTGGTCACGTGTTGCGCTGCGCGCTCGGACAGGGTTACCGCCATGGCTTACTCCAGACCTTTTTTCTGCTTGTAGTCGGCGACCGCGGCCTTGATCGCGTCTTCGGCGAGGATCGAGCAGTGGATCTTGACCGGCGGCAGCGCCAGTTCCTCGGCAATCGCCGTGTTCTTGATTTCCATCGCCTGGTCGAGCGTCTTGCCCTTGACCCATTCGGTCACCAGCGAACTGGAGGCAATCGCCGAGCCGCAGCCGTAGGTCTTGAACTTGGCGTCCTCGATACGGCCATCGGCGCCCACCTTGATCTGCAGCTTCATCACGTCGCCGCAGGCGGGCGCGCCGACCATGCCGGTGCCGACGCCCTCGTCGTCCTTGGTGAAGGAACCCACGTTGCGGGGGTTTTCGTAGTGGTCGAGTACTTTATCGCTGTAAGACATTTGGTGCTCCTTTCAGTAGCTAGGGGTCAGGATTCAGGAACTAGGATTTAGGGGCTAGGGAATGTGCGCTTCGCGCCTGCCAAATTGGCGACCTCCGGTCGCCCTCCCTAGCTCCTAGCTCCTAATTCCTAGCCCCTAAAAAATCAATGTGCAGCCCACTGCACGGAATTCAGATCGACGCCTTCCTTGAACATTTCCCACAGCGGGGAAAGTTCGCGCAGCTTGCCGATTTTTTCGTGCAGCAACTTGATCGCGTAGTCGACGTCTTCCTCGGTGGTGAAACGGCCGATGGAGAAGCGGATCGAGCTGTGCGCGAGTTCGTCGCTGCGGCCCAGCGCGCGCAACACGTAGGACGGTTCCAGGCTGGCCGAGGTACAGGCGGAACCCGACGATACCGCCAGATCCTTGATCGCCATGATCAGCGACTCGCCCTCGACGAAGTTGAAGCTGACGTTGAGGTTGTGCGGCACGCGCTGCTCCATGTCACCGTTCAGGTGCACTTCTTCGATATCTTTCAGGCCGTTGTAGAGGCGGTCGCGCAGCATGCGGATGCGCTCGTTCTCGGTCGCCATTTCCTCGCGGGCGATGCGGAAGGCTTCGCCCATGCCGACGATCTGGTGGGTGGCCAGCGTACCCGAGCGCATGCCGCGCTCGTGGCCGCCGCCGTGCATCTGCGCTTCCAGGCGGATGCGCGGCTTGCGGCGCACGTACAGCGCGCCGATGCCCTTGGGGCCGTAGGTCTTGTGCGCCGAAAACGACATCAGGTCCACCGGCAGCGTCTTCAGGTCGATCGGCATCTTGCCGGTGGCCTGCGCCGCATCGACGTGGAAGATCACGCCCTTTTCGCGGCAGATTTTTCCAATTGCCGCAATGTCCTGGATCACGCCGATTTCGTTGTTGACCGCCATCACCGAGACCAGCACGGTGTCGGGACGGATCGCGGCGCGCAGCACGTCGAGGTCGAGCAGGCCGTTTTCCTTGACGTTCAGGTAGGTCGCCTCGAAACCCTGGCGCTCCATCTCGCGCACGGTGTCGAGCACGGCCTTGTGCTCGGTGCGCACAGTGATGATGTGCTTGCCCTTGGTGCCGGAATAGAAATGGCCTGCGCCCTTGATGGCGAGGTTGTTCGATTCGGTGGCGCCGGAGGTGAACACGATTTCCTTCGGATCGGCGCCGACCAGCGCGGCGACCTCGGCGCGCGCGTCCTCGACCGCCTTGTCGGCCGTCCAGCCGTAGGGATGGGAACGCGACGCCGGGTTGCCGAACTCCTCGGTCAGGTAGGGGATCATCTTGGCGGCAACGCGCGGATCGACCGGGGTGGTGGCGGAATAATCGAAATACAGAGTCTTCATCGTTTTGCCCTAATTGAATCGTTCAAGCGGCCAGTGTGACCTTGGCGGCACGGCGGTCCTGCAGCACCTTGTCCTTGCATTCGTCCTGCTTGGCCACCAGGGTCGCCAGCGTGACGTTGTCCAGGTAATCGTAGATATGGGCGTTGAGCCCGGTCCACAAGTCGTGGGTCAGGCAGCGGTGCTCGTCGAGGCAGTTTTCCTTGCCGCCGCACTGCGTCGTATCGATGGGTTCGTCGACCGCGCGGATGATGTCGGCCACGCTGACTTCGGCGAGCGGCCGCGCCAGGTAATAGCCGCCGCCGGGGCCGCGCACGCTTTCGACCAGCGCATGGCGGCGCAGGCGGCTGAACAGCTGCTCCAGATAGGACAGGGAAATGTCCTGACGCTCGCTGATGCCGGCCAGCGTCACCGGACTCTTGCCGCCGCGCAGGGCCAGATCCAGCATGGCAGTGACGGCGAAACGGCCTTTTGTGGTCAATCTCATGACGTGTTCTCCCGAAATTTCGCCCGAACTATAAAATTCCCGAGCATTTCAGTCAACTATTCCTTACCTGAGCAATTTAGTCAACTATTTTGTTCAGATAGTTCGGGTCAAAATCGTCCGGCTTGTCCTGTCCGGCCGGCACTTCCGCCCCCAGTTTCTTCAGCTGCGCCAGGATCAGCTCCAGCCGGTGGTCGATGTGGGCCGAATGGTCGATCAGGCCGTGGATGGCCTTGACCACCGGGTCGTTCATGTCGGCCGAAATCGCATAGGCCGAGAAACCGAGTTTTTCCGCCTGCTGGTTGCGCTGCTTCTCGACCGCGCTGTCCAGGATGCGGGCCGGGATGCCGACCGCGGTGGCATTGTCCGGCACGTCCTTCACCACCACGGCGTTGGAGCCGACCCGCGCATTGGCGCCGATGGTGATCGGACCGAGGATCTTGGCACCCGCCCCCACCACCGCGCCGGGTTTCAGCGTGGGGTGGCGCTTGCCCTTGTTCCACGACGTGCCGCCGAGCGTCACG
>DAHWJK010000062.1:0-25461 GCA_027344185.1 Thiobacillus sp.
CAGGATGAAGAGCGGCGACTTGCTCGGCAGCGCGTGGTCGATCGGCAGACGGGGAATGAACAGGTTCACGAATGCCGCGCCGAGGTAGAGACTGGTGATGGCGACGATGGCGAACTTCGGCGCGATCACGACGCCCGTGAGGCCGGCGCTTTCGAGCACGTGGGCGGCGAGTTCCGGGTTGATGAGCGCACCGCCGATGATGGCGCCGAGCACGATCGCGGCCACCGTCGTGCCTTCCATCCAGCTGTTGGCGACGACCAGCTTTTCGGGCGGCAACAGCTCCGTGAGGATGCCGTACTTGGCCGGCGAATACATCGCGGCGCCGACGCCGACGATGGCGTAGGCGACGAGCGGGTGCAGCCCGGCCAGCATGGCGAGGCAGCCGACGAACTTCACCGTGTTGGCGATCAGCATCACCCGGCCCTTGGGCAGTGCGTCGGCGAACGGACCGACCAGCGGCGCGAGCACGATGTAGGCGATGACGAACACCGTCTGCAGCAGCGGCGAGAACCACTCGGGAGCCGCGACGAACACCAGCAGCCCGATCGCCGCGAACAGCAGCGCGTTGTCCGCCAGCGCGGACAGGAACTGCGCCAGCAGGATGGTGTAGAAGGCGCGGTTCACGGCGTGCGTGGGTCAACCCAGGCGGGAGCGGGGCCGGGCGGAGCGGCCCGGGGCGAAGGAAAACCCTGTCGGAACAGGGCGTTGGAAGGGGAATTGTTTCATCACGGTCGGGTTTGTGGTTGAATAAAAATCTTTTTTGACCCAGGGGCGGGGATTTATGGCCGACCGCAGACTGCAAGTATTTTACACCGTCGCTCGCCAGCTCAGCTTCACCAAGGCTGCTGACATCCTGTACATGACCCAGCCTGCCGTGACCTTTCAGGTCAAGCAGCTGGAAGAGCATTTCAACACGCGCCTGTTCGAGCGCAGCCACGGCAAGATTTCGCTGACCCCGGTGGGCGAGCTGGTGTTGGGCTACGCCGAGCGCATCCTCGCGCTTACCGGCGAAATGGAAGCCCGCGTTGGCGAGATGACCGGCCAGGTGACCGGCCCGCTGATGATCGGCGCGTCGACGACCATCGCCGAATACCAGCTGCCGCGCATCCTCGGCGAGTTCAAGGAGCGCTTCCCGCAGGTGCAGGCGCGGCTGACCGTCGCCAACTCGGAAACCGTCGCCGCCAAGGTCGCCGACCATTCGCTTGACGTCGGACTCATCGAGGCGCCTTCCCACAACAGCAACCTGAAGACGCTCGCCTGCTGCGAAGACGAACTGGTGATGATCTGCTCGCCCAACCATCCGCTGGCGTCGCGTTCGAGCGTGGATGCGAAGGAGATCGCCGAGCAACCCTACGTGTCGCGCGAGCATGGCTCGGGCACGCGCGAGGTCGTCGACGATTTCTTCAAGCACAACGGTGTCAACCCGGACGACCTGCACATCGAGATGGAGCTGGGCAGTCGCGAGGCGATCAAGGAAGCGGTCGAGGCCAATCTCGGCGTCGCCATCATGTCGGCGTCGACCGTCACCAAGGAAGTCCAGCTCGGCACGCTGGTCGCGGTGCCGCTGAGTCCGCGGCTGACACGCGAGTTGTCGATGGTCTATGCGCCGGAAAAATTCCGCAGCAAGCTGCTCGACGCTTTCATCAGCTTCGTCGAGAACAAGTTCCAGCAGTGCAACGCCGACATCGTGCCGATGAAGCGCCCGGCGAAGGGGCGCGGCCGCTGACATGGGCGACAGCAAGCGGCTGGTTACGCTGTTCCGCGGCCTGTCGGAAGCGCGGCAGCAGGCCCTGCTGGAGTACGCCGAGTTTCTCGCCGGCAAGCAAGGCAGCGAAGCCGCCATTGCGCCGCCGGCCGAGCCGCTGCCGGTTCCGCGGCCGGCGGAGGAAAACGTCGTCAAGGCGATCCAGCGCCTGATGCAGACCTACCCCATGCTGGAGCGCAACCGCCTGTTCCACGAGGCGTCGGCGCAGATGACGCGCCACCTCATCCATGGCGTCGCGGCCGAGGAGGCGATCGACGAGCTCGAACGCATTTTCGCGCGTCACTACCAGCTGCATGTCGAGGCCCGCGGCGCGGATCAGCAGGCCTGATCGGGCAGGGCGTTGCCGCACTGCCAGCAACTGAGAAAATTTCCCGGATTGATTTCGCCGCAGCGCGGGCAGGTCTTGTCAGTGCATGGCGGCGCGTCGCGCAGCGTGGCCAGCGTGTCGCGGGCGCGGTCCTGCAGCGCGTCGTCCTCGACCCAGACTTCCGGCTGCGCCTGCAGGAAGGGCACTTCGCCGGTTGCGCCGGCGGCGTTGGCGTTGAACACATGGGCGGCGATGCCGACGCTGGCGAGCACGTCGACGGCGAGCTGGGCGTCGAGCAGGGTGGCGGCGATGTGGACCCGCTTCACGGGCGGACGGCTTACTGCGCCCGGCGGACGCGGACGATGAGGTCGATCCCCTCGGTCACCATGCCTTCGGGCAGGGCCGGCAAGCCGGAGATCCGCACGTGGGCCGCGTCGATGTCCGACAGCTTGCCGGTGTCGACCTCGTAGAGGTGGTGATGCGGGCTGGTGTTGGGGTCGTAGAAAACCTTGCTGGGATCGACGATCACTTCGCGCACCAGGCCTTTTTCGAGGAAGAGCTTGAGTGTGTTGTAGACCGTGGCCTTGGACGTCTCGGAGTGGCGGGTGTTGACGATCGCCATCACCTGGTCGGCCGACAGATGCTCCTGGCGCGAAAACAGGGCGTGCGCGATCTCGATCCGCTGGTGGGTCGGATTGATGTCGTGGCTGCGCAGGAGGCCGGCCATGTTGTCGCGCGTGTAATGCATGGGCCCCATGATAATCATCAATCTGGACTTTGTCTAATATCCGGAACAGGTATGAAAGTGCCGCCTAAGCACCTGACGGGTCGTGGAATTTGCTTAAAAAACGGTACAATCGGGACCAGACTTTAGTTTCGCTTGTGCGAACCCGATTCCCGTGCCGACCCTGACCCGCCTCGACAGCGCGCAGCCTGATTTCCAGGCGCGCCTCGCCCGCCTGCTGCAATTCGACGACGCTACCGACGCGGCGATCGAACAGACCGTCGCCGCCATCCTCGCCGACGTGAAGACGCGCGGCGACGCTGCCGTGCTCGACTACACCGCGCGCTTCGACCGCCTGCCGGCGACCTCGGTCGCCAGCCTCGAACTCGGCCGGGCCGAACTCCAGGCGGCGCTCGACGCTTTGCCGGCCGACACCCGCGCCGCACTGGAAGCCGCTGCCGAGCGCGTGCGCCGCTATCACGAAAAGCAGGTGCAGGGTTCGTGGACCTACACCGAGGACGACGGCACCGTGCTGGGCCAGAAGGTCACGCCGCTCGACCGCGTCGGCCTCTACGTGCCGGGCGGCAAGGCGGCGTATCCGTCGTCGGTGCTGATGAACGCGATTCCGGCCAAGGTGGCGGGCGTGGGCGAGCTGATCATGGTCGTGCCGACCCCCGGCGGCGAACACAATCAACTGGTGCTGGCTGCCGCCGCGATTGCCGGCGTCGATCGCGTGTTCACCATCGGCGGCGCGCAGGCGGTGGCGGCGCTGGCCTACGGCACCCAGACCGTGCCACAGGTTGACAAGATCGTCGGCCCGGGCAACGCCTACGTCGCGGCAGCCAAGCGCCGCGTGTTCGGCACCGTGGGTATCGACATGATCGCCGGTCCCTCCGAGATCCTGGTGATCGCCGATGGCAACACGCCGCCGGAGTGGGTGGCGATGGACCTGTTCTCCCAGGCCGAGCACGACGAAATGGCGCAGTCGATCCTGCTGTCGCCCGACGCGGCCTATCTCGATGCCGTCGCGGCGGCGATCGACAAGTTGATCGACGAGATGCCGCGCAGCGAGGTGATCCGCACTTCGCTCACCAACCGCGGCGCGCTGATCAAGACGCGCGACCTCGACGACGCGGTAGCGATTTCCAACGCCATCGCACCCGAGCACCTGGAACTGTCGGTGGCCGATCCGGATGCGCTGCTGCCCAGGCTGCGCCACGCCGGCGCGATCTTCATGGGCAAGCACACCTGCGAGGCGCTGGGCGATTACTGCGCCGGCCCCAACCACGTGCTGCCGACCTCGCGCACCGCGCGTTTCTCGTCGCCGCTGGGGGTGTACGACTTCCAGAAGCGCAGCAGCCTGATCCACGTGTCGCAGGCCGGCGCGCAGACGCTGGGCAAGATCGCCGCCACGCTGGCTTACGGCGAGGGCTTGCAGGCGCACGCGCGCTCGGCCGAATATCGCCTGACGCACAAGTGAGCCGCCTGTTCCGATGAGCAAGTTCTGGAGCGCCGTGGTGCACGGCCTGACGCCCTACGTGCCGGGCGAGCAGCCGAAGCTGGCCAATCTGGTCAAGCTCAACACCAACGAGAACCCCTACGGGCCGAGCCCGAAGGTGCTCGACGCCGTGCGTGCGGAAGTCGCCGACACGCTGCGCCTCTACCCCGACCCCGCATCCGACCGCCTGCGCGCCGGCATCGCGTCCTATCACGGCCTGACGCCCGGTCAGGTGTTCGTCGGCAACGGTTCCGACGAAGTGCTGGCGCATGCTTTCATGGCCCTCTTGAAGCACGAGCGGCCGATCCTGTTTCCAGACATCAGCTACAGCTTCTATCCGGTGTATTGCGGGCTGTACGAGATTGCTCATCGCACGATTCCGCTGACGGAAGCGTTCGAGATCGAGGTCGACGACTATCTGGTGCCCAACGGCGGGGTGATCTTCCCCAACCCCAATGCCCCGACCGGACGGCTGCTGGCGCTGAGCGAAATCGATCGTCTGCTGGCCGGCAACCCAGATTCGGTGGTGGTGATCGACGAGGCCTATATCGACTTCGGCGGCGAATCGGCAGTGGCGCTGGTCGCGCGCTATCCGCAATTGCTGGTTATCCGCACGCTGTCGAAATCGCACGCGCTGGCCGGTCTGCGCGTCGGCTACGCGATCGGCCAGGCGCATCTGATCGAGGCGCTCAACCGGGTCAAGGACAGCTTCAACTCTTATCCGCTCGACCGCTTTGCCCAGGCCGGCGCGCTGGCATCGATCGAGGACCGCAGCTACTTCGAGTCGATCTGCGCCAAGGTGGTGGCGACGCGCACCCGGCTGGTGGCCGGCATGGACGCGCTCGGCTTCGAGGTGCTGCCGTCCGCGGCCAATTTCATCTTCGCCCGCCACCCGGCGCACTACGGCGCAGAACTGGCCGCCGCCCTGCGCGAACGCAGCATCATCGTGCGCCATTTCAGGCGCCCGGAGCGCATCGCGCCGTTTTTACGCATCACCATCGGCACCGATGCGCAATGCGACGCGCTGCTTGCCGCATTGAAGGCGCTGTGCTGAAAACGAGAGCGGCCTGCTAGAATCCCTTTACAGCCTTATTTCCCGACGCCATGCGTACCGCCCAAGTTACCCGCAACACCCTCGAGACCCGGATCACGATCAGTCTCAATCTTGACGGCACCGGCAGCGCCAAGCTGGCCACCGGGGTGCCGTTCCTCGATCACATGCTCGACCAGATTGCCCGTCATGGACTGATCGACCTCGATATCGAGGCGAAAGGCGATCTGCATATCGATGCACACCACACGGTGGAAGACACGGGGATCACCCTGGGGCAGGCCTTCGCACAGGCGCTCGGCGACAAGAAGGGCATCCGCCGCTACGGCAACGCCTACGTGCCGCTCGACGAGGCGCTGTCGCGCGTGGTGATCGACCTGTCGGGACGCCCGGGGCTGGAATACCACGTCGATTACACCCGTGCGCGCATCGGCGAGTTCGACGTCGACCTGTTCCTCGAATTCTTCCGCGGCTTCGTCAACCACGCCGGGGTCACGCTGCATATCGACAATCTGCGCGGCATCAACGCGCACCACCAGGCCGAAACGATCTTCAAGGCCTTCGGTCGCGCGCTGCGCATGGCGGTGGAGCCGGATGCGCGGATGGGCGACGTGCTGCCGTCGACCAAAGGTGCGCTATGAGCGCATCGTCGATTGAGCGTGGTTGCGCTATGAGCGCATCGCCGATTGAGCGTGGCTGCGCTGTGAGCGCACCGCGGATCAAGGAGGCTGCCCTGTGAGCGTTGACATCGCCGTCATCGATTACGGCATGGGCAATCTGCGTTCGGTGTCCAAGGCCATCGAGCACGTCGCGCCGGCTGCCAGCGTGGTCGTGACCTCCGATCCCGCCGTCATTGCCGAAGCCGGCCGCGTGGTGTTTCCGGGGCAGGGCGCGGCGCCCGACTGCCTGCGCGAAATCGACGCGCGCGGCCTGCGCCAGGTGATCGTCGACGCTGCCCGCAGCAAGCCTTTCCTCGGCATCTGCATGGGCATGCAGGTGCTGTTCGAGCACAGCGAGGAAGGCGACACCGCCTGTCTCGGCATCCTGCCCGGCACGGTCCAGCACTTTCCGCACGAGGCGATGGTCGATTCGGACGGCAGCAAGCTCAAGGTGCCGCACATGGGCTGGAACAACGTCCATCAGGCGATGCCGCATCCCTTGTGGGTGGGTATCGAGGAAGGCGCGCGCTTCTATTTCGTCCACAGCTATTTCGTGCAGCCGACCTCGCCCGATGTGATCGCCGGGTTCTCGCACTATCCCTTCCCGTTCACCTGCGCAGTGGCCACGGGAAATATCTTTGCGGTCCAGTTTCATCCGGAAAAAAGCCAGAACGACGGGCTGACGCTGCTGGGCAATTTTGTAACCTGGAATCCGGGCGAACATGATTCCGCCTGCGATATGTCCGGCGCTGCCTGCGCCTAATTTTTCCTGTTCGACCCTGCTGATTTGCCATGTTAATTATTCCTGCGATCGACCTTAAAGACGGCCACTGCGTGCGCCTGGAACAAGGCGAAATGGACAGCGCCACCGTGTTTTCCGAGGATCCGGCGGCCACCGCCCGCCGCTGGAAAGAGCTCGGCGCGCGCCGCCTGCACCTGGTCGACCTCAACGGCGCGTTTGCCGGCAAGCCGGTCAACGACGCGGCAATCCGCTCGATCGTCGATGCGGTCGGCGACGCGATGCCGGTTCAGCTCGGCGGCGGCATCCGCGACCTCGCCACGATCGAGCGCTACCTCGACGACGGCGTGCGCTACGTCATCATCGGCACTGCGGCGGTGAAAAACCCCGGCTTTCTGCACGAAGCGTGCGACGCCTTCCCCGGCCACGTGATGGTCGGGCTCGACGCCAAGGACGGCAAGATCGCAGTCGAAGGATGGTCAAAAATCACCGGTCACGATGTCATCGATCTGGCCAAGCGCTTCGAAGGCTACGGTGTCGAGGCGGTCATCTATACCGATATCGGCCGTGACGGCATGCTGACCGGGGTGAATGTCGACGCGACCCAGCGCCTTGCCCAGGCCTTGTCGATCCCCGTCATCGCCAGCGGCGGCGTCACCAACCTAGACGACGTGCGTGCGCTCTCCGCCGTCGCCAAGGACGGCATCATCGGCGCAATCACCGGCCGTGCGATCTACCAGGGCACGCTCGATTTCGCCGAGGCGCAGAAACTCGCCGACGAGCTCGCCGGCGGCGTGTTCGGCGTTTAACCCCCCCGATGCTGGCAAAACGCATCATCCCCTGTCTCGACGTCACCCATGGCCGCGTGGTCAAGGGCGTCAACTTCGTCGAGCTGAAGGACGCCGGCGATCCGGTGGAAATCGCGCGCCGCTACAACGAAGCGGGCGCGGACGAACTGACCTTTCTCGACATTACGGCGTCCAGCGACGACCGCGACCTCATCCTGCACATCATCGAAGCGGTTGCGGCCGAAGTCTTCATTCCGCTGACGGTCGGCGGCGGCGTGCGCGAAGTGGGCGACGTGCAGCGCCTGCTCAATGCCGGCGCCGACAAGGTCAGCATCAATACTTCGGCGGTCGTCAATCCGCAGCTGGTGAAGAACGCGGCCGACCGCTACGGCAGCCAGTGCATCGTCGTGGCCATCGATTCCAAGCGGGTGGGCGATCACTGGGAAGTTTTCACCCACGGCGGCCGCAAGGCCACCGGGCTGGATGCGATCGAGTGGGCGAAGAAGATGGAAAGTCTGGGCGCAGGCGAACTGCTGCTCACCTCGATGGATCGCGACGGCACCAAAAGCGGCTTCGACCTGGACCTGACGCGCGCCATTTCAGACGCGGTCGACATCCCCATCATCGCCAGCGGCGGCGTCGGCACGCTCCAGCACCTGGTCGATGGCGTCAAGGAAGGCCGCGCCGATGCGGTGCTGGCGGCGAGCATTTTCCATTTCGGCGAGTACGGTATCGACGAAGCGAAAAGATACATGAAGCAGCATGGCATCGAGGTCCGGCTGTGAGCGACTGGCTCGACGCCGTGAAATGGGATGCGAACGGCCTGGTGCCGGCGATCGCCCAGGATGCCGTCAGCGGCGAAATCCTGATGGTGGCGTGGATGAACCGCGAGGCGCTTGAGGAGACCGCACGCACCGGCCGCGGCGTATATTTCTCGCGATCGCGCAATAAACTCTGGCGTAAGGGCGAGGAATCCGGCCATGTGCAGAACGTCAGCGAAATCCGGCTCGACTGCGACAATGACGTGGTGCTGCTTAAAATTGAACAGGTGGGCGGCATCGCCTGTCATACGGGCCGGCGATCCTGTTTTTTCCAGAGGCTCGAGAACCGCCAGTGGGTCACGACCGCCCCGGTGCTGAAGAACCCTGACGAGATCTATCAGAAATGAGCGACATTCTCGACCGCCTCGCCGAAACGCTGGAAGCGCGCAAGCAGGCATCGCCCGACAGTTCCTATGTGGCGAAGCTCTATGCCAGGGGCACCGACGCCATCCTGAAGAAAATCGGCGAGGAGGCGACCGAAACGGTGATGGCGGCCAAGGACGACCAGGCCGAAAAGATCATCTACGAAGTCGCCGATTTATGGTTTCATACCCTGGTGCTGCTGGCGCACAAGGGCCTGAAACCGGCGGACGTGCTGAACGAGCTGGCGCGCCGCGAGGGCCTGTCAGGACTGGCTGAAAAGGCGAATCGACATGAGTGACTGCATTTTCTGCAAGATCGTCGCCGGCGAAATCCCCAGCGGCAAGGTCTACGAAGACGACGAAGTGCTGGCGTTTCACGATATTCATCCGTTTGCGCGGGTGCATGTCCTGATCATTCCGAAGGCGCACATCGCGAGCCTGTCCGATTGCGTGCCGGCGCACGAGGGCCTGCTCGGCAGGATGCTGCTGCTGGCGCCGCGACTGGCGAAGGCGCAGGGCCTGGAGGCTGGCTTCAAGACGCTGATCAACACCGGGCGCGGGGGCGGTCAGGAAGTATTCCATATTCACGTTCACGTATTTGGCGGGGGTGATCCCGTCAAGCGCAGTTAAACAACAGGAGAAATAACATGGGTACTTTTAGCATCTGGCATTGGCTGATCGTTCTGGTCGTGGTGCTGCTGATTTTCGGCACCAAGAAGCTGCGCAACATCGGCGGCGATCTGGGCGGCGCGGTCAAGGGCTTCAAGGAAGGCATGAAGGACGATTCGCCGAAGATCGGCGAAAAAACCGACCAGGACGGCCGCACCATCGATGCCGAGGTCAAGGACAAGCAGAATTCGTGAAAGGCAGGATTCAGGGATCAGGATTCAGGATTCAGGGAATGAGCGGCTTCCAGCCGCGCCCCTGATTCCTTGCCCCTGACCCCTGACCCCTGACCCCTAAATGTTCGACATCGGCTTTTCCGAACTCATGGTCATCGGCGTCGTGGCGCTGATTGTCATCGGCCCCGAACGCCTGCCCAAGGTTGCGCGCACGGCAGGGCACCTGTATGGGCGCATGCAGCGCTACGTGTCCAGTGTGAAAGCGGACATCAGCAACGAAATTCAGCTGGATGAGTTGCGCAAGGCCGGCCAGAGCTTCAAGGAATCGGTCGAATCGGTGGAAGCCGATGTCCAGCAGCAGGCGACCGTGGTCGACGACTACCTGCGCGACGAGGCGAGCAACGTCGACAAGGTGGTCAAGGCGATGGGCACGACCGAGGGCGAACGCCCCGTCACCCAATCCGCGCTGCAGCGGCTGGAGACCGAACAGATGCCCCAGCAAAGCCTGCCGCTCGACGAGCCTGACCAGAATGCGGCCACCGCCACGCCGGCAGCGGTCGTGGAAACAGCGCACGGCGACGTTGCCGGAAAAACCCCATGAGCTCACCGGAAGATTCCTTCATCTCGCATCTGATTGAAATGCGAGATCGCCTGCTGCGGGCGGTGATCGCAGTGGTGGTGCTGTTCGTGCTGCTGTTTCCGTGGGCGCAGGACCTCTATGCGCTGCTGGCCAAGCCGATGCTGGAATCCCTGCCGCAGGGCGGACAGATGATCGCCACCGAGGTCACCACGCCGTTTTTCGTGCCGATCAAGGTCACGATGATGACGGCCTTCCTGCTGGCGCTGCCGTGGGTGTTTTATCAGGCGTGGGCGTTTGTCGCGCCGGGGCTTTACCAGCACGAAAAGCGGCTCGGCGTGCCGCTGGTGATCAGCAGCGTGCTCCTGTTCCTGCTCGGCATGGCGTTCGCCTATTTCCTGGTGTTCCCGGTGGTGTTCGGCTTTATCGTCGGCGTCGCGCCCGAAGGCGTGGCGGTGATGACCGACATCGGCAAGTATCTCGACTTCGTGATGACGCTGTTCCTGGCCTTCGGCATCACCTTCGAGGTGCCCGTCGCGGTGGTGTTGCTGGTCAAGATGGGCATGGTGTCGATTGCCAAGCTGCGCGAAATCCGCCCCTATGTCGTCGTCGGCGCGTTCGTCATCGGCGCGATTTTCACCCCGCCCGACGTGATTTCGCAGTTTATGCTCGCGATGCCGATGTGGCTGCTGTACGAACTCGGCATCATCGTCGCGTCGATGATCGCGAAGCCCAAGCCGGACACCGAAGCCGAGCCCGATTACACGCCGATGTCCGAGTCCGATATGGACGCCGAGCTGGATCGCATCGGCTCCAACCCGTCCGACGCGGAGCCGCGCGACGTCAAGTAATGCACCAATATGGTGCGCTACGCACCGATGTGGTGCTTGTCGCTACAGGGTCTTGCAGTCGTTCCCATATAAATCAATGGCTTAATCTTCAGGAACGCCGCTTGCTTTAAACAGCCGGCATTCAATCGGGAGCCGGCAAATGGAAGCGCTGAAATCAGGCAGTGATGTGTTGTTCGTGTTGTTGGGCGGGATCATGGTGCTGGCGATGCACGCCGGGTTTGCGTTTCTCGAGCTGGGCACGGTGCGCAAGAAGAATCAGGTCAACGCCCTGGTCAAGATCCTCACCGATTTCTCGGTGTCGACCATTGCCTATTTCTTCATCGGCTACAGCGTCGCCTACGGCGTCAGCTTCTTCTCCAGTGCGGAGGTGCTGTCGGCGAAGAATGGCTACGACCTGGTCAAGTTCTTTTTCCTGCTGACCTTTGCAGCGGCGATCCCGGCGATCGTGTCCGGCGGCATCGCCGAACGCGCCCGCTTCAATCCGCAACTGGCGGCGACGTTTGTGCTGGTGGGTCTGGTCTACCCGTTTTACGAGGGCATCGTCTGGAACGGCAACTATGGCCTACAGGATTGGCTGGAAGCCAGCTTCGGCGCCCGTTTCCACGACTTTGCCGGTTCGGTGGTGGTGCATGCGGTGGGCGGCTGGATCGCGCTGCCTGCGGTGCTGCTGCTGGGCGCGCGGCGCGGCCGCTATACCAAGGACGGCCTGGTTTCGGCGCACCCGCCGTCCAATATTCCGTTTCTGGCGCTCGGCGCGTGGATCCTGACGGTAGGGTGGTTCGGTTTCAACGTGATGTCGGCGCAGCTGATCGAGGCGGTGTCGGGCCTCGTCGCGGTCAACTCGCTGATGGCGATGGTGGGCGGCACGCTCGCCGCGCTGGTGATCGGTCGCAACGACCCCGGCTTCATCCACAACGGTCCGCTGGCCGGGCTGGTGGCCGTGTGTGCCGGGTCCGACCTGATGCATCCGATTGGCGCGCTTGCCACGGGCGCGATTGCCGGCGCGCTGTTCGTGTGGATGTTCATGGTGACGCAGAACCGCTGGAAGATCGACGATGTGCTCGGCGTCTGGCCGCTGCATGGCCTGTGCGGTGCCTGGGGCGGCATCGCTGCAGGCATCTTCGGCAGCCAGGCGCTGGGTGGCATCGGTGGCGTCAGCCTGGCGGCGCAGATTGTGGGCACGCTGGGCGGGGTGGCGGTGGCCGTGGTCGGCAGCCTGGTGGTCTACGGGCTGCTGAAGCAGGTCACCCGCCTGCGCCTCGATCCGGAGGCGGAATTCAACGGCGCCGATCTCAGCATCCACCGGGTGTCGGCAACCGCCGAGCACGAGACCAACTGGTGAAGAATCAGCGGGCCTGCTGTTGCCGCAGGTGACGGCGGCGTTCACTGCGCAACTGCTCGAGCTGCCGGTCCACCTGCACCACGTCGGGATGCTGGTCGGTGTATTGCAGCAGCAGTTCGGTGCGCCGGATGCGCAGTTCGACCTGTTTCTTGTCGAGCCCCTCAAGGTAGGGGTCCGGTTTTGCTGGCGGGCTGGGTGCTGCGGGAGACGGGGTATCGGCGAGGGGGGGCGCGCGCAGGGGGGCCGTGTGGGCGGGTAGCGTCGCCGGCGCCTCCATAAACGTCGGCGTGTCCATAGACGTCGGTGTGTCCATCTGGGGCGTGGGCAGAAAATAATCGACCAGGATGATGCCGACGCCGATCAACAGCAGCACGCCGAGCGGAGTGCCGAAGGCCAGCGCGGACAGCAGGCGCGGCACGCGCGGCGGAGGGGGCGCGACGACCGGCAACGGCGCCGGCGCGGCGACGCTCAGCGCGTGCAAGGCCTTGACCAGCGTGCGGGCGTCGGGGCGGTTTTCCGGCTGCTTGTCGAGCATGCACGCCAGCAACTCGTTCAACCAGGCCGGCAGGCCCGGACGCAGTTGCTCGGCGGGCGGCGGCGTGTCGTTGATGACGCGGTAGACAATTCCGGCCAGGCTTTCGCCGTCGAACGCGTACTGGCCGGTGATCATTTCATAGAGCACCGCACCGAGCGAAAAGATGTCCGCGCGCCCATCGATCTCGCGCCCCATGGCCTGCTCCGGCGACATGTAGCGCGGCGACCCCAGCATCTGCCCAGTCTGCGTGCGGTCGCTGTTGGCGAGGTGGGCGATGCCGAAGTCGGTCAGCTTGACGCGCCCGTGGCGGCCGGTGACGACGACGTTGGCGGGCTTGATGTCGCGGTGAATGACACCGTGCTCGTGGGCAAACGCCAGTGCGCTGGCCATCTGCGCGGCGGTGTCGAGGGCCAGGTCGAGCGGCAGCGGGCCCCGGTTCATGATGTCGCGCAAGGTGACGCCGGGCAGGTATTCCATGGCGATGTAGGCGAGCCCGTCGGCTTCGCCCACGTCGTAGATGGTCACGATGTTGGGGTGGGAGAGCCGTCCGGCGCTTTGCGCCTCGCGCAGGAAACGCGATTCTGCGTCGGCGCCTTCCTGCTGCAACTGCGCGATCGGCACCACCTTGATCGCCACCGTCCGCTCGATCAGCGGGTCGCGTGCACGGTGCACCGTGCCCATCGCACCCTGTCCGATTTCATCGAGGACTTCGTAGCGGCCAATGTGCAGGCTGGCGGTTTCCTGGGCGTGGTTCAGGGCTGGCATTCGATAATCTGTCCTCGCACCGCGCGACTGTCGATGCCCATCAGGTAGAGATACCACGGCATCAGGTCGTCTATTGCAGGTACGGCCTCGGCCGGCAGTCCGGGATGGGTGCGCGTGCGCAATGTGGTGGCCACCTGGCCAGGGATCAGTGTGTTGATGCGCAGCGTGCTTTCGGCGTCCAGCTCGTCCGCCCAGATGCGAGTCAGGGTTTCCAGGCCGGATTTCGCCACCGCGTAGCCGCCCCAATAGGCAGAGGGGCGGTGGCCGTGCGTTTCGCCGGTGAACACCACCGAGGCGTCGGGCGACTGCCGCAGCAGCGGCAGGCAGGCACGGGTGAGGGCGAAAGGCGCGAGCAGGTTCACCCGCATCAGCGTCTGCCACTGTTCCAGCGTCTGCAGTTCCAGCGGGGTCAGGGTGTAGAACTGGTGCGCGCTGTGCAGCACGCCGTCGAGGCGCTTCAGATGCTGCGCGAGCGTGCCGGCGAGGATGTCCAGACTGCGGTCGTCGGCGGCAGCCAGATCGTAGGGAAACATCGCCGGCTCGGGGCCGCCGGCGGCGACGATTTCGTCGTAGACCGCATCGAGTCCGGCTTCGTTGCGCGCCAGCAGCGCGACAGTGGCGCCATGGCGTGCATATGCCAGGCTGGCGGCGCGACCCAGTCCGGCGCTGGCGCCGGTGACCAGGATGACGCGGCCGGCGAGCAGATCGGAGGCGGGAAGATAGTCTTTCATAGCGTTTCAAGAACCAAGGCGGCCGATTGTACTCCGCTCTGTGTTGCGCTTTCGAGTGTGGCGGGATACGGCCCGGCCGTGTAATCGCCCGCCAGAAAAATGCGTGGGTGCGGGGTGGCGACGGCAGGGCGCGGCAGGCCGGGCACGCAGGAATAGGTCGCCTGCTTCTCGACGATGCTTTTGCGCCAGCGTAGAGTGCCCGGCCGGACAATGCGCTGCACCTGCGCCGCGGCCTGATCCACCCAGTCCGCCGGCAGATGCGTGGCCGCGCTGGCCACCAGCGCCAGCAGGCCGGACTGTCCATGGCTCTGGCCGCGGTCGAACACGAACTGCGCCGGTCCGTCCGTCAGCGCGAAAAGCGGCTTGGCCAGGCGGAAATCGGGCTCGTACTGGAGGTAGGCGGTGGCGATCGGCTGATAGGCATACGTCGCCACCTGGCGGGCAATGGCCTCCAGCGCGGGCACCTGGGCTGCCAGCATGGGCAGGTGCTGCGGCGCAACGGCGAGAATGGCATGGGTGAAGAAAATCGCCGATTCGTCGCGCGTGCCCAGCGTGATGGCATCGGTCGCTGCCGCGAGTGTGGTCACCCGGCAGCCCAGGCGCACGCTGCCGCCGTGTTCCTTCAGGCGAGCGACGGCAGGCGCGGGAAACAGCGCGGTCAGATCCAGGCGCGGCAGCAACAGGTCGCTGTGGGAACTGCGTCCGCCAAAGGCGGCGCGAAGCACATTGCGGAAGACCTGCGCGCTGGCGATGTCAGGCGGCGTGTTGAGTGCGGACACGCACAGCGGATGCCAGAGCAGGCGGTTGAGTTTTTCCGGCTGCGTGGCAGTGAAGTGGCGGACGCTGCCGTCGAGGGCGTCCTCGGAGCCGCGGGTCTGGGCATATGCCCAGCGCGCGGCTGCCAGCTTGTCGCTCCAGCTCAAGCCACGCGCGGCGAACATGCCCGCGGCGAGATGCAGCGGCGCAGGCAGGCGCGGACAGGCGAGACTGAAATCGGGCGGCTGCTCAAGCGTGAGCGGCAACCGCCACAGGCCCGCCGGCGCCGCGGCAGGATGCAGTCGCTCGATCAGCTCCAGCGCCTGTTGATACGCGCCGAGCAGGATGTGCTGGCCGTTGTCGAGGACCTGACCGTCGAGTTTGACGGCGCGCGCGCGGCCGCCCAGCGTGCGGCTGGCCTCGAACAGGGTAACCGCCACCCCGGCTTCGGCGAGCGTCAGCGCCGCGGCGCAGCCGGCCCAGCCGCCGCCGACCACCGCCACATGCGGCGTCATGGAAACAGCCAGGTGCGGCTGGCGAGCCACAGCTTGCGCAGCGGCGTGAGCGCCACGCGCGCGCGCAAGACCGGAAAGCGGTCGCGCCGGATTTCGTCCAGCAGCGTGCGATAAATCGCCGCCATCACCAGGCCCGGACGCTGCGCGCGGCGTGCGCGCGCAGGCAGCGCGGCCAGCGCGGTGTCGTAGTGCGCCTGTGCGCGCTCGTACTGGAACTGCAGCAGCGCCTGGAATGCCGGCGTGTCGCGGCCGTTCAGCAGATCGGATTCGGCGACGCCGAAACGCGCGAGC
Organism: Thiobacillus sp.; assembly: GCA_027344185.1. Lineage (GTDB taxonomy): Bacteria > Pseudomonadota > Gammaproteobacteria > Burkholderiales > Thiobacillaceae > Thiobacillus. The sequence continues at coordinate 15,920 of DAHWJK010000062.1, forward strand.
TCGTCCTGCGGCAGGTAGATGCGGCCGCGCCGCGCGTCCTCGCCGACGTCGCGGATGATGTTGGTGAGCTGGAATGCCAATCCCAGTTCGTGGGCATAGCGACGAATCTCGCGGTCGTCCGCGTTGCGCGCGCCGTCGAATATCCCCGCCGCCACTTCCCCCACCACGCCGGCCACGCGGTAGCAGTAGAGGCGGAGCGACTTGAAATCGGGGTAGCGCGTGAAATCGAGATCCATCGCCATGCCGTCGACGATTTCGAGCAGCAGCGCCGCCGGAATGGCTCGCCCCTGTGGCGTGTCGGCAAGCGCGCGGGTAGATGGGTGCTGCGGCGCGCCTGCCGCAAAGCGCGCGATTTCATCGCGCCACCAGTCGAGCTTGGCCTCGGCCACTTGGCGCTCGTGGCATTCATCCACCACGTCGTCGAGCTCGCGGCACAGCGCGTAGAACGCGGTGATCGCGCGCCGCGTGGCAGGGGGCAAAAAGACGAAGCTGTAGTAGAAGCTGGAGCCGCTGGCAGCGGCGCGATCCTGGCAGTACTGGTGGACATCCATGTTCAATAAATTCCGCGCGCGAGCATGAAAAGCCAGTCCTTTTTCGTCAGCACCGGGCGGTCGTGGAACACGCAGCCGGGATCGGCATGCAGCTTCTTCAGTATGGTCTCGCCCCCGCGGATGGTGACGCGAAGCTCCAGCCCGACGCGTCCCTTGAGCGCCCGGCCGAGCGGCGCGCCGGCTTGCAGCAGTTTGCGCGCACGTTCGATCTGCCGGTGCATCATCGTGTGCCACAGTCCGCGCGTGTCGCCTTCGGCAATCTGTGCTTCACTGACGTGGTGGGCGGCGAGTTCGTCCTGCGGCAGGTAGATGCGGTCCTTGCGAAAATCGATGGCGATATCCTGCAGAAAATTGATCAATTGCAGACTGCTGCAGATGGCATCGGAATAGGCCAGGTGACGGGAATCGCTGTCGCCGTACAGATGCAGCATCAGACGCCCCACCGGATTGGCCGAGCGGCGGCAGTAGTCCATCACTTCGCCGAAACTGGCGTAGCGGGTTTTTTCCACATCCTGCTTGAAGGCCGACAGCAGGTCGCGAAACGGCGCCATCGGGATTGCGTGGGTGCGGATTTCGGCGGCAAGCGGCCCGAATACCGGGTCGGTAGGCGTTTCGCCGCGCTCGATGCGATCCAGTTCGCTGTGGTAGGCCGCCAGCTGGGTCAGGCGCGCTTCGGCGGGCGCGTCGCCTTCGTCGGCAATGTCGTCCGCGCTGCGTGCAAACCGGTAGATCGCTTCGACCGGACGGCGCAGCCTTTTCGGCAGCAACCAGGACGCAACGGGGAAATTTTCGTAGTGTTCGACCGGCACCGGCAATAAAAAAACGGAATGGGAATAAAGACTTAGGCGGGATGCCGGTTGGGCTTGGGTGACAGCATCACATTGATTATATTACACTTATTGGTCGATAGTTTTGCGGCTACGCCGCGAGAGTGGCGGAATTGGTAGACGCACTGGATTTAGGTTCCAGCGCCGCAAGGCGTGGGGGTTCGAGTCCCCCCTCCCGCACCATCGGTTTTTGCCTTACCCATCCCTAAAATCAGCAGGAAGTATTTTGATGCAAGCAAATCTTGAAGTTCTCGAAGGTCTGGCCCGGCGCCTGGACATCAGCGTGCCCACCGGCCCGCTGGAAACCGAAGTGCAGAGCCGCCTCAAACGGCTGGCGCGCAAGGTCAAGATGGACGGTTTCCGCCCCGGCAAGGCGCCGCTAGCTGCGGTGGCACGCCAGCATGGGCCCGGCGTGCGTCAGGAGGTGCTGGGCGAAACCCTGCAAACCCGCTTCGGCGAGGCGGTGCAGACACACCAGCTGAAAATCGCCGGCTACCCGCGCTTCGAGCAGAAAGCCGGCGCGGACAATGCGGTCGAAATGACGTTCAGCGCGCATTTTGAGGTCTATCCTGAAGTGAAGGTCGGCGACCTGACCGGCGGCCGGATCAGCCGTCCGATCGTCGAGCTGGGTGAAGCGGAAGTGGACAAGACGCTGAACGTGCTGCAGAAGCAGCGCCGTACTTTCGAGCCGACCGACAAAGCGGCGGCGGAGGGCGACCTGGTCAAGTTCGACTACCAGGGCACTGTGGACGGCGTGGCGTTCGAAGGCGGGCAGGGCGAGGACTTCGCTGCAGTGATCGGCGAAGGCCGTCTGCTGAAGGATTTCGAGCAGAGCCTGATCGGCGTCAAGGCGGGGGACAACAAGGGTTTCGACATGAGCTTCCCGGCCGACTATGCTGCAGCGCACCTTGCGGGCAAGCGGGCGCACTTCGAGGTGCAGGTCAAGGCGGTGGAAACTCCTGTGCTGCCGCCCGTCGACGCGGATTTCGCCAAAGCCCTGGGCGTCGAGGACGGCGACGTCGACAAGCTCAGGGCCGAGGTCAAGGCCAATCTGGAGCGCGAAGTGAGGCGCCGTGCGCAGGCCAAGCTGAAAGAGCAGGCGATGGAGTTGCTGCTGCAGAAAAGCACGCTGGATCTGCCGCAGAGCCTGGTGGCGATGGAAACCGACCGTCTGATGAAAATGACCGAAGCGGATATGCAGTCGCGTGGGGTTCAGACCATGAAGCTTTCAGCCGATATGTTTACAGGACAGGCCGAACGCCGCGTCCGGCTGGGGCTGATCCTGGCCGAGATCGTGCAGGCCAATGCGCTCAAGGCCCAGCCCGAGCAGATTCGTACGCTGATTGCCGAACAGGCAGAGAGCTACGAGGACCCGGTGCAAGTGGTGCAGTGGTACTACCAGAGCCCGGAACGGATGCAGGAGATCGAGTCCCTGGCGCTGGAAGAGAATGTGGTAGCATGGGTCGCAGGTCAGGCCCAAGTGGAAAACGTGACAACCTCCTTTGAAGATTTGATGGGACGTGCCTGATGCACATTGATTTTGAACACGGCGTTTCCGGCGCCCGCTCCTTTGAGCCGCAGGGCTTGGGGCTGGTGCCCATGGTCGTCGAGCAAAGCGGGCGCGGCGAACGCGCCTACGACATCTACTCGCGCCTGCTCAAGGAACGGGTTATTTTCCTGGTGGGTCCGGTGAACGATTCAACCGCCAACCTGGTGGTTGCGCAGATGCTGTTCCTGGAGTCGGAAAACCCCGACAAGGACATCTACCTCTACATCAACTCGCCCGGCGGTTCGGTGTCGGCGGGGCTGGCGATCTACGACACCATGCAGTTCATCAAGCCGGACGTGTCGACCCTGTGCATCGGCCAGGCGGCCAGCATGGGCGCGTTCCTGCTGACTGCGGGCGCCAAGGGCAAGCGCTACTGCCTGCCCAATTCGCGCGTAATGATCCACCAGCCGCTGGGCGGCTTCCAGGGCCAGGCGTCGGATATCGCCATCCACGCCAAGGAAATCCTCTATTTGAAGTCGCGTCTCAACGAGATGCTGGCCAAGCACACCGGACAGAGCATTGAAGTGATCGAGCGCGACACCGATCGCGACAACTTCATGAGCGCGGACGATTCAGTGAAGTATGGTCTGGTCGACAAGGTGTTGACCAGCCGCATCGAAGCATCGGGCAACTAGGCAAGGATATGGGCATGGCAGACAAAGGATCGAGCGACAAACTTCTCTACTGCTCCTTCTGCGGCAAGAGCCAGCACGAAGTGCGCAAGCTGATTGCCGGACCGTCGGTATTCATCTGCGACGAGTGCGTCGAGCTGTGCAACGACATCATCCGCGAGGAAATCCAGCAGGCCGACAGCCAGAAGGGCGCCAGCTCCGATCTGCCGACGCCGCATGAGATCAGCGGCATCCTGGACCAGTACGTGATCGGCCAGAGCCAGGCCAAAAAGGCGCTCGCGGTCGCAGTCTATAACCATTACAAACGCCTCCGCAGCAATGCCGGTACCGGCGACGTCGAGCTGGCCAAGAGCAATATCCTGCTGATCGGCCCGACCGGTTCGGGCAAGACCCTGCTCGCGCAAACGCTGGCGCGCCTGCTGAATGTGCCTTTTGTGATCGCCGACGCGACCACGCTGACCGAAGCGGGCTACGTGGGTGAGGATGTCGAGAACATCATCCAGAAGCTCTTGCAGAAGTGCGACTACGACGTCGACAAGGCCAAGCAGGGCATCGTCTACATCGATGAAATCGACAAGATTTCGCGCAAGGCCGACAACCCGTCGATCACCCGCGACGTGTCCGGCGAAGGCGTGCAGCAGGCGCTGCTCAAGCTGATCGAGGGCACCACCGCCTCGGTGCCGCCGCAGGGCGGGCGCAAGCACCCGAATCAGGAATTCGTCCAGGTCGACACCAGCAACATCCTGTTCATTTGCGGCGGTGCCTTCAGCGGACTGGAAAAAGTCATTCGCGGCCGCACCGAAAAGGGCGGCATCGGCTTCGGCGCGCAGGTCAAGAATGTCGACGAAACCAAGCGCGATGTCGAACTGCTGCATCAGGTTGAACCCGAAGATCTGATCAAATATGGCCTGATCCCTGAATTTGTCGGACGTTTGCCGGTCGTCGCCACCCTGGATGAGCTGGATGAGGCCGCGCTGGTGCAGATTCTGACCGAGCCGAAGAACGCGCTGACCAAGCAGTTCATCAAACTCTTCAAGATGGAAGGCGTCGATCTCGAATTCCGCGAGGATGCACTGAATGCCATCGCCAAACGCGCGCTGGCGCGCCGCACCGGCGCGCGTGGGCTGCGTTCGATCATCGAACATGCGCTGCTCGACACCATGTACGATCTTCCCTCCCTCAAAGGGGTCGTCAAGGTGGTGGTGGACAACGGGCTGGTGAGCGGTGACGGCAAGCCCTTGCTGATTTATTCGGACGAGGGCGAGCAGCCGCTGGCTGCAGGCGCCTGAAGTAAAATGGCTGATAGGGAACCTGTCAGCCACCTTGATTTCCAAACTATGCCCCCCAACTGTGGATGAGCGTGGTTGAAATGCCGCGCATCCTTTCCTCAACCCTTACCAGGAAAACATGATGAGCGACAACACCTCCAAGGAACAGGTCGATCTGCCGCTGTTGCCGCTTAGGGACGTGGTGGTTTTCCCCCATATGGTCATCCCGCTCTTCGTCGGCCGTCCCAAGTCGATCAAGGCGCTGGAAACGTCGATGGAATCCGGCAAGAGCATCCTGCTGGTGGCGCAAAAAACCGCCGCACAGGACGATCCCACGCCGGCTGATCTTTACGATACCGGCAGCGTGGCCACCGTCCTGCAGATGCTCAAATTGCCCGATGGTACGGTCAAGGTGCTGGTGGAGGGCAATCAGCGCGCCCGCGTGCTGGACGTGACCGATGTCGGCACGCACTTGTCCGCGCGCGCCGAAATCCTGCCCGCCGAAGGCGAGGAACTGGTTGAGGTGGAGGCCATGCGTCGAGCCCTGCTGACGCAGTTCGACCAGTACGTCAAACTGAACAAGAAAATTCCGCCGGAAATTTTGACTTCGCTGTCGGGCATCGACGAAGGCGGCCGGCTGGCCGACACCATCGTTGCGCATCTGCCGCTGAAGCTGGAGCAGAAGCAGGAAGTGCTGGAGATGATCGGCGTCAACAAGCGCCTGGAACATCTGCTCGGCCTGCTGGAGGGGGAACTCGACATCCTGCAGGTGGAAAAGCGCATCCGCGGCCGCGTCAAGCGCCAGATGGAGAAGAGCCAGCGCGAGTATTACCTCAACGAGCAGGTCAAGGCGATCCAGAAGGAACTGGGCGACATCGAGGAAGGTGCCGAACTGGAAGAGCTGGAAGGCCGCGTGCGGCAAGCCAGCATGTCTAAGGAGGCCGAGGCCAAAGCACTCGGCGAGCTGAAAAAGCTGCGCATGATGTCGCCGATGTCGGCTGAAGCCACCGTGATCCGCAGCTACATCGAAGCGATGGTCGGCCTGCCGTGGAAAAAGAAAACCAAGATCAGCAAGGACCTGCTCAAGGCCGAGCGCGTGCTCGACGAGGACCACTATGGCCTCGACAAGGTCAAGGAACGCATCCTCGAGTATCTCGCGGTGCAGCAGCGTGTCGACAAGGTAAAAGCGCCAATCCTGTGCCTGGTGGGCCCACCAGGCGTCGGCAAGACTTCGCTCGGCCAGTCCATTGCGCGCGCGACCAACCGCAAGTTCGTGCGCATGGCGCTCGGCGGCGTGCGCGACGAATCCGAGATCCGTGGCCACCGTCGTACCTACATCGGTTCGATGCCGGGCAAGATCCTGCAAAGTCTGACCAAGGTCGGGGTGCGCAATCCGCTGTTCCTGCTCGACGAAGTCGACAAGATGGGCCAGGATTTCCGCGGCGACCCGTCCTCGGCATTGCTGGAAGTGCTCGATCCCGAGCAGAACCACACCTTCCAGGATCATTACATCGAGGTCGAATACGACCTGTCGGATGTGATGTTCGTTGCCACCGCCAACTCGCTCAATTTGCCGGCGCCGCTCCTGGACCGGATGGAAGTGATCCGCCTGTCGGGCTACACCGAGGACGAGAAGATCAACATCGCCCTGCGCTATCTGGTGCCCAAGCAGCTCAAGGTCAATGGCATCAAGGAAGGCGAACTCGCGATTGCCGAATCCGCCCTGCGCGACATCGTGCGCTACTATACGCGCGAGGCGGGCGTGCGCAGTCTCGAGCGCGAGGTGTCCAAGATTTGCCGCAAGGCAGTCAAGGCGCTGTTGCTTAAAAAGCAGAAGAGCAAGATCTCGGTAACGTCACGCAATCTGGAGAAATACCTTGGCGTGCGGCGCTTCAGTTTCGGTATTGCCGAACAGAACAACCAGGTGGGTCAGGTCACGGGTCTGGCGTGGACCGAAGTCGGTGGCGAACTGCTGACCATCGAAGCGGTTTCATTGCCCGGACGCGGCAAGATGACCACCACCGGCAAGCTCGGCGAGGTGATGCAGGAATCCATCCAGGCTGCGCTGTCCGTGGTGCGCTCGCGCGCGCGCAAACTGGGCATCCAGGACGACTTCTACCAGAAGCTCGACATCCATATCCACCTGCCGGAAGGCGCGACGCCGAAGGACGGTCCGTCGGCCGGTATTGCGATCTGCACCTCGATGGTGTCGATTCTCACCGGCATCCCGGTGCGGGCGGACGTCGCAATGACGGGTGAAATTACATTGCGCGGCGAAGTTTTGCCGATCGGCGGCTTGAAGGAAAAATTGTTGGCGGCGCATCGCGGCGGAATCAAGACGGTGCTGATCCCGCAGGAAAACGTCAAGGATCTGACCGAGATCCCCGACAACATCAAGAACAAGCTCGACATCCATCCGGTCAAGTGGATTGAGCAAGTTCTTGAATTGGCACTGGAACATGTTCCTGAGCCGTTGTCGGACGAGCCCGAGGCGAACGCGCCAGCAATCGCTGTGCCAGAAGACGACGACAGCGCTGCCGCCGCGCTCAAGCATTGAGCTTTTTTGATCGCATTGCTGAATCCCGCGCCAGTCGCGGGATTTTTTTGTCGATTGCCCGGAAAACCGCTTGACACAAGGTTTTGCGGATTGTTATAAAAGCGCCCACAGGGTTTTCCTGTGCCACTTTAGTGAAGGGGACAACACGTGAACAAATCCGAACTGATTGATGCCATCGCCGACTCGGCCGACATTTCCAAGGCTGCTGCCGGTCGGGCGCTCGATGCTGCGGTCGAGGCCGTGAAAAAAGCGCTGAAAAAAGGCGACATGGTGACGCTGGTGGGCTTTGGCAGCTTCTACGTAGGCAAGCGCGCAGCACGTACGGGCCGTAACCCGCGCACCGGCGCAGCGATCAAGATCAAGGCCGCCAAGGTGCCGAAGTTCCGCGCCGGCAAGGGTCTGAAAGACGCCATCAACTAATAAAAAACGCAATTCGCATTTGGCAAGATCAGAAGAAATGTTGTAAAATTTTGGTCTTTGTCGGGTGCTTAGCTCAGCTGGTAGAGCGTCGCCCTTACACGGCGAATGTCGGGGGTTCGAGCCCCTCAGCACCCACCAGCAGGGTCAAGAATAACAAGCCGTCCGAGTCTGGGCAGCACCGTCTTGCAGTATCAGGGAGTGGTAGTTCAGTTGGTTAGAATACCGGCCTGTCACGCCGGGGGTCGCGGGTTCGAGTCCCGTCCACTCCGCCAACATCGAAAAGGCGAACGCGAGTTCGCCTTTTTTCATTTATGCAATTTGCGTGTCGCCGATTTTCGGCTGGGTGCGATTTTTCCTTGCAGCAGACGAGACGCGAGACGCAAAGTGCGCGAAAATCCATATGATGCAATAACCGGAGTAGAAGACCGTGCTCGAAGCAATCCGCAAACATGCAAAGGGCTGGGTGGCCAAGATTATTCTGGGCCTGATCGCCGTGACGTTCGCCCTGTTCGGTGTCGATTCCTACATGTCGGGTGATCGTAGCGGCGGCGTGGTCGCCGAAATAGGCGACACGGCCGTCTCGCGCGAAGAGCTCACCCGCGAAATCCAGGCGCAAAGCGAACGCATGCGCGAATCGCTCGGCCCCGCCTTCGACCGTGCCGCCACCGAGACTGCGGAATTCCGCCAGCAGGTACTCGACAGCCTGATCGAGCGCAAAGCGTTGCTGCAGGAAGCACACAAGCTCAAGCTTTATGCGCCGGACGCCTACATCGCATCGGTGCTGGCGCAGATTCCTGCATTTCAGCAGGACGGTGCGTTCTCGCCGCAGCGCTACGAAGCCGTGCTGCGCCAGAATGGCCGCACGCCCGCCCAGTTCGAGAACGAATTGCGGCAGTCCTTCATGCTGGAAACGATTGCAAGCCCGGTGTCGCTCGGGGCGTTTGCATCCAGCGCGTCGCTGACGCAGATCGCCCGCCTGGTTGCGCAGCAGCGTGAAATTGCCTGGGCCGACATTCCGGCGTCCGCTGTTGCCGCACAGGTTCAGGTGACGCCCGCCGACGTGGAGCGGGAGTACGCAGCCAAGCGGGCCGAGTACACCGAACCCGAGCAGGTGCGCGTCGAGTATCTGACGCTGGACATCGCCGGCGTGGCAGCGGGCATCAACGTGAGCGAGCAGGCGGTCGCGGATTACTACGCAGCCAATGCCGCGCAGTTCGGCCAGCCCGAGCAGCGCAGCGCAAGCCACATTCTGATTGCCGCAGGCAAGGAGGCCGATGCGGCGACGCGCGCGCAGGCCAAGTCGAAAGCGATCGAGTTAATGCAAATCTTGCAGAAAAACCCGGCGCGTTTCGCCGAACTGGCGCGCAGCGAATCGCAGGACCCGGGCTCTGCCGCGATGGACGGCAACCTGGGCAGCTTTGGTCGCGGCATGATGGTCAAGCCGTTCGAGGACGCGGTGTTCAGCATGAAGCCGAACGAAATCCGCGGGCCGGTGGAATCCGATTTTGGTTATCACATCATCCGGCTCGACAGCATCGAGGCGGCGCAGACCGCGCCGCTGACTGCGGTGCGGGGTGCGGTGGTCGAGGAGCTACGGCAGCAGCAGGCACAAAAGGTATTCGCCGAACTGGCCGAAAACTTCAGCAACCTGGTGTACGAAAACGCCACTTCGTTGCAACCTGCGGCATCGGCGACCAAACTCAGCGTGCAGCAGAGCGGCTGGATGTCGGCCAAGACG
>DAHWJK010000063.1:0-3580 GCA_027344185.1 Thiobacillus sp.
GTTCAGGGCCCGGCTTTTGACGACGGCGACGACCATTAGTGTCCTGGGTCGGGAAGACGTTGATAGGGTGTCTGCAAAAATTCTCGGGCTGATTGATGGAAATGACGAAATCTTTCGCAGGCAAGGCGCAAACCGCAGGCAGGTTGAACACCTGCCGAGGATTTGTAACGCAGCATGCGGAAGATTCTCGCCATTTCCATTCAGCGTATTCCCGACTCAGGACACTAGGCGTCTTCTGTTTCGCGCTGCTGCTTTTCCAGGTCGGCCAGCCGTGCTTCCAGTTGCGCCAGCTTTTCGCGCGTGCGCGCAAGTACCTCGGTCTGCACGTCGAATTCCTCGCGGCTCACCATGTCGAGCTTGCCCAGCATCGAGGTCACGCCGGCCTTGAGATTCTGCTCGATGTCTTTCGCGGGCGATTGCTTCAACACTTCGCCCAGCTTGCTGACGAGATCGTTGAGGAAAGCGGGGTTGGGGAATTTCGGATTCGGACTCATGCGGCCTCCTGTCAAGCAGGCAGTGTAGCAAGCGTCGCGCATGCCGCGTAACCAACCCCTGTCGCAGGCCCCGGCACGAATTGGGTGCATCCGGTTTTGGTAGTGCACCAGCAGAGTGCGATCTATGCTGGGTTTTGTGGCGTTCAAATCACAAGTTATTGAATTTATTTGAAAAAAAATCTGGCACAGCTTGTGCTGGTTATCCATCGCAATTTTGCGCGCCTTCATTACTTAGGGAGACTTTCATGAAAAAACTTGTACACGCTTTGGTTCTGACTGGTTTGGTGGGCATGCCCACAGCTGCGATGGCCGTGGAAGAAAGTCCGCATAGCCTGAGCGCCAACGTCGGCCTGTATAGCGACTACGTTTTCCGCGGCATTTCGCAAACCGGCGGCGACCCCGCCATTCAGGGTGGCCTGGACTATTCGCACGCCAGCGGCTTCTATCTCGGCACCTGGGCGTCCAACGTGGGTTGGCTCGAGGACTACCAGGGCTACACCAAAGGCAACGTGGAAATCGACGTCTACGGCGGCTTTCGCGGCGGCATCGGCAGTACCGGCCTGACCTTCGATCTGGGTGCGATCCAGTACATTTACCCTGGCGACCATCCGGCCAACATCACCGAGGCCGACACCAGCGAGCTTTATGCCGCGCTGGGCTGGAAGTGGTTCACGGTCAAGTATTCCCACTACATCAGCGACGAAGTCTTCGGCTTTGCCAACGCGGACGGTTCCGACTATCTGGCCCTTTCGGCCAGTGTCCCGGTCGGTGAAACCGGCCTGACCCTGGGTGCCAGTTGGGGAACGTTCACGTTCGAGAACAACAGCGCACAGGACTATGACGACTGGAAAATCAGCGCAGCCTATGACATGGGCAAGCTGACCCCGGTCATGGATGGCGTGACCATCGGCGTGGCGTACACCGACACCGATGCCGACAGTGCGGTCTGGACCGATGCCAACGGCGAATTCCTGGGCGACAGCACGACCACCGTCTGGATTTCCAAGGCGTTTTAATCGGCTGACTCACCGGAGCGGACACATGCACCGCGCCGTTTTTCCCCTGTCTTAATTTGGGAGACGACATGAAATTCGTAACGGCAATCATCAAGCCGTTCAAGCTGGACGAAGTACGCGAGGCCTTGTCGGCCATCGGCGTCACCGGCCTGACGGTTACGGAAGTGAAGGGGTTTGGGCGGCAGAAGGGACACACCGAGCTGTATCGCGGCGCGGAATACGTGGTCGATTTTCTGCCCAAAGTGAAGATTGAACTGGCCATCAAGGCCGAGTTGCTGGAGCGCGTGATCGAGGCCATCGAGAAAGCGGCCAACACCGGCAAGATCGGCGACGGCAAGATTTTTGTCACCAGCCTGGAGCAGGTCGTGCGTATCCGCACGGGCGAATCCGGCCCCGACGCCCTGTAAGGAGCATGAACATGAAAAAGCTATTTGCTTCATTGGGGCTGCTGCTTGCCCTGCTGTCTCCCGGTTTGACGGTGGCGCAGGACGTGACCGCGCCGGTGGAAGAAGCGGCCGCGGTCGAAACGGTGGATGCCGTTGCGGTGGAAGCACCGGTCGCGGCTGACGAAGCCGCGCCGGCGGAAGCCGCAGCCGCGGAAGAAACCGCCGCACCCGTTCCGGACAAGGGCGATACCGCCTGGATGTTGGTCTCCACCCTGCTGGTCATACTGATGATCATTCCGGGCGTGGCGCTGTTCTACGGCGGCCTGGTGCGCGCCAAGAACATGCTGTCGGTGCTGACCCAGGTCATGGCCATCTTCTGCCTGATCTCGATCCTGTGGGCGGTGTACGGCTACTCGCTGGCGTTCGGCGACGGCGGCGGCCTCAACTGGGCGATCGGCGACCTGTCGAAGATGTTCCTCGCCGGCATCACGGGCGATAGCACGGCGGCGACCTTCACCGACGGCGTGGTGATTCCCGAACTGGCGTTCGTCGCTTTCCAGCTGACCTTTGCCGCCATCACCGTGGCGCTGATCGTCGGCGGCCTGGCCGAGCGGGTGAAGTTCTCCGCCCTGCTGGTGTTCGGCGCGCTGTGGTTCACTTTCTCCTACCTGCCGATCGCGCACATGGTGTGGGCAACCGGCGGCTATCTGTTCGAAGCGGGCGACCTCGACTTCGCGGGCGGCACGGTGGTGCACATCAACGCCGGTATCGCCGCACTGGTTGGTGCCATCGTGCTGGGCAAGCGCATCGGCTACGGCCGCGACGCGATGCCGCCGCACAGCCTGCCGATGACCATGATCGGCGCCTCGCTGCTGTGGGTGGGCTGGTTCGGCTTCAACGCCGGCTCCAACCTTGAAGCCACCGGCGGCGCTGCGCTGGCCTTCATCAACACCATCCTCGCGACGGCGGCTGCAGGCCTGTCCTGGATGTTCGCCGAATGGATGCTGCGCGGCAAGCCCTCCATGCTGGGTCTCGCATCCGGCGTGGTAGCGGGTCTGGTGGCGATCACGCCCGCAGCCGGCCTGGTCGGCACCATGGGCGGGATCGTGCTGGGCGCGGTTGCCGGCGTGGTCTGCCTGTGGGGCGTCACCGGCCTGAAGAAGATGCTCGGCTACGACGACAGTCTCGACGTCTTCGGCATCCACGGCATCGGCGGCATCATCGGCGCGATCGGTACCGGCATCTTTGTGTCGCCGGCGCTCGGTGGCGTCGGTGTCGACGACTATGCGATGGTCGGCCAGGTCGTCATCCAGGCCAAGGGCGTGCTGATCACCATCGCCTGGTCGGGCATCGTCAGCCTGGTACTGTTCAAGCTGATCGACATGACCATGGGGCTGCGCGTCACCGAAGAACAGGAACGCGAAGGTCTCGATACCGCCAGCCATGGCGAGCGAGCCTACAACCTCTAAACCTTCTTTATCTCCGAGGAAGCTGGGGCGCTCTGCAGAGCGCCCCTTTTTATTCGGCATTCGTCGCCAGCGATTAGGGCGTGTTAACGCTAATTTCACGTCCGCGACGAGGCCGATTCGGGATGCAGGCCGCGAAGCGAGGCGCGCCGCAGTGTCGCTCACTGCAAGCGGCTTGCGACAAAGGAGTGCGCCCGAATCGACCCGTCCCTTCGGGT
>DAHWJK010000064.1:0-3481 GCA_027344185.1 Thiobacillus sp.
GGCAGGCGGCAGGCCTGCGAGCAGTCGCCGCGGTTGGCGCTGCGGCCGGTGTGGGCGTGGCTGATGTAGCACTGGCCGCTGTAGGCGACGCACAGCGCGCCGTGGACGAAAAATTCGAGTATGGTCTCGGGCCGCGTGGCGGCGCGGATCGCGGCGATCTGGCCGAGGTCGAGCTCGCGCGCGAGCACGATCTGGTTCAGTCCCACGTCCTGCAGGAAACGAGCCTTCTCCGGCGTACGGATGTCGGTCTGGGTGCTGGCGTGCAGCTGGATCGGCGGCAAATCGAGCTCCAACAGGCCCATGTCCTGAATGATCAGCGCGTCGACGCCGGCGTCATGCAGCTGCCAGATCTGCTGGCGCGCCGGCTCGAGTTCGTCGTCACGCAGGATGGTGTTGAGGGTAACGAACACGCGCGCATTGAAGCGATGCGCGTGGTTCACCAGCCGCGCGATGTCGGCAATGTCGTTGGATGCGGCCGCGCGCGCGCCGAACGACGGCCCGCCGATATACACCGCATCGGCGCCGTGGTTGACGGCTTCGATGCCGATGTCGGCGTCGCGCGCGGGCGCGAGGAGTTCAAGTTGATGGGGGTGCACAGGCGCGGTCCGGACAGCAAAGACGCATTTTACCGGAGGACCGCCCGCCTGGCTTGCCGGCTGGCTTATTGCGCCGACTTGTTCACCGCCTCGATTGCCAGAGTCAGCGTGACCTCGTCGCTCACGTAGGGCACGTTCTTACCCATGTTGAATTCAGAGCGCTTCACCTTCGTGGTGGCGTTGGCACCGCAGGCCTCCACTTTCAGCATGGGATGCGGCTGGCACTTGAAGTGGGTGATCTCGAGCGTCACCTGCCTGGTCACGTCCTTGATTGTCAGATCGCCTACCATGTAGATCGGCTGGTCGCCACGGAACGCCATCTTGTCCGATTTGAACGTGATCGTTGGGTACTTTTCCGTGTCGAAGAAATCGGCGCCGCGGAGGTGTTCGTTGAACAGCGCATAGCCGGTGTTGACCGAGGCGGCGTCGATGGTCACGATGGCCGAGCCGGCTTTCTCGGCGCGATCGAGCACCACCGTGCCGCTGGTCTTGTCGAACTTGTGGGTCTGGTTGGAGTAGCCCAGGTGATTGTAGGTGAAATGCGGATAGGTGTGGCTGTTGTCGATGGTATAGGTCACCTGCGCGGCCTGGGCGGCGACGGAGGCGGCGGCGAGCGCGGCGAAGAGGGCGATGTGTTTCATGAAAGGCTCCTTGAGATGAAAGTACAACGGGATTATTTGCCGGTGGCGGCAATGCGGAATTTGACCTGGACTTCGTTGGCGACGGCACTGACGTCCGACCACATGCCTTCGCCGATGCCGAAGTCGAGGCGCCTGAGGACGAAGCCGCCGTCGAAGGTGGCGGCGTTCGCGCCGGGGATGTAGGTGACCGGGATCGTCATGTCGCGGGCGGTGCCCTTGAGCGTGAGCGTGCCGCGCAGCTCGAAGCGGTTGTTGCCGAGCGCGCGCACTGCGCTGGAGACGAACACGGCCTTGGGGTACACGCTGCGGTTGAACCACAGCTTGCCGGCGGATTCCTCGTCGGCTTCGGCCGAGCCGGCGTCGATGCTGGCAAGGTCGATTTCGATTCGCGCGCGCGCAGCCTCGGGCCTGGCCGGGTCGAACGCCATGTCGGTGGCAAAGCGCTTGAAGTGCCCCTTGACGGGCACGCCCATCTGGCGGAATTCGAACTGGATCGTGCTTTGCTTCGGCAATACCGTGCGGTATTCCACCGCGTGTGCCGATGGGGCGGCCAGCGCGGCCAGCACGATCCATGCGTTGAGGTTCATGCGCGCTCCTTTCTGCTCCAGCCCATGCGTTGCAGGAAGGGCTGGCGTTCGATGAAATGGTGCTTGAGCGCCGCGCCCACGTGCAGGATGACCAGCGCCAGCAAGCTAAAGTTCAGCGCCTTGTGCACCCCGGCAAGCAGCTCGCCCAGCTCGCGGTTCCTGTCGAGCAGATCGGGCAGCGGCAGCACGCCGAACCACACGGTCTGGAAGCCCTTGGCCGAACTCATCAGCCAGCCCGACAGCGGAATCGCGATCATCAGCCCATACAGCAGCCCGTGCGCGACGGTGCCTGCGCGGCGCTGCCAGGCGACGATGCCGTCCGGCAGCGGCGGCGGCGTGTGCGTCGCCCGCCACGCCAGGCGGATCGCGATCAGGAAAAATACCGTGACGCCGATCCATTTGTGATAGCTGTAGAGCTTGAGCTTGTCGGGCGACAGCGGCAGGTCGACCATGTAGAGGCCCAGCGGGAACGTGGTAAAAATCAGCAGCGCCATCAGCCAGTGCAGCAGGATCGCAGTCGTCGAATAGCGGTTCGAAGCACTCATGTCGCCTCCTTTCTGAACACCTGTTCCAGGCTGCGCAACGCGGCCTGCCAGCGCGTATGCTCGGCGGCGCTCGCGCCGGCAAAACAGGCGTCGAGATGCGCCATGTGCGCAGGGAACACTTCGGCAAACAAGGCTTCACCCGCCTTCGTCAGACGGACGATCTGGCAGCGGCGATCGCTCTGATGCGCGGCGCGTTCGACCCAGCCGCGATCGGCCAGACGGTCGACCACGCCGGTCAGCGTGCCCTTGGTGATCAGCGTCTTCTCGCCCAGCTCGGTCGATGTCATGCCCGGCGTGTTGCCGAGTGTGGCGATCACGTCGAACTGCGGCGGCGTCAGGCCGAGCGCACGGATGTCCGCGGCGGAATAGGCTTCGAAGGCCTGATAGCACTTCACCAGGGCTTGCATGGTCGGCAGGAAGGGATAGGTCGGGTTCATCGAGCGGGTAATTGGTTCGCGTTAGGACCAATTTAGTTCGTGTTAGAACCATTGTCAAGCCGGAGACAGGGAACTGGGGCCCGACCTGAGCCGCGAAGCCGCATACGCGCCCCTGCATGCGTGGCGGCCGGACGGCCAGCGGGTGCCGGGGCGCGTGCGTTCGCCGCGCTCTGGCAGTCGCTGCCGGCCTTCCGGCCGGCTGGGCGCATCGCCGCCCTGCCCGGCGTCGTGCACGGGCTGGAATGGGGCTATCGGGGATTTTTCAGGCTGCGCCGGCTGTAGCAGGGATGCGGGCGCGTGCTCGTTGCCGGACCGCCGCATCGATCGGTAGGCAGCCACGCCGGCGCGCGCACCTGCCCGGCATCCGTTCGGACCCACCGTCGCCCCGACACTTGCTCAGATCGCCGCAGGCGCCTTATCCGTCGCTGCGTTGAAGCGATGCTCCATCAGATGCGCCAGCCAGGCATTGGCCAGCTTTTCCTGGACGCTGTTTTGTCCCTGGCGCGCCTGCAGGTTCGCGAAGTCGAGCTCGAACAGGGGCTGGTGCTGGTTGAAGCATGAGAAGACGAATTTCGACGGCTCGCCGGTCGTGCTGTCCACATGGCGGCACAGGCACTGGGCGCATACCTCTTTCATCATGCATTGCATCGGGCTGTTGACCGCCGCGATCGCATT
>DAHWJK010000083.1:0-7267 GCA_027344185.1 Thiobacillus sp.
CGGGCAGCCGTTCAACATGAGCTCGCCGAAGCAGATCGGCGACATCCTGTTCGCGCAAAAGGGCCTGCCGGTCGTCAAGAAAACCCCCGGCGGCGCGCCCTCGACCGACGAGGAGACGCTGGAACTGCTGGCGCTCGACCACCCGATCGCGCGGGCGATCCTCGACTACCGCGGCATGGCCAAGCTGAAGTCGACCTACACCGACAAGCTGCCGCAAATGGTGCACCCGAAGACCGGACGCCTGCACACCAGCTATTCGCAGGCAACCGCGGTCACCGGGCGGCTGGCGAGTTCCGACCCCAATCTGCAGAACATTCCCGCGCGCACCGCCGAGGGCCGCCGCATCCGCGAGGCCTTCATCGCGCCGCCGGGGCATCTGCTGGTGTCGGCCGACTATTCGCAAATCGAGCTGCGCATCATGGCGCACCTGTCGGACGACGCCGGCTTGCTGCGCGCCTTCGCCGAGGACCGGGACATCCACACCGCGACGGCGTCCGAAGTGTTCGGCGCGCCGCTCGATGACGTAAGCAGCGATCAGCGGCGCATGGCCAAGGTAATCAACTTCGGCCTGATCTACGGCATGTCGGCGTTCGGCCTGGCCAGCCAGCTCAATCTCGATCGCAGCGCCGCGCAGGCCTATATCGACCGCTACTTCGCGCGCTATCCCGGGGTGGCCGACTACATGCAGCGCACACGCGAGGCCGCGCGCCGCCAGGGCTACGTCGAGACCGTATTCGGTCGGCGCCTCTACCTGCCGGAGATCAATGCCAAGAACCCGCAGCGCCGCCAGGGCGCCGAGCGCGCCGCGATCAATGCGCCGATGCAGGGCACCGCGGCCGACCTGATCAAGCTGGCGATGATCGCGGTGCAGGGCTGGCTCGATACCGAAAAGCTGGCCAGCCGGCTGCTGCTGCAGGTGCACGACGAGCTCATCCTCGAAGTGCCGGAAAACGAACTCGACCGCGTGCGCGCCGAGCTGCCCGCACAGATGTGCAACGTCGCCGAACTCAAGGTGCCGTTGCGGGTGGGCGTGGGGTCCGGCCGCAACTGGGAAGCGGCGCACTGAGGAGCCCCGCGGCCGTACCATTAAAAACGGGCACCGCAGTGCCCGTCGGACTGCTGACAAAGCCCCCACGAGTTGGGGGCTTTGTGTTTGAATTGTGGGCATGCTCAAACCGCCCGACCCCCACCAGCACCGTCTGGAAATGGTCACCCTCGAAGAGCTGGTTCCTGCGGATCACCTGCTTCGTCTGATCGACCGCCATATCCCATTCGATTTCATCCGCCACGCCACCGCGCATCTGTACTGCGCCGACAACGTCCGGCCCGCCGTCGACCCCGTGCAGTTGTTCAAGATGCTCTTCATCGTCAGAACATGAAGAAAATGGCGCGCCTGCTGGCGCGGGCGGCAGCCCACTTTTACGCGCCCTGCAACCCGCTCTGAGGCCGACTGGACTGTTTCAGACGCGCTTGCACGATCTCGCCGTCGAATTGCTCCAACGATCCAACCCTCGGCCCGTCTGAGTCAAATCGCCCCAAAACAAAACCCCGCCTTCGTGAAAAGGCGGGGTTTGTCGGCAGCCTGAGGGGCACCGCAGTGCCCGTTTTTTGCCTTGCGCAAAGCGCTTACTGCATTTGAATCAGCTCGACGCGGCGGTTCTTGAAGCGGCCTTCCGGCGTGCCGTTGTCCGCCACCGGCTGGGCTTCGCCGTAGCCTTTGGCAAACAGCCGTTCCGCGGCGATGCCCTTCTCGATCAGGTAGGCGCGCACGGCGTCGGCGCGGCGCTGCGACAGCTTGAGGTTGTAGGCCTCGGTGTCCACCGAATCGGTGTGGCCGGCCACTTCGATCTTGACCTCGCCCCACTCCTTCAGCGTGGCGGCGGCGGCGTCCAGCGTCGCGACCGAATCGGGACGCAGCGTGGCGCTGTCGTTGTCGAAGTTCACGCCTTCCAGCGTCAGTTTGCGCGGCGTCGGCGGCTCGGCTGCCGGCGCCGGCTCGGGTTCGGCCGCCTTCGGCGGGCACCCGTCGGCCGTGCCGGGCGCGGGCACGGTCGGGCATTTGTCGAGATGATCGGGGATGCCGTCGCCGTCACTGTCGAGCGGGCAGCCCTCAGCGTTGACCTTCACACCGGCCGGGGTGCCGGGACACTTGTCGAGGCCATCGAAGACGCCGTCGCCGTCGGAATCGAGCGGGCAGCCCTTGCTGTCGACTTGGGCGCCCCTCGGGGTATTGGGGCATTCGTCGCGGCGGTTCGGCACGCCGTCGCCGTCGGAATCCGGCGGCGCGCCCAGGCCCCAGGAATAGCCCAGCAGGGCCTGGAAGTTGGTGAGGCCGGCACGCGGCAGGCTGTCGTTGCCGAACGACTGGTCGGCCCGCACTTCCCAGCGGAACGCATCGTTCGCGCCCACTTCCCAGGCCTGCCCGATCCCCAGCGAGGCCATCGGGCGAGTAAAAGTGGGGCCGTTGTCGGTGTCGACGTTCATCAGGCCCAGTCCACCGGACATGAACCAGTTATAGCGCTGCTGTTTCGAGAACAGCCATTCCAGACCGCCACGCAGCGTGGTGACATCGGCATCGCCGACGCCGGCGCGGTTGCCGTCATAGGGGCCGTAGACCAGGTCGCTGAAAAAATTGCTGCTGCTGCCCAGGCGATGGCCGTAGCGCACGCCGAACAGGGGATTGGCCTCGTCGTTCTTGTCGCCGACCAGGCTGCTGTCCGCCCAGCCGCCGCCAAACAGTAGCCCGACCTCGTGTTCCGGCATCTCGGCCGCCTGCGCGACTGCGCTGCCGAACGCAAAGAAACCCGCCAGTAAACCGGCTGCGTATGCTTGCTTCATTTTGAATACTCCCACTCACCCAAGTCAGAAAAACAGGCCGCCGATCCGGTCCGGCCATAAGTAGTTCGATTGTAACGGCTTGCGGGCATGCTCAGCTCCAAAAATGAGCGGGCGCCCCCCCCGGTACGGGCCACCAGGTTGTGCCCGTACAACACAATGTGGCTTATTTGCTCAGACTGTCCCGAATCTCGCGAAGCAGCATGATGTCTTCTGGCGTCGCCGCGGGCGCGGGGGGTGGCGCATCCTTCTTCAGGCGGTTGATCTGCTTGACGATGATGAAGACGATGAAGGCCAGAATGATGAAATTGAGCAGGATGGTGAGGAAATTGCCGTAGGCGAACACCGGCACATTGGCCTCCCTCAACCCCGCCAGCGTCATCACCGTGCCCGCCGGCACGGAATCGAGGGCGACGAACAGGTTGGAGAAGTCGAAGCCGCCGAACACCGCGCCGACCAGCGGCATGATCAGGTCCTTGACGATGGAATCGACGATCTTGCCGAAAGCGGCGCCGATGATGACGCCAACCGCCAGGTCCATCGCATTGCCCTTGACCGCAAATTCCTTGAATTCCGACACGATGCTCATGCATTTCTCCTTGTCGTGGGTGATGGGTGCCGCCTCCGCATTCTAGTCGATCCGCCGGCGCGATTCCAGCCGCGCAAGCACGAATGTCCGGCTTGGTAGGCGGCCGCAGGGAGGGTAAAATGCCCCTCCTTATGCGTATCGGTCACCACGTCCTCAAGAACCGTCTCGTCGTCGCCCCCATGGCCGGGGTGACCGACCGGCCCTTCCGCCAGCTTTGCAAGAAGCTCGGCGCGGGCATGGCCGTGTCGGAGATGGTGACGTCGAATTCGCTGCTGTACGGTTCGGCCAAGACGGCACGCCGCGCCAACCACGAGGGCGAGGTCGATCCGATCAGCGTGCAGATCGCCGGTGCCGATCCGGCGATGATGGCCGAAGCGGCGCGCCACAACGTCGAGCGCGGCGCGCAGATCATCGACATCAACATGGGCTGCCCGGCCAAGAAGGTGTGCAACGTGATGGCCGGCTCGGCACTGCTGCAGGACGAGGCGCTGGTCGGCCGGATTCTGGATGCGGTGGTGAAGGCGGTGCCCGAGGTGCCGGTGACGCTGAAGATCCGCACCGGCTGGGACCGCGAGCACCGCAATGCGCTGAAGATTCTCAACATTGCCGAGAACGCCGGGGTGCAGGCGCTGGCGATGCACGGCCGCACCCGCGCCTGCGGCTACGCCGGCGAGGCCGAGTACGACACCCTGCGCGCGGTGAAGGCGGCGGCGAGGATTCCAATCATCGCTAATGGCGACATCACGACGCCGGAAAAGGCGCAATTCGTGCTGGCCTATACCGGCGCCGACGCCGTCATGATCGGCCGCGCCGCGCAGGGCCGGCCGTGGATTTTCCGCGAGATCGAGCATTTCCTGCAGACCGGTGCGCACCTGCCGCAGCCGGAAGTCGCCGAAATCCATGCCGTGCTCCTGGAGCACATCCATGACCTGTATGCGTTCTATGGCGACGTCACCGGCGTACGCATCGCGCGCAAGCACATTTCCTGGTACACCCGCGGGCTGGTCGGCAGCAGCGCCTTCCGCCACAGCATGAACCGGCTCGACTCGGTGACCGAACAGCTCACCATGGTCAACGACTACTTCGCGCAGGCCGCGCGTGCCGACACCCGGCTGCGCTACGAAACCGAACACCAAAACAACAACGCGGAAGACATGCTGCTCGCCTCACGGCTCGCGGCATAAAGGGGAACTTCAACATGATCGAAGAAAACGAAATCGCCGCGTGCATGCGGCGATCGCTCAACCGCTATTTCAAGGACCTCGACGGCGAAACGCCGAGCGAGATTTACGGCATGGTGCTGAGCGCAATGGAAAAGCCGCTGCTGGCCTATATCCTCGATCGCGCCGAAGGCAACCAGACGCGCGCCGCCGACATGCTCGGCATCAACCGCAATACCTTGCGCAAGAAAATGCGCGAACATGGTCTCTCCGATTAAAGCTTCCCTGAAAATCGTCAAATGAAAATCCAGCGAGCCCTGCTCTCCGTGTCGGATAAAACCGGCCTCGTCGATTTTGCCCGCGCGCTCGCCGATGGCGGCGTCGAACTGTTGTCCACCGGCGGCACCGCCAAGACCTTGCGCGACGCCGGCCTCGCAGTGATCGACGTCAGCGAATACACCGGTTTTCCGGAAATGCTCGACGGCCGCGTCAAGACGCTGCACCCGAAAGTGCACGGCGGCATCCTGGCGCGACGCGACCTGCCCGAGCATGTCTCGACGATGAATGAACACGGCATGGGCTATATCGACCTGGTGTGCGTCAACCTCTATCCCTTCGTCGCCACGGTGGCCAAGCCGCATACGCTCGACGACGCGATCGAGAACATCGACATCGGCGGCCCGGCGATGGTGCGCTCGTCGGCCAAGAACTACCGCCATGTCGCCATCGTCACCGACCCCGCCGATTACCCTTCATTGGTCACCGAGATGCAGGCCCAGGGCGGCACCCTGACCGACGCCACCCGCTTCAATCTGGCGAAGAAGGCCTTCACCCATACCGCACAGTACGACGGCCACATCAGCAATTACCTCACCGCGCTCAATGATGCCGGCGAACGCGAAGCCTTCGGCGCGCAGCTGACGCTGCAGTTTTCCCGCGCCCAGACCTGCCGCTACGGCGAGAACCCGCACCAGGCCGGCGCCTTCTACGTCGAGGCGAATGCGCCCGCCGGCACCATCGCGACGGCGCGCCAGATCCAGGGCAAGGAGCTGTCCTACAACAACATCGCCGACACCGACGCCGCGCTCGAATGCGTCAAGCTGTTCGATGCCGCGCCCGCCTGCGTCATCGTCAAGCACGCCAACCCGTGCGGCGTCGCCTACGGGACCAGCCTGCTGGACGCCTACAACTGCGCCTACCAGACCGACCCCGAGTCGGCCTTCGGCGGCATCATCGCCTTCAACGGCCGGCTCGACGGCGCGACCGCGCAGGCGATCGTCGAGCGCCAGTTCGTCGAGGTCATCATCGCGCCCGAAGTCAGCCCGGAAGCCTCCGCCGCCGTCGCCGCGAAGAAGAATGTGCGCCTGCTCGAATGCGGCACGTGGACGGGGTCGGTCGCCCAGCTCGACATGAAGCGCGTCGCCGGCGGCCTGCTGGTGCAGGAGGCCGACGTGCTGCTGCACGGCGAGCTGAAGACCGTCACCGAGCGCGCGCCGACCGCACAGGAAATGAACGACCTGCTGTTCGCCTGGCGCGTCGCCAAGTTCGTCAAGTCCAACGCGATCGTCTACGCCCGCGACCGCATGACCGTCGGCGTCGGCGCGGGCCAGATGAGCCGCGTCAATTCCGCCCGCATCGCCGCGATCAAGGCCGAGCATGCCGGCCTGCCGGTGCCCGGCTCGGTGATGGCGAGCGACGCCTTCTTCCCCTTCCGCGACGGCATCGACCAGGCCGCCGCGGCCGGCATCAAGGCAGTGATCCAGCCCGGCGGCTCGATGCGCGACGACGAAGTGATCGCGGCGGCCAACGAGCATGGCATTGCGATGGTGTTCACCGGGACGCGACATTTCAGGCACTAGGGATCAGGGGCCAGGATTCAGGGGTCAGGGAATGCGCGGCCAAGTCCGCGCCTCTTTGAAACCGCGGGCAACGCCCGCTCTTCCCCTGAATCCTGATCCCTGAATCCTGACCCCTTACTTGGCTGAATCCTGACCCCTGAATCCTGACCCCTAATATGAAAATCCTCGTCATCGGCTCCGGCGGACGCGAACACGCGCTGGCGTGGAAGCTCGCGCAATCTCCCAAGGTTTCCCGGGTTTTCGTCGCGCCCGGCAACGGCGGCACGGCGGTCGAGGATGGGCTTGTCAACGTGCCGCTCACCGAGATTGCCTCGCTGGTCGAATTCGTTCGTCGCGAGGGCGACATCGCGCTCACTGTGGTCGGACCGGAAGCGCCGCTGGCGGCCGGCGTGGTCGATACTTTCCGCGCCGCCGGGCTGCGGATTTTCGGCCCGTCGCAGGCGGCCGCCCAACTCGAGTCGTCCAAGGATTTCGCCAAGCAGTTCATGGCGCGCCACGGCATCCCCACTGCCGCCTTCGGCACCTTCACCGATGCGGCCGCGGCGCATGCCTACATCGACGCGCAGGGTGCGCCGATCGTGGTGAAGGCCGACGGTCTGGCCGCCGGCAAGGGCGTGGTGGTTGCGATGACGGCCGACGAAGCGCACGCCGCGGTCGACGCCATGCTCGCCGGCAACAGCATGGGCGAAGCCGGTCACCGCGTGGTGATCGAGGAATGCCTGATCGGCGAGGAAGCCAGCTTCATCGTCATGGTCGACGGCGAACACGTGTTGGCGTTGGCCTCCAGCCAGGACCACAAGCGCCTGGGCGACGGCGACACTGGC
>DAHWJK010000186.1:0-1888 GCA_027344185.1 Thiobacillus sp.
CGCAGCGATCAGAAAAACCACGAGCAGGAGTGCGCGCATCCCGATACCTCCGGGTCGAGGATGGCAAGCAATCGAACTATCCGTGTGTGGACGCCCCGCTAGATGCAAGAGGGTTTTTCGAGATTCTGACGCGGTCGGATCAGGTGCTTCCGTGTGTCCGGCCTGTTGATGCGGCCTTTCACACGCCGCTGGCCTGTATGGAGATCGCGGATCGGGTCCAGACCGCAACGGCGCGCTCAAGGCGCTCGGACATTTCACTGGTTTTCCCGACCCCGTCTTCTGACCGTTGCGCCATACCTCTCGTCTGACCTTCCCGCCTCTCCGACGCCTCGGACCCTGGCGGTTAGACCGCCATGGCCGGAGCTCTGTAGGTTCCTCCGTGCGCCATCAGCGCCCAGACGATCCTCGCCATCTTGTTGGCCAACGCCACCGTGACCAGCATGCGCGGCTTTCGGGCCAGCATGCTCTCCAGCCACGGGTTGACGGGTGCGCGAGCTCGGCCCGATACCCTGGCGGCGGAGCTGGCCCCGAGGATAAGCAGCCGTCGCAGACTGCGCTCGCCCATCTTGCTGGTTCGCCCCAGTCGTTCCTTGCCGCCGCTGGAGTGCTGTCGGGGCGTGAGCCCGACCCATGCGGCGAAGTCGCGCCCGCGCCTGAAGGTGGAGGCCGGCGGCGCCAGAGCCGCAAGTGCGGTCGCCACCACGGGTCCCACGCCCGGGATGGTCATCAGTCGCCGGGCGACAGGGTCGCGCTTGGCCCTTGCGGCGATCTCGGCATCGAGTTTTGCGATCTTGTCCTGCAGGGCCTGAAGGCTCTCGACGATGATGGCCAGCACCGGACGCGCCTCAGCCGGTAGATCGGCCTTGGGATCTTCAACCACCTGCATCAGCCTGGCGGAGTGCGCTGCGCCTTGCCGAACTACGAAGCCGAACTCGGCCAGGTGGCCCCGGAGCGCATTGATCAACTGTGTTCGCTGGCGCACCAGCAGATCGCGGGTTCGGAACACCACAGCCGAGCCTTGGGCCTCGGCGCTCTTGGGCGCGACGAACCGCATGGTTGGCCGCTGCGCCGCCTCGCAGATCGCTTCCGCATCCGCCATGTCGTTCTTCTGCCGCTTCACGAACGGCTTCACATAGGCTGGCGGGATCAGACGGATGTCATGACCCAGGGCGCCGATCTCGCGCGCCCAGTAGTGAGCGCTGGCGCAGGCCTCCATAGCCACCAGACAGCGCGGCTGGTTTGCGAAGAACGCCAGCAGCTGGTCCCGTCGCAGCTTCTTGCGAAAAACCACGCCGCCGGCTCCATCAGCCCCATGCGCCTGAAAGACCGACTTGGCCAAGTCGAGCCCGATTGTGATAACTTCTCCCACGGACGCCTCCTTTGCAGTGGTGTTTCAACACCTCCACTTTGGCACATCGATGCCGTCGGGGGGCGTCCACCCCATCGCAATGGGTCGAAAGCCAGCCCGACCGCGGTGGATGGCGGACATCAGGAGCCGCCGGTCACGCGTCGGCCGAGCTTCCCGTTTGTCAGGTCACGGACCTCGAAAACATCGGCCGTGGCCTTCTGGACAGCGAACCAGCCCATGTTCGTGCTGCCGCACAGGTCCTCCTGGCAGCGGGCGCGAAGAGCGAGAACGTAGTAGCCGGCAAGGCCGTCCGCCTCCGCAATGTGATCGCAGGTGGCGACGTGGCTGATCGGCAGGCCGCGCTGCGCCGTCACCCGCGCCGTCGCCGTGTCGCACGCGCTCCCGGCATCACGCACCGGGGCGGACCCGCCGCTTGCCCACTGCTGGTCCGGACTGGCGCGACGGTCCTGATTGTCTGTGCGGTCCGCACGTTCGACGCCCAAAAGTCCGGCTTTGGCGGGACGCTCTCCACACGCCACG
>DAHWJK010000195.1:0-14467 GCA_027344185.1 Thiobacillus sp.
GCGAGGCTCTCGAACTGCTCGGCGATCGCTACGCAATCTACGGTTTTTCGGGGACGACGCGCAAACGCTGCGAGCTGTTCCGCATCAAGACCTTCGACGAAGGCTACGACAACGAGGTGAAGGCGCGCATCTCCGGCATCCGCCCCCAGGAATACACTCGCATGGGCTTTGCGCTGCGCCACATGACCAAACTGCTGAACCAGGTGGAGGCCAAGACCCGCGTGCTGGTGACGCTGTCGGACGGCCGCCCGGACGACTATTTCGACGTCTACCGCGGCCAGTACGGCGTCGAGGATACACGCATGGCGTTGCAGGAAGCGGCACGCACCGGCATTCATCCCTTCTGCATCACGCTCGACCGCGACGCGCGCGACTACCTGCCGCACATGTACGGCGCAGCGCGTTACATCATCCTGGATGACGTGCGACAATTGCCGGTGAAAGTCACTGACATTTACCGACGTATCACGACATGACGCAGGACGAACTCAAGACCGGATTTTTCTACAGCAACGGTGCCTACGGCCGTACCTGGGGCGTGCGTCAGCTGGCGGAAGTCACCACGGATGCCGAGAACGGCGAACTGGAAGCGTATTTCAAGGGGGTGGCCGGCACCTGCCGCCGCAAGAAGGGCCATTGCAGCCTGAGTGAATTCGCGCGCTGGGCCAAATACCAGGTGGCCCTGGTGGAAAACGACTGGAAGCGCGTCGGCGGCAACGCGCCACCCACCGAATCCGAGGCGGCTTAAGCGCCGGCAGTGGGGCCGGAAGGCCAGCCTGCCGCAGGCGCATCGCCTTCCAGAATCACGGCCGATTGCGTGCCCAGATAATCCATGATCGCGTAGGTCAGCGCTGTGCAGCCGGTGCCATCGAGCGCCGAAATCGCGAACACCGGCCCGGTCCATTCGTAGTCCGCCACGAATTTCGCCACCACGGCTTCGCGTTCGGCCGCATCCACCATGTCGAGCTTGTTCAGCACCAGCCAGCGCGGCTTGTCGTACAGCTGCTGATCGTACTTGCGCAACTCCTCGACGATGGCGCGCGCATCGTGCACCGGATCGCCGCTGTCTTCCCATCGCGGCGAAATGTCGACCAGATGCAGCAGCAGCCGCGTGCGTTGCAGATGCCGGAGAAACTGGTGGCCCAGACCCGCGCCTTCGGCCGCGCCCTCGATCAAGCCGGGAATGTCGGCAATCACGAAGCTGCGCTCGCTGTCGACCCGGACGACGCCCAGGTTTGGCGCCAGCGTGGTGAACGGATAATCCGCCACCTTGGGGCGCGCCGCGGACACCGCGCGGATGAACGTCGACTTGCCCGCGTTGGGCATGCCCAGGAGACCGACGTCGGCCAGCACTTTCAACTCCAGTGCCAGTTCCCATTCCTCGCCCGGTTCGCCCAGCGTGTGCTGGCGCGGCGCGCGATTGGTGCTCGACTTGAAATGCAGGTTGCCCAGGCCGCCCTTGCCGCCCCTGGCGAGGCACACGGTCTGGCCGTGCGCGGTCAGGTCGGCCACGATGTCGCCGCTGGTGGTGTCGGTGAAGACCGTTCCCACCGGCACGCGAACGATGAGGTCTTCGCCCCCCTTGCCGTAGCACTGCGCGCCGCGGCCGTTTTCGCCCTTTTGCGCCTTGAAAACGCGGGCAAAGCGAAACTCGACCAGGGTATTGATGTTGCGGTCGGCCACCGCGATCACGCTGCCCCCGCGGCCGCCATCGCCGCCATCGGGTCCGCCATGGGGAATGTTTTTCTCGCGGCGGAACGAAGCGCTGCCGTCTCCGCCCTTGCCGGCGATGACCTCGATTTTGGCTTCGTCAATGAATTTCATATGGGGTGGACCTGTTTAAATACCGCACAAACAAAAAAGCCCCATCCGGCGGACAGGGCTTTCTGGCGAGCGAGTCGGACTCAGCTCAAATCAATCAGACCGCTACCGGCTCGATGCGAACCACGCGGCGGCGGGCAGCGCCCTTGATCTCGAACTTGACCGTGCCGTGCGCCTTGGCGAACAGGGTGTGGTCCTTGCCGATGCCGACGTTGTCGCCGGGGTGGAACTGGGTGCCGCGCTGACGCACGATGATATTGCCTGCCAGAACCAGCTCGCCGCCGTAGCGCTTGACGCCAAGACGTTTCGACTCCGAATCGCGACCGTTACGCGAACTGCCGCCTGCTTTCTTGTGTGCCATGGTATGTGCTCCTTATGCGGTGATGCCGCCGATTTGCACTTCGGTGAAGTACTGGCGATGCCCTTGACTCTTGCGATAGTGCTTGCGGCGGCGCATCTTGAAAATCTTGATCTTGTCGCCGCGTGCCTGGTTCAGCACCGTGGCCGTCACCGTGGCGCCGCGCAGCATGGGCGCGCCCATCTTGATGTCGGCGCCATCGCCCACCATCAGCACCTGATCAAAGGTGATCTCGCTGCCGATCTCGGCTTCGAGTTTTTCAATTTTAAGTTTGTCGCCGGCGCTCACGCGATATTGCTTGCCGCCGGTTTTGATGACTGCGTACATGGGGGGTCTCCAACCATACGAACCCAGGAAAGCGCGAGATTTTAGCGGCCCTGCCCCATTAAGTCAAACCATTTGGCAGGCCGCATCCAAAAAGGGGATCGTAAAAACCCCGGTGGGGCTGCTACCATTACCGATTAATCAACAACACGCTCGAATCGAGCCCCCATCGTGTCCCTGGAGCGTCTGCAATCCTACCTGGCCGATGACATGCAAGCCGTCGATCATGTCATCCGCCAAAGCCTCTATTCCGACGTTGTCCTGATCCGCCAGGTCTCCGAATACATTATCAACAGCGGCGGCAAGCGGCTGCGCCCGGCCCTGGTGCTGCTGTCGGCCGGCTGCTTCAATTATCCGGGACGCGCCCACCACGAACTCGCGGCGGTGGTCGAATTCATCCACACCGCAACCCTGCTGCACGACGACGTCGTCGACGAATCCGAATTGCGGCGCGGCCGTAAAACCGCCAACGCGCTGTTCGGCAATGCCGCCAGCGTGCTGGTCGGCGACTTCCTCTATTCGCGCGCCTTCCAGATGATGGTCGCGGTCGACAACATGGAGGTCATGCGCATCCTGTCCGATGCCACCAACACCATCGCCGAAGGCGAAGTGCTGCAGCTGCTCAACTGCCACGACCCCGACATCGACGAAGAAAACTACCTGCGCGTCATCCGCTACAAGACCGCCAAGCTGTTCGAAGCCGCGGGCCGGCTCGGCGCCGTCATCGGCGGCGGCACCGAAGAAGAAAAGGATGCGCTGGCGCGCTACGGCATGCACCTCGGCACAGCGTTCCAGCTCATCGACGACGTGCTCGACTACTCCGGCGACTTCCTCAAGACCGGCAAGAACATCGGCGACGACCTCGCCGAAGGCAAGCCCACCCTGCCCCTGCTGTATGCGATGAAGCATGGCACGCCGGAACAGGCCGCCAGCATCCGCCAGGCGATCGAACACGGCGGCCTCACCGAATTCCAGAGCGTGCTCGCGGCGATCAAGGATACGCGCGCGCTGAACTACACCCGCGACGTCGCGCAACGCGAAATTCAGACCGCCAATGCAGCAATTTCTTGCTTGCAGGATTCAAATTCCAAATCAGCTTTGCTACAATTGGCGGCTTTCGCGGTTGACCGAAGTTTTTGACTGCGCTGTTTCGGTTGTTTCCCGTTAGTTCTTCAAATGGGCTCAGCGCACGCTGACCCGCCATCTGCCTCGGGGCGTAGCTCAGCCTGGTAGAGTACTGCGTTCGGGACGCAGGAGTCGGAGGTTCGAATCCTCTCGCCCCGACCATTTTCCAGGGACGCGTCGACTCGTCCAGTCACCGCCTCGCGATGACGGGAATCGATTTGTTCAACGCTTGCTTTTTTCGGCTTTCCGGCCTCCCGGACGCTGCGCTCAGGGCTTGCCGGCCGTGCCGAGCTTATCCCGATCGAGCTTTTCCCGGTCGAGCTGGTCGCGCCAGGTTTCCAGCAGGTTTTCCACTTCGACTTTTTTCAAGCCGGTGAAGGGCTCGGCTTGCGCCAGCGCATCCTGGCAGGATTTGTCGCGATATTTCTGCATCATCTCGCGGCCCAGCGTGTAGAGGCTGGCGTTGTGCGTCTGGCAGGACTGCAGATCGCGCACCGTACCCGACAGATCGCCTTCCGTTTGCTTTTTGGCGGATTCCGTCTGTGCAAGCTTCTGCGCAGTGGCCTGCTGCAGGGCCACACTGTCGGCCAGCTGCTTTTCGGTGTCGGCCAGACGCGTTTTCAACGCATCGATCTCTGTTTGCATGGCTTCCAGTCTGGCTTCCATCCGGCTGCGCGCCGCGCGCTCTGCTGCAAGCCGGCGCTTCGTGGCGCCAAACTTTTCCAGCTCGCGCTCTGCGGTTTCCTTGTCGGCCAGGGCAGCTGCTTTTTCCTGCTCGGCCTGCGCGCGCGCCTGCTCGATCTGCTGCACCTGCTGCTGCATGCGGCGCAGCATCTGCTTTTCGCGGCTGTCGTTCGCGGCCCATGCCGGGGCGGCAACCGCGGCCGCCAGGATGAACAGAAGGATCGTTCGTTTCATTACAGACTCCCCACGGGCAACTGGCCGGGCGCCGCGCCGAGCTTGAGCAGCAGCCGCGCCATGTCCAGGTCGCCCACCGAAAACGCCCACCACAGCGGCGGGTGAAATTTCTTGTCGCCCCAGTCCAGCGGCGCGCCTGCCTGTGCCAGCGCGCGGGCCGCATCGTACTGCCCGTTCGCCGCGGCCACCGCAAGCGGCGACAGGCCCTCGCGGTTGAACAGCCGCAGATCGGGTTTCGCCCGCGCCAGCGCTGAAATCACCGCGGGGTGCCCCATCAGCGCCGCGGCATGCATCGGCGTGTCGCCGTCGTCGCTCTTGCGGTCGGGAACGGCGCCGAAGCGCAGCAGCATCTCGACCAGGCGCAGGTTGCCGTTCTTCGCCGCCAGCCCCAGTGGCGTGTAGCCGCGCCCCTTGATGTCCGGCACGGCGCCGGCGTCGAGCAGAATCTGGGCAAGCTCCAGATTGTCCTGGCGCACCGCCTCCAGCAGCGGCACGTCGCGCCAGTAATCGCCCATGTTCGGATTCGCGCCGGCCTTGAGCAGCGCGCGCACCGCCTCGATATCGCCGCGCCGCGCCGCCGCCATCAGCTTCGCCTCGTCGCCCGCCTGCTCCTGCGGCAGCACGAAATTGCCGTCGGCGGCAATCGCCGCGAAACGCTCGGGCGGCGGCCGCAGCCGCGCTTCGCGCGGCGGGCGCTCGTCGGACTCCTGCACCAGCCAGTCCAGCTCGCCGTCCTGCAAGGGCTGGCCGGCGCAGACCGCCGGCGCCAGCAGCAACGCAAGCAACAGGCGCTTAGAACTTGGCATTGAGATCGAGCTGGAACACGTCGACGGAAAGCGGCAGGCCGCTGATCTCGTCGGACGACATCCAGCGTGCCGACAGCCAGGTGTTCTTGTAGAGCGCATACGAGCCGCCGATCATGAAGCCTTTGGCGTTGGTGCCGCCCAGGTGGAAATCGGAATCGGTGAAGGAATCGAGCACCGCGTCGCGCTCGAGATAGCGGTAGCCGACGAAGGCCTGCCACTCATGATCTTCGAGATAGGTGAACTTCGGATGGCCGACGGTGAGCTTGACCAGATAGCCGTCGGTCTCCGGTTCGATGTCCTGGCCGGTGCGCGCCAGGATCGCGTCCCGGTCGAAGCCGACGTTGCGCGCCCAGTCGAAGCTGCCGATGATGTGGATCGGAAAAAACTGGGCGAAATCGGCGACCAGCGTCAGGTTGGCGATGCGGTAGTCGGGCGCCAGGCCGTAGACCGGGTCGTCCTGCATGCCATTGTTGTTGGCATCGCTGTCGACCGGGAACAGGGAATTGCCCTTCTGGCGGAACTGCGGCGCGGTGAGATCGTACAGCCCGGTCGTGGTGGGCGTGGGATTCCGCACGCCCGCCACGTTACGGTACGCGTAATAGCCCGCGCCAAGCTTGAAGCGGGCGCGCGTCGACGGCACCCATTCCAGCCCGGCCTGGGCGGCGACCAGCCATTTGTCCCGGGCCGCGACGCCGGCCTTCTCCTCGATTTCCTGCAAGGGAAAGGCCCCCGCCGTGACAAAGGGCTTGAACACGCGCAGCGGCTCCTGCGCGCCCGGCGCATAGCTGACCGCCGCGCCCTCGAAATTGACGTCGTCATCCCACACCAGGTCGGTCGAGAAGAAGGGATTGGGAATGCGCCCGCCCCATAGCGTCAGGTCGTCGACCGGCCGCAGTTTGAGGAAGGCGCGGTCGAGCACCAGGCTGTATTTGTTGCCGGTGTTGCCGAGCGTCTGGTTGGTCGACACCGGGTCGGAGGTGTTGCCGGTGGTGATGCGCACACCGGCGTCGACGCCGCCGGCGACGTTCGCGTTCAGGCCCAGGCGCAGCCGAACGCGTTCGCGGTGGCGGTCTTCCAGCGTGTTGCCGATGTTCTGGCCGATGGCCTGAAAAAACGTTTCCGGCGCATTGCCGTCGGCAAACAGGTCGCCCTGGTAGCGCAGCCGGATGTCGCCTTCCCACTTCAGGCGGTCGAGCCATTCCGGCACCGCATTGACGTCGCCCCAGCGTTCCAGCTTGGCCTGCGCCACCACCTCCTGCCGCACCTGCTCGCGGATTTCGCGCTTGACGGTTTCCGGCACGTAGGTCACGCGCACCACGCCCTTGCCGGCTTCCGCGTCGGCGGCCTGGGCCTGCGCGGTTTTCTCGGCTGCCTGCGCCCGCGCCTTGTTCAGCATGGCGTCGGCGGCTTCCTGGGTCAGCACCTTCTGGTCGACCAGCAACTGGATCAGATTCAGCGTGGTTTCGTGCAGCAGTTCGACCCGGGCGCGTTCATCGTCGGCCAGCGCCGGCCCCGAACAAGCGGCCGTCACGGCCAGCGCCAGCAGTTTTTTGCGTATCGTCATATCGTTTACTTTCAAGCGCGTGAGGTCACGCGGATTTTTACGGGCTGCGGCATGTCGGCCGGCGGGCTGTCGCGCAGGGCGCGCATGCCGTTCAATGCCTCCTTCAATACTTCGTCGGCACGGGCATCGCCCGTGCTGTCCACCAGCGCAGCGCGCGTCACCCTGCCGCTGTCATCGATCCATACTTTCACGATCACCTTGTAGTTCTTGTTCTTCAACGCTTTTTCGCGCCCCAGCGCCGCCTGGAACGCCGAATTCACTGCGTCGTTCAACAGGGCGTCGTACCATGCCCAGGGATTGCCTCCGCCGCCGCTTCCCGGCAGCGTCGGCACGCCGCGCGCGATGTCGGTCGCCATGCCGCCTGCCGGGCCCTCGGCGATGCCGTCCGGCGGCGGCGCGTCGGCCTGCTGCGGCTCGTCCGGCGTCGGCTGCGGCTCGTCCAGCTTCACCTCTTCCTTGATTTCCGGCTCCGGCGGCTTCTCTTCCGGGGGCGGCGGCGGAGGCGGGGGCGGCCTCACCAGGGTGATCTGCTGAACTTTCATTTTTTGCACCGGGCCTTTCGGCGTCAGCAGGTCTTTCAACCACAGCGCGATCAATACGGCGGCGACCAGCCCCAGCGCCACCCCGCCCCAGCGCACCCAGGCCGGCTTGCGGTCGTCCTCCATGGCTATTTCTCGAGCTTCTGGGTCACCAGACCCATCTGCGTGATGCCCACCTGCCCCAGCAGGTCGAGCACCTCCATCACCTTGCCGTACTGCACCACCGTATCGCCCTTGACCACCACCGGCAGGTCGGGCGTGCCCGCCTTGGCCGCCGCGAGCTGGGTGCGCAGTTCGTCCAGGCTCACCGGATAGGTATCGAGATAGACCTGCCCGGTCTCGCTGATCGTGATCGCCCTGGTTTTGGGCTTGGCCAGACTCGGGGTGTCGCTCGCCTTGGGCAGATTGACCTTGATGCCCTGCACCGACGCCGTGGTCATAATGATGAAGATGACGAGCAGCACGTACGCCAGATCGAGCATCGGCGTGATGTTGATTTCGTCGTAGGGCTTGTCGTCCTCGTGCGCACTGGCCATGGCTGCTTCCCTAGCGCGAGTAGTTCTCGGCGAGCTTGGTCACCAGCTCGTCGATGAACACCCGCATGTCCGACGTGATGGTCTTGATGCGCGAGTTCAGATAGTTGTAGCCGAACAGGGCCGGGATCGCGACGGCCATGCCCGCGGCGGTGGCCATCAGCGCCGCCGCGATGCCGGGGGCGATGGCGTTGACGTTGACGTCGCCAGTGGCGGCGATGACCGCAAAGGTGATCATCACCCCCAGCACCGTGCCCAGCAGGCCGATGAACGGTCCGCCGGAAATCGCGATGGTAAGCAGCACCATCAGGCGGGTGAGCAGGCCCGATTCGCGCACCAGGCCGGTGTCGAGGCTGGCGCGGATCGAATCCAGCGCCTGCGGCGAAAGGTTCCTGTCCTGGTCCGTCAGGTGGCTGGCGTCGGTGTCCTTGAAGCGGTGCGACAGTTCCAGCGCGGCAATGTGGTAGAGCCGGTAAAGCGGAGAATGCCGGAACGCGACCGCCAGCTGGCTCGACCGGTCGAGCGCGCCGAGGTCGGACGACAATTCTCGGAACTGGTCGAGAAAGGCGCGGTTGGCCTTGTCCACCTTGTTCACGTACGCCGCCTTCACGATCATCACCCACACCGCGACCACCAGCATCACCGCCAGCACGCCGATCGCGACCCAGCCGTCGAGCGTGAGCGCCTGGAACAGCGTGCCCCAGATGCCCCCGCCGCCGCTCTCGCCGACTTCGTCCTCGCCCAATGCGACCAGCGTGCCCTCGGGACCCTGCGCCGCCGCGACGGCGATCCAGGCAGGCGAACGCGCCGCACCGGCGAGCTGGATTTCGTCGGCTTCGCCGCGATAACCGTTGCCGACCGTCAGCGCGCCCGAAGGCATCACCGCGCCGGCCGCCTCGCCCGCCTGCCTGCCGTCGACGTAGAGCCTGAGCGTATCGCCTTCGACGACCACCGCGACGTGCTGCCACTTGCCGTCCGTCAGCGGCGCCGTGGCCGTCACGCTGGCCGCGCCGGCCTGCACGTTCAGTACGCCGTCCGCCAGCGCGGCGGAGAAATCGCCGGCCTGCATCAGCTTGCCGTCGGGCGCGGCGGGCTTCAGCCACATCGACGCGCTCCAGCCGCCGTTGCCCGGCACCGCCGGCAGCGTCAGGCTTTGCGTCGCGTCGAACTGGACGCCGCCGTTGGCAAACGAGGCGGCGATGCGCGTGCCGGTAAACGTCGCGGCGCTCAGCGCATTCGGGCCGCTGTCGGCCGGAGTGCCGGCCGGCTCGTTGAAATGGAACACCGCGCTCGCCGCATCGTAGGTGGCACGGGAATCGGATGCGGCAGGCGCTTCGATATTGCCGAAATACAGCCAGGCTTCGGTCTGCGCGGCAAGCGTCGGCAACCTGACCCACACCAGCGCCAGCTGGTTGATGCCGTCCCATTTCTCGATGTGGAACTTGAGTTCGGTGGCATCGTCGCCCGCCACCACGCGCAGGTCGCTGCCATCCTCGTTGGCCGACAGGAAATCGAAATTGCCGGTGTGCAGGCGGATCAGCACCGGTGCATCTGAAACCTCTCCGGCCGGGTTGGTCAGCGTGATTTTCTTGCGTGCCGACCAGTCCTCGTCCCACCAGGCATGGCTGGTGACGGAAAACAGGGAAAGCAGCAGGGCAATCGTAAAAGCAGGGACGCGCATGGGGTTTCAACCGGGAAGAACCAAGCGCCGGATTATCCGGGCTGGCGATGACAGGGCTTGGATGCCCTCATGGCCCGAACGGGCCATATCGCTGCCGCGCGCAGCCGCCACAAAAGGCGAAGAACAAAAAAAGCGAGCCCGAAGGCTCGCCTGTGCGGGGACAAAAACCCCCTTCCATTGCTTCAGGGCGCCGGGCAGGTTGCCAGCCGGGCAATACGGTCCTGCGCGCCGGGCGCGACCGGGTCGTGCGCCGCGAAGTACTGCTGCATCGCGTCGAGATCGAGCGCGCCGCCCAACTGCTCGGTGCCCTGATTGAACACGGTGAAATTGTCGCCGCCGGAGGCCAGGAAGGAGTTCATGGTCACGCGGTAGCTGGCGAGCTTGTCGATCGCCACGCCGTTGAGCTTCACGCTGCCGTCGCAGACGTACTGGCCGCCTTTTTGCGCCGCGAAATTGGCGGGCGTGGTGTCGAAGCTGTGCTGGTAGCTGAAGCCGTCCGACACCTGCAGGATGCGCGCGAACGGCTGCAGCGCGCCCCACTGCTGTTCCAGCAGGTCGTAAATCTGCTGGCCGGTGAAGGTCTTGGTCACCAGCGAATTGCCGAACGGCTGCACGCTAAATGCCTCGCCGTAGGTCACCACGCCGTCGCCCTCTCCGGCTGCGCTGGTTGGGTAGGTGAAGTCGCCCCGGATGCCGCCCGGGTTCATCACGGCGATCGCGGCGCCGCCCAGTTCGGGGGCGGCGGTGGCTTCCAGCTGCGCGTCGGCAATCACATCGCCCAGCGCGGACTCGCCCGCGGCATTGCTGCCGCGGGTGATGGCGGCGGTGATCCTGCCCAGGGGCTTGTTGGCAAGCGGCGCGGCGAGCGCCTCGTAGTTGTTCGCCAGCGCGGTCAGCGCGGCCACCGGGGCGACGGCCGCATTGCTGCGGTCCACCAGCACGTTGTCGACGACAACGCCGGCCACGTCGCGCGTCCGGGTATCGATGACCAGATCGATCTCGGTGACGGCCCGTCCCTGCGCGTGGGTGCTGGTCACCGGTATATTGCGCCCCGCACTGTTGGGCAGGCTGCACAGATAGGCCTGGTGCGTATGGCCGCTGACCACCAGATCCACTTCATCGTCCAGACGCTGGACGATGTCGAGAATCGCGCCCGAGGCGTTGCTGCAGTCGTCGATGACCGAACCGGTGGTATCCCGCCCGCCTTCGTGTACCAGCACCACGATACTTTCCACGCCCTGCGCTTTCAGCTCGGGGATCAGCGCGTTGACCGTGTCGGCCTCGTCGTGGAAAGCCAGCGTGGCGATGCCGCTGGGGGTAACGATGCTGGGCGTGGCTTCCAGCGTCATGCCGACGAAGGCCACCTTGTTGCCCTGGAAGTTTTTGATCGCATAGGCCGGGAACAGCGTTTTGCCGTCGGCCTTTTCGGTGACGTTGGCCGCCAGAAACTTGAACCGGGCGCCCTCGAACGGCACCGGCGTGCCCACCGCATCGCCCTGGCAGGAATTGGGGTCGGTGGGATGGCAGCCGCCGTTCTGCATGCGCAGCAGTTCGTCGCGCCCTTCGTCGAATTCGTGGTTGCCCACGGCATTGAAGTCCAGCCCCAG
Source organism: Thiobacillus sp. (assembly GCA_027344185.1). Taxonomy (GTDB): domain Bacteria; phylum Pseudomonadota; class Gammaproteobacteria; order Burkholderiales; family Thiobacillaceae; genus Thiobacillus. Next base: position 11,277 of record DAHWJK010000195.1, read on the forward strand.
GATGTTCATGCCTTCGATCGTCGGCTCGTCGTGGAACAGGGCCGAGACCAGCGGCGTCGCGCCGATCAGGTCGCCGGCGGACACCGCCACGCTGTTGGGCGACTTGGCGCGGATCGCATTCACGTAGGCCGCCAGGGCGTCGATGCCGCCCACCGGCTTGCCGGCAAAATTCCCGGGGCTGAACAGCTGGCCATGGAAATCGTTGATGGCGGCAATCTTGACCAGCAGGGTCGCGCCCACATCGGAGCGGGCCGCGGCCCTCACGATCCGGCTGCGTTCCGTGCTGTCGATGGCTTCCGCCTTCAGCCAGCCCTGCGTTAGCCGCGACACCGCGCTCACGAACGCGCCGTGATTGCCCCAGTTGGCGCCCTCGGCGGCAGCGTCGACGATGAGATCGTTCATGCACACCCCGCCGACGTCCTTGTTGGGCACCGTGGAATCCACCGCGCCGGCAAAAACGCTGGGGCGGGTATCCAGGCAGGCCGCCTGGACGTGAACGGAAAGCGACAGCAGCACGCCGACGGCAAGGGGATGGGCCAGATGCTTCATGATTTTTCTCCAGCGGAAACGGATTTAAAGACGCGCGGGACGCCCGCGGTTCAGCCGTCACTCTGGCGCAGGAAGGTTACAAAACATCCATCCGGAAAAACGCCGGCCATGAGCCGAACAGCCGTAGCCGTAGGTCGGCAACACCTTGCCGACATCCACGCGCGCCACCGCCCGTTGCGGCGGGAAAGGCTTCCCGCCCTACGCCTGCTCTGGCGCAGGAAGGTTACAAAACACCCCGCCGGCAAAAAGCGGGAGATGAGCCGATCAGCTCTATCGCCGCCCCTGTCGCCGGTTCCATTTCAAGCATGAATTGCAGTATGGCCCTCCATGCCGGGGCATCCTTATGCTTTGCCGGATTCACCGTTATTACCGAGTCTGGTTGGCTCGGCCGGCTCCATAATTTCAAGGCTCGCAGCCAAACGCTTAAGAAGGGTTCACTTCTTTGAGCAAGGGGGTTTTTCTCCTGGCTCACAATCCCCATGCCCGATCACCTCGGCCGAAATGAAGGTCGGCTTGAACGCCTGCTTCAGCTCCTCCGCCGCGCGCGCGGCATCGGCCAAATTCTGCGACAGCGCGGCCGTGGTCGACGACACGTCGCCGCCCGCGTTGCTGGCGCCGCTGGAGGCTGCCGATACCGCGCTGGTGTCGGCCACCGGCGTGCCGGTCGAGGTGCCGGATACCGAAATGTTGTCCGCCCCCAGCACCACCTGCGCGGCGATGTTGAGGTTGCCGGCGCGGATGCCGGCGTCGCCGGCGTTGACCGTGCCCTTGGGGGCGATGAGGTCGACGTCGCCGGCGGTGACGCCGGGCGATTCCAGCGCACCGATGCCGCTGCCCGAAACCGCGCCCATCAGTTCCAGCGTGGCGAGGCCGGTGCCGGGGTCGATCTTGACGACGGGCGGCGGTACCGCCGACGCACTCTTCTTGCCCTTGCCCGCGTCGATGTCGCCTTCGCTCGACCACAGCAGCACATCGCCGCCGCCTACGGTGAGAATGCGCGACTGGTTCACCTGAACGTCGTCGCGCGCGAATCCCTGAATTTCGCCCTGCGCCGACACCACGATACCCAGAACGTTGTTCCCCACATTGACCAGCGCCGCAGGCGTGTTCGCCAGGCCGACGACGACGACGCCGCCCGGTGCCATAAAATCGATATCGCCGCCCTGCTCCGTTTTCACGCGGCTGGCGAACAGATTGATATCCCCCTTGTAATGCTCGAACGCGCCGTCGGCGTTTCTATCTTCGATCCCCGGGAACAGGGTTGCCAGCGCTGCGAAGCCGCGCGCGTAGTCGCCGGCGTAAGGCGAATCCTGGTTTAGTGAATCGCGGCCGGTGGCGCGCAACGCGGTATAAAGCATCGTTTCCACACGGGCTTTCTGCGTGGCGGCATCCTGCGCGTCCAGCGCCTGCACGGCGATCAATGCATCGCCGGCAGCGAGCGTATCGTCGCCCGCCAGCCAGCGCGCCAGCCAAAGCGCCGTGTCGTCGGGCGAACCGGTCTGCAGTTGTGCCAGCATCCGATCGACGGTCCCCGCGTAATCGATCCCCGCGGCACCCACGCCGGCAGCCAGCCTGATGTTCGCGCCGTCGGACGGCAAGGCGGCGTTATCGAGATTGCCGCGGCTGACGATACCGCCCGAAGTGCCGAGATCGATATCCTCGCCTGCCGTCACTTCCAGCCGCCCGGGGCCGCCGACCCGAATCTGCGCGTGGTCGCGCCGGTCGAAAGTCGTGTCGAACACGATACTGCGACCGGCTTCGACGCGACTGACATCCTGGGCGCTGGCATGCTGGATGTGCAACGTGAGATCCCGCACATCGCCACCGGCCTTGAGTTCCAGACGCTTGGGCGTGTTCAGCACGGTCGTCACGCTCAGGCTGGGCGCGTTGATGCCGGCCACGTCGCCGTTCAGGGCATACACGCGGACAGGCTCGGCATCGTTTGCATGAAGGGGGGTCGATGCGTGCGCGTTGGGTGTCGTCTTCGGCGTCAGCGGGCTGACGATAAGCTGGGGAATGATGAGGGGAGCGCTTGTGTTCAATTTGTCGACGCTGGCCGGCCTGACCGCGCTCGGCACCCGCGCGGGATCCATGTCGCTCAGGGTAAGGCTGTTATTGAACTTCACCTTGCCTTGCGCCAGCAATTCAATCCCGCCCGTTGCGCCGGGGTTCATCGTCAGTGACGTCGCAATGCCTGCCTCTCCAATTTCAATATCCCCCTGAAAGCTCGTCACGGCCAGGTTCGACGGCAGCAGGTACCACGGGTTGATGGTATCTCCGCTCAAGACGCCCGTTTTCTGTTCCATCGACGTTTTGCCCGACAGACTGGCGAGTGCGATGGCGCTGTCAGCGCTGTAAGTCGAAAACAGGCTGCGCACCGGCTGCGGCAACGTCGGGAATGCCGTGCGCAAATTGCCTGCCGATTGCGGCAGAAGCTGCGGCGAGACCGCGTTGCCAAGCGTGACATCGCCGCCTGCGCGCAACTGCGCCTGCGCATCGCCCAGCGCCACCAGCGGTCTGGATGGGCCGCTTGCGCCGACCTGTCCGCCGGCCTGGACAAGCAATTTGCCATGCCCCGCGTAATACGTGCCGCCGAGCACGTCCGATCCGGCTTCCACCCGCATGTCGCCGCCGCCCGTCAC
>DAHWJK010000235.1:0-2216 GCA_027344185.1 Thiobacillus sp.
GCGACGTTCTTGCAGAGCGCATTGACCGTGACCAGGCTCGCGGCGCGATCCGCATCAGCGGCCAGCTCATAGGGAGCGCCGGGGATTTCGGCCATGGCGAGAACGCTGCCGTCATCCATGAGCAGGATGTGCGGCCGAACATGTCCGAGATACGGCAAATAGCGTTCGGCGCTGCGTTCCGCCCTGATTTGATTACCCGGCATCGCGCATCCCCCTGCCCTTCTGGACCTTCATCGGGAATGGCGCGGGAGATGCCCCGCCCCAAGCCTGATTTTCCCCGGCGCCGGTGGCCTTGGTGCGGAACCACAGCCAGGCCACACGGGGCGCGTTGTAGTCGTAGCGAACGAGCCAGCGCGCCCCGAACCAGAGCGGCAGCACCAGCGTCAGATAAAAGGGGTTGTGCCCAAAGATGACGATCATCGCGCCGATCATGATGATTGCCACGGCCATCTCGATCGGCAGCCCGAGAAACAGCGCGGGCCGTGTCGCGGCGACAAATAGAGGATCGCGCTGCCTTTCGCTCATGGCTCAGCCACCGCCCACGAAGGTTGTCACGAGATAGGAGCTGCCGAACACCAGAACCAGGCCGGCCGCGAGCCAGCCGATCGCGTGGAAGCCCATGCGGCCGGTCCAGCACATGAAGCCGACTGCGGCCACGGCGAGCACGGCAACGCCCTCGCCGAATGGGCCGAGGATGAATGTCGCGATGTTGTCGATGATGGTTGTGGGGCTGGTGCCGCCAGAAACCACTTGGGCATGTGCGACGGCGGGAAGAAGGAGACCGGCCGCCACAATAACGGCAGGCTGTAACCATGAGCCCTGACCCATCTTGCTAGCCGTCCCAGCCGCGAAATTTGCCACGCCAGCGCGCAGCCTAGTGAGCCTTTGTTTCACCGTGAGTTTCCTGTTTTGAGGGTTGAGCCGGGCCGCTGGGGCCAGAAGCGCGGGACGCTTGAAGCGTCACCGCATGCGCCGCCGCGAAGCCAGCCGGGCCGATCGAGTTCGGGAACACATCCCAGGATGGCGGGCGCGGAGGAGATGAGGCTGATGACGGGCTGGCCTGACGGGCGGCACTGCCCTTGGGGGCTTGCACGCTATCGGCGGGGTCGATTTCAGGCACAACATATCTGGCGGTTGAGACCACGCGGTTGACGTAGCCGTTCTGGAATCCCTGCCAGGCTGAACCCGTGTTGTAGCGCGAGAGCGCTGCCAGCAGCGCCGCCTGACGCCCCTGCCCGTTCGGCTGCTTGTAGTCCTGCGCCAGCAGCTTGCCGCCCGCCCGCACCGACGCACAGGCATCAAAGGCCGTGGTGACTGTCAGCCCCAAGTGGGTGAGGTTCGCGCTATCGATCTGCATGAGGCCGAGATCAACCGAATGCCCGGCGGCAATCAGCCGCTTGGCAAGGGCAATCGCGCCGGGCGCATCCAAGGGCCGTATGCTCTGGCGTGTGGTGTTGTCGTGAATCGCCAAAGTGTTGAATCCCGACTCGGTGCTGGCAACCGCCGCCAGCGTTCCCGGTGCGACCTCGGGGGCACAGCGATTCGCGAGAGCGAGGAAAGTGGCCGGGGCGATCAGCATCTCCCGTCCTTCCGGCTCAGGCTGGCCACTCGGCTGTAATTTTTCATGATTCGCATATTGCAGAAGCGATGCAACATAGTCAATATCGTGGTAACGTTATCATATAACGTGTAACTCTTTGATGGAATCGATGTCCGCCATTACAAACCAACGTATGGGACGTAAGCGAATGGATGCAGAGCGAGTCGTGGTGCGGTTGCCGACGTCGGCAGTCAAAGCGATTCCGTCGCTGCTGGCGGACCATGAGGACCGATCGGACTTTATGAGAGAGGCGGCCGAACTTGGGATCGCGATCCGCTCGATCGACGTGTATCCCGAACTTCTCGGGTATCTGACGGCGAACGAATCTTTGGCGGAGTTCTGCGCGCGGGCGGTTCGCCAAGCTGCACAGAGACGCATCAAAATGCTGAAGGAGAATATTGCCGAGGATGAGCCGGAATCCCCTAGCCAGGCGTCCGGCCCTAGTGGAGGATCGAGATAAGTTCGGCTTTGAATATGAGGACGCGGTTACATCCTCGTCATGTTTCTTGTTGGATTTTCCCCCGGTTTTGCCACACAGCGCAAAATGGCCGGGAGGGTAATTCATTCGTCCTTAGATCGTCGCCGTCCTTTAGCGGGAGCCGTAAGCTGATTACTC
>DAHWJK010000200.1:0-2250 GCA_027344185.1 Thiobacillus sp.
CGCGGCGCGCCGGCAAGGGCCCTCCCTTGCCAAGCGGCGCAACGCCGCAGACGCGCTTTCTCGCGGCAACCCGAAGGGACGGGTCGATTCGGGCGCATCCCTTTGTCGCAAGCCGCTTGCAGTGAACGACACTGCGGCGCGCCTCGCTTCGCGGGCTGCATCCCGAATCGGCCTCGTCGCGGGCGTGAAATTAGTGTTAACACGCCCTAGTTGTCCTGCTGATCATAGCGAGCCAGGTGCTCGTCGATATTCTCGCGCAGCATTTTTTCGTACTGGTCCATGAAATACGCGATTGCCGCTTCCTTCTCTGCAATCAACTGCGCCTTGTTCTCGGCTGCCGCCGCAATCACGAAGGCATTGAAACGCGCGGCCGCAAACAACGCAGCCGCACTGACCCGGCTGGGCTTCGTCTGGTTCAGCTGGGTGTTGGCCAGCGAAATATACGCATCGGCCATGTCATAGAACGGTTTGTCGCGTTGCACGTCGCTCATGCGGGTTCCTAACTCTTGTATGCGCACGGCGGCGCTTCGCGGCGCTTGGACAGGATACGTTCCAATTGTTGCGCGTAGTGGTCGAGGTCGGCCGCGGTCTTGGTTTCGGTGACGCAGACGAGAATGGCCTGCCCGAGCTCGGGATACCAGCCGGAAATATCCAGGCCGCCGAGGATGCCCTGCGCACGCAGCGCGCGCAGCACGTCTTTCGCGTTGTCGTTGAGTTTCAGCACGACTTCGTGGAAGAAGGGGCTGGCAAACGCGCGCGTCACACCCGGAATCGCCGCCAGCTTTTCAGCCAGCGCGACGGTGCCGCCATGGCTGGCCGAGGCCACCTTCGCCAGCCCCTGCGGACCCAGCAGTGCCATGTATTGCGTCGCCGCGGTGACGACCAGACCCTGGTTGGTGCAGATGTTGGAGGTGGCCTTGGAGCGGCGGATGTGCTGTTCGCGCGCCTGCAGCGTCAGCGCGAAGCCCGGCTTGCCGTCGAGGTCGACGGTGCGGCCGACGATGCGGCCCGGCATCTGCCGCACGAAATCCTGCCGGCAGCACATGAAACCGAAATAGGGCCCGCCGGAAGCCATCGGCGCGCCGAGCGGCTGGCCTTCGCCCACCGCGATGTCGGAACCGGTCTGTCCCCACTGACCGGGCGCTTCCAGCACCGCGAGCGTGGTCGGGTTCACCAGCGCGATCGCCAGCGCGCCTTTGTCGTGCGCCCAGTCGGTCAGCGCATGCACGTCTTCCAGCACGCCGAAGAAGTTGGGCTGCGGAATGACGAGGCCGGCGAAGGCGCCGGGGTCGGCCGGCAGTACCGTTTGACCCGTCGCAGCGTCATAGTCGAGCTCGACCAGTTCGATGCCCTGGTTCTTCACCGTGGTGACGACCACGCTGCGGTAGATCGGGTGCACGGTCTTCGGCACCAGCACGCGGCGCGAGGTTTTATGCGAGCGGACCGCCATCAGCACCGCTTCGGCCAGCGCCGAGGCGCCGTCGTAGAGCGAGGCGTTCGACACGTCGAGCCCGGTCAGCCGGGTCATCATGGTCTGGTATTCGTAGATCAGCTGGAGCGTGCCTTGCGAGGCCTCGGCCTGATAGGGCGTGTAGGCGGAATAGAACTCGCCGCGCGTAGTGATCTGCCAGATCGCCGCCGGGATGTGGTGCTCGTAGACGCCGGCGCCGATGAAGTTCGACCAGAAGCCGTCGGCCGACGCGCGCTCCTGCATCAGCCGCGCGACCGCCATTTCCGGCAGTCCTGCGGGCACGTCCTTGAGTTTGCCGGTCTTCAGCGCGGGCGGGATTTCGTCGAACAGCGTCTCGATGCTGGCGGCGCCGATGGCGCCGAGCATCGCGGTAACGTCTGCTTCAGTGTGGGGAATGAAGGGCATTTTGCTTTAGGGGCTAGGAGTTAGGATATAGGGGCTAGGGGGACTCGGGGCCAAATTTTGGGGCGCTGCGAAGCCGCACATTCCCTAATTCCTAGCCCCTAATTCCTAGCTCCTCAATGGGCTTCCGCCTCCACCAATTTCTGGTACGCAGCCGCGTCCAGCAGTCCGGCGACGTCGCCGGCATTGGCAGGCTTGATCTTGAACATCCACGCGCTGTAGGCGTCCTGGTTCACCGACTCGGGGCTGGCTTCGACGGCGTTGTTGGCGGCGACGACTTCGCCGGCGACCGGCGCGTAGACGTCGGACGCGGCTTTCACCGACTCGACCACCGCGCATTCCTCGCCCTTGGCGAGCGTGCGGCCGGCCGCGGGGTT
>DAHWJK010000221.1:0-7995 GCA_027344185.1 Thiobacillus sp.
TCGGCGGCGAATTCGGCCTGCTGGAACTTGCCTTCCCGCACATCGGAGTGCGGCTCCGCGATCTCGCGCCAAGGTTTCAATGCCATTGTTTTTCCCCGATCAAATGTCCAGTTGCGTTTGCGACCACACTGGTCCTGCCTCACCGGCTGCCTGCTCGATAGCGCTCCACGCGTTCACAAGCTCGTTGTAGGCGCGAGCATCGTCGACCCACCCCTTGCGCTCGCAAAGGGTGTAGAGGCGATAGGCCAAGGCGCGGATGGGTTCGGCGCGCGCTGGCATACGAGCCAGCAACGCCCCGGCTGCCGATTCGCCTTCTTGATTCAGGAGGCGAATCATGTGGTGCAGCGATTCCCAAACAGGTAACCGTGTATCGGTCTCTGGAGACCAGTCGCGGGGCAATTCAACCCATCGTAGGAGGCGCAAATCGCCCTTCCCAGACTCCACCACACCGGTGGCCTGCAGACCAGCCACACTGGTGCCCTTCGCACGAGCCAGAACATCAGCCTCACCGAACTTGCCGGTGGCCCAGCCTTGCTGTTCGAACCAGTGCAAGCAGAACTGCGTGTCGTGATCGAAGTCGTCTTCCGCCAGGAACCGATTGATTAACTGCAACGCCGTCTTAACGCGCATCGGGGTGCCGTCCGCTTCGAGCACTGCTGCGTACTGGCTGAAGATGGCCATGCCTGGACCGATGATTGCCTGTGACAAGTCAACCGGCGCGACAGGTGAGTTGACCCCTCCCCGAGTCATTTCCGCCAACGCATCCGGAAGGTTGGCATTGAGCTCGCGGATGAACTCTCGGCGAGAGACCGTCGGCGCCTCAGCCTCCTTCCTCTTGCACACAAGCACTACGCTGGAAGCGAGGGCGTTATTGCCCACAGCCATGCGGCGTGCCCCCATCTCTGTGCGCATAGGCCAAGTTCCTGTAATCGAAAACCCGGAGTCAATTACTGCCTGGAGGAAGGTCTCCCATCCGCTGCTAGACGTTCCCTCACCGTCTTCTGTCTCCGATGCCTTGAACGCATAGTAGATCGTCACAGGGAAAGCCGGATGGGCGGAGCTGCGAAGCCGTGAAATGGCGGCCTGCATTCCATTCATGAAGAATGCAAATGCCTTCTCCTTGCCTCCGTGTCGAAACTGATTGGCAACCAGCTCCGGCATCTTCGGAACTGTGATCGTCGCAAACAAGCCTGGATAGATGTCCCGGATACAGCGACGTAACCAAATATAGAAGTAGTCGGATATGTTGGAATAAGGGACGTTGTCGTAGTAGGGTGGGTCTGTAGAAACAACCGGAAAAGTCGCTCTATCGAATGAGGTTGCGGCATCATGTTGAACAGCGACGCCGCCTCCCATCGCCGGCAGTGCTTCGACAACCTTAGCTACCCACTGCACCATCCCCAGCCAGTTGCCAGATGAATCGGAGAACACGTTTGTCTCCGCATAATCCCAACTCATCGGGATTGCTTGCCGCCCGAAGGTATGGCCGATCTTCTCTCCCGTGTTGTGCCAAGTGCACATTGTTGACCAATAGTCCGCGCACTTGTCCACGACGAAGGCCAGAAATACCGAAATAGCTTCTGAATAAGCTCGCGCCCCTGCTCCTCCCTCAGCGAGAGGCCTATCGTCGTTTGGCATGCCTTGGGCGAGAGCGTCTTTGAAAGATTTCTCACGGACCGAAATAACTGCGTCAGAGAAGTTGGTCAATGCAGTGAGTTGCCGCTTCGAAAACAATTGCTCGAAGTTCTGCAAGCCATAAACCACGCAGTTTGTGCACCCCGCCCAGTGATCGATTGCCGCCGAAGGGATCGGCTCTGCGGGTTCTGCCTGTGCAGCGATCGCTGCCACTTCGTCACTCGGAGATAAGTAGAGTCGCCCTTGAGGACCATCGACCACAACTGCAAAGAGCTTCTGCCCCAATCGCCCAGCTTTTGCCTCTGAGCGGATGTAGCTCAGAGGGATAGGGGTGTCCGACATGATGCACATCGCCCCCTTTCGACCCACCGTCTGCTCGACCTTCGGTGAGCCCGTGGTCCGGACGACAAACGAGTAGCTGCCGTTTTCGCGATCAACTACGGGATCAACCCAGGCTTCTTTACCTTCTTTGGCCGATACCCAGAATGATCGAACCAGTGGAACATCGACGGAACTGAATGCGGGGTTTGGGCTCTTCACGGTGCGGGCCCAAAGCCATGCAATAGCAGTCAATTCCTGGCCGACCAAATGCTGAATTTCGGGTCGGTCCTTGACCATCGCCGTGGTTATTCTCACCTTTGGATAGAGGTGGCCAATCTTCTGTTCGACAGAATTACGCACCCACGCACCGTAACGTCGGACATCCTCGGCGAGGCCACGTGCTCGTGACCAATCCTCATGCAGGTTCGACTGTCGAGCATCTCCAAGAGCGGGACCTACTGGCCTCATCCCCGCAAACCGCGGCGGAATTTCGATCATCGCCTTGTTGATCGTCACCGCGACAGGGTTGAGGTCGGATGCATAGCTCTCCAACCCAAGACGCTGCGCTTCTAGCGGAATCGCGCCGCCGCCTGCGAACGGATCATGAAATCCTGGGAGCTTGTCCGGGTTGAATAACTCGGCCGATTGCGGGTGGTTCTTGTTGAGATCGCAGGTCTCGCGCCATGAACGGAGTATTTCGGCCCGGGCGCGCGCAAGAACATCCTCGTTGTTGGTGTTCTCCCACTGCACCAGATCTTCAATGATCTTGAATAGGCGCTCGCGTTCTAGTGCTGCCTTCTCTTTGTTGACGCCGTAGCGGAAGCCCCCGCCCTGTTGATAGCCCGGGTCATTGACCATCTGGGCGAAGATCACTGCCCGCGCAGCGGCAAGCGGGCGCCTAGCCCACCATAAATGCAGTGTCGAAGGGTGGCCGTGGCGGATAGATTTCTCGCGCGCGGCGGCTTCATTGATTGCATCGAGTGGCAGTGCGACTTCGATGAGTTTCTTGGGGGTTTTTATCGGGGTCATGCCGGTTCAACTCCATGTGGCCGGGCGGCTCAGCACGAAGCCATCCGGTTTGGTGATCTGTTCGGGTAGCTGGCTGGCGCGCAGCTTGTCTTCGCCAATGGTGAGATAGCCCGTGGCGTAGCGCTTGAGTTCGTTGGAATACCGGCCCGGCGGAAAGATGGCAATGACGCGCTTATGCGGGAAACGTTGCAGAACCCGACGAATCGGCGTGGTCAGGTCGCTATCACCCGAAATGACGAGGGCGACATCGAATGCGTCATCGAAGGCGTCGTGGAGTAGTTGAGTGGCAATGTTTACATCGGTCATTTTTTCTTCATAGCCTGGCCAGGTGTTGCCACATTTCCGGCATGTGCGCGTTTTTTCAAGATAATGGCCGAACTGGCACTGTACACCCCGCAAGGTCAGCGCTTCGAGGTAGGTGTTCTGGCGCTTCTGGTCGGCAGCGTTGTGGCCATTGTCGCGAATGCGGGCGGTGAAGTAGTGCGTGGCCACGAGTTGCTGACCCGGCTTGAGCAAATGGCTGGCAAGTAGGGCGACGTCCAGCCAGTAATAGCGCTGGAAAGCTGATTGCTTCAGGCCGAAATAGAGGTTGAAGCCGTCCACGTAGGCGATCACGCGCTGCATTCACTGCCTCCCAACCTGGCGGTCGGCTTGACAGAGCAGCCAGTCGCCACCATACTTCTTGCCACTAACCCCGCCGGGGATAGCATCCCCGGCCCGACGCCCCGAAAGGGGCGTCTCTTTTTGTTGGGGTTTATCAACCCCGCCGGAGATCGCACCTCCAGCCCGACGCCTCCCTCGCGGAGACGTTTCGTTTTGAGGCTACGCCAGTACATCACTGCATTCTCTCCGCGTGCACCGCCCGCGCAAGCAACTCGTCAAGGTCGAGGTTAATGCTGGTCACCGCCCAATCTGGCTCCTGCGTGAACGGCTTGGTGATATAGAACGGACCCTCATGCTGTTCGCCGTCGACAAGAACGATGGCGAGGATGAATTTATCCTGCTGGTTCAACCCGTAGAGGATTTCGTTGCGGGTCACGGTAATCGTGCTATGTCCCTTGGCGCGACCCTTCACCTCAATATGCCGGGAGGGTGGGAGCTTGCCATCCACGGCTTTTGGCAGACTGGTCACGTCCCAACCGCATTTCTGCGCTGAGACATCGATGACCTCATGACCAAGGGCACGCTCGGTATCCATGACGACCTTCATGGCCACCCGTTCCACATGGGCCCGGGCGTTGGCGTCTGCCGACCATCCGGATTGCCCCTTGCGCTGTGCCAGCAGGCCGGCAGGGATCACCAGCGCTCCGCCGACTACCACTGGTGTTGCCGAGATCACATGGCGCATGGCCAGCAGTTCCTTCTCGCGCGTCTCGCGGCGGACGCTCAGGTCATCGATGGTACGGCGCACATTCTCCAGTGTCAGGCGAACGTCTTTGCCAGCGGCCATGTCGTCTTGCAGCTTGATGTAGCGATCGGACCAGAAGTTGATCTCCTTGACCAGACGCTCGTTGACCGCGGCGAGGGTCTTGTCGATCATCTTCTCGCGGCGGGTACGCACCTCGTCAAAGTGCTCCGGCACCAGATGCGTGGAAGCGTACGCCAAGGCCGCCTGCTCAAGATTCCGCGTGATCCATGGTGCGGCCAGCACGTCTTCGATCAGGCCCATGTCGGCCTTGCCGATGGGTTCGAGGTCGAGGTGCGGTGCCCAGCCGGCATTGATCGCGACGCCCTGCGGGTCGATCTCAACGAACTGCATGCGGCGGGAAACGACATGGGCGGGGTCGCCACCTTCCTTCACGGAATGATCAATGAGGAACATTACCCTGGGGGTGAGGCCCATGTCGCTTGGGTCTACGAGAACGGCGCCTTGCTTGAGCTGGTTACGATGGGCTTCCAGCACCAGGTCGGTGATCGACTGCATCAGCGGATGCCCCGGATGGATCAAACTGGCCATCGACGCGCCGATCCGGTCGGTGAGGCGCACGTATTGCTTCTCAAAACATACACGCTCGTATTTGCGCAGCACGGGGGCGAGGTTGCGGCGATCTCGCCCGGCAATTCTTCGGTCGCGCTCGCGGATGTTGGCCGGAACGTGGGTAATCTCATAGCGGCCAGGTTCGCGTGGGCGCAGCTCTCCACCCAGTTGCTGGAATGCCTGGTTGAAGAAGGAGCGGATGAAGTAGGGTTGGAGCTTACGGGCCTCGGCCTTCTCCATCTCCTCCTTCACCGCGAACAGGCGCTTCTCGTCCATCACTTCTTCGCACAGCGCATTGCGTTTGATGATGTTCTCGAGGTGCCGGGTATCCAGCGCACCTTCCACCCTCTGGAGCAGGCGGGCACGGACTTCGGGATCGGCTCCGTAGCGGATAGCTTCGATCAGCAGATCTTTGAGAGGCTTATCCTCGAAGACCTCGCCCAAGATGTCGAATACGCGGCCGCCCAGGGCCTGACGCTCCACCTCCAGCTTCTCGAACAGACGCTGGAAGACATCCCCCTCGCGGGTCTCGGCGGCCACCATATTCCACAGGTGGCAGACCTCGGTCTGGCCAATGCGGTGGATGCGGCCAAACCGTTGCTCCAGACGGTTGGGGTTCCAGGGTAGGTCGTAGTTGACCATCAGGTTGGCGTTTTGCAGGTTCACGCCTTCGCCCGCAGCGTCGGTAGCGATGAGCACGCGCACGGCAGGGTCGTTGCGGAACAGCTCCTGCACCTTGCGGCGCTCTTCGCGTTTGACGCCGCCATGGATCATGACTACGGCCTCCTCGCTACCGATCAGCCCACGGATCTTGACCGCGAGGTAGTTCAGCGTGTCACGGTGCTCGGTGAAGATGATGAGCTTGCGCTGGCGACCTTCGGTATCGCGCATCTCTGGGGTATTCTGCAACAGCTTGGATAGCTCGTCCCACTTGCGATCCTGGCCAGAGTGGACAACCTGCCTGGCCTGCTCCTCCAGGCCCTCGAGGATGAAGATCTCGGCTTCGAGCTCCTGGATGGTCCGCGCGGCGGTGGCCTGATCAACGACGGCTTCCTCAAAGTCCTCGTAATCGTCAGGCGAGAATGCATCGGCCGACTCCCAGATATCTTCTGGAGGGTGGTTGAAGCCGATTGGACCGAGGGTCTCGGCCAACGCCTGGCCACGACTCTGCAGCTTTTCTTCTTCGACCCGGCGCGTCAGTTTGATACGCCGACGCTTGAGCGACTGGTAGATGGCCTCGGGGCTGGAGGCCAGACGGCGCTGCAAGGCGGTAAGGGCGAAGCCCACGGTGCCCTTGCGTTGACCGTCGAGTTGATCGGCCCGGTTCATTTCCTCCTTCACGTAATCGGTGACGGCGGCGTAGAGCGCAGCTTCGAGATCGGAGAGTTGGTAGTTTGTGGTGTAGGCACGACGTTCCGGAAACAGGCGCGTGCCATCGAAACGGAGCATGTCTTCCTTGACCATGCGGCGCATCAAATCGGAGACATCGACCTTGTGGGCGCCATCGCGGAACTTACCGTAGAAACGGTCAGCGTCCAGCAATGACAGGAACAGCTGGAAGTCCTCCTCCTTGCCGTTGTGCGGCGTGGCCGTCATCAACAGGAAGTGCCGTGTGATCGAGCCCAGCAGCTCGCCAAGCTGGAAGCGTTTGGTCTTGTTGACCTTGTTGCCGAAGTAGTTGGCCGAGAGCTTGTGCGCTTCGTCCACGACCACCAGGTCCCAGTGCGACAGTCGCAGCTTCTCCTGCAGGTCTTCGGCGCGCGCCAGCTGATCGACGCGAGCGACCATCAGATCGATATCATCAAACGGATTGCCGCTACGCGACTGCTCGACCTGCTCGCGTGAAAACAGCGTGAACGAGAGGCCGAACTTCTCGAACATTTCGTCTTGCCACTGCTCGACCAAGCTGCCGGGAGCGACGATGAGCACGCGCTTGGCGTCTGCCCGCATCAGCAGCTCGCGGATCAAGAGACCTGCCATGATGGTCTTGCCAGCGCCTGGGTCGTCGGCCAGGACATAGCGCAGTGGTTGGCGCGGCAGCATGGACTCGTAAACCGCCGTGATCTGGTGCGGCAGTGGCTCCACGTTCGACGTGTGGACGGCCATCATCGGGTCGAAGAGATGGGCCAGATGGATGCGGTAGGCCTCGGCAGCGAGCTTGAACTCATCCCCGGGTGCATCGAATGCCCACGGGCGGCCTGCTTCGGCCAGCGACAACTTGGCCTCGTCCGTGCGAAACAGCATGCGCTCCCGCAGCTTGCCGTCTGCGGTCTTGTAGTAAACGGTGAGCGAGGTATCGCCTACCGGCTCTGTGGTGACGACGCGGACCACTTGCCCAGGTTCGATACCCGAGATGGCCGCGTTCTTTTGGATCTGTTCGAGCTTCAGCACAACCTCTCCCGATATTTTCGTTCAGTCTACATGACTACAGCATCGGATGCATAAGGCTACTTGGGCAATCTGAGTGGGGTATGGGGGATCCTTCATGGGTCAAGTTTTTTCAGCTGCACTGCCCGGGTGAATCGAAAATGTCAGAGCGGTAAATGGCGTTGAGGCGCAGTAGTATCGGCACGCGTTCTCCGTTGACACCGCGCCAGCTATCCACAGGAAACAACGGATGGCTGGGGTAGACAATGATTCGAATCAAACCGATCAAAAGCAGTGGTGGTGCAGCCGGGGTCGCGAAATATCTGCGCAATGAACACACGGGCGAGTCGGCAGAACAGGCCGTTGGCTATTACAGCGAGCGCGGTGGAGCGCCCTCTTTTTGGGCTGGTCGTGGCGCAGGGGTCCTGGGTCTTTCGGGAGATGTGGATACCGACCAGCTCCAGGCGCTGCTGGAAGGGAAACTGCCGGATGGCACGGATTTGGCGGGACGGCACCAGAATCGCCGCATGGGCGACGGCTATGTTCTCAGCGCTCCCAAGTCGGTGTCCATGATGGCCTGCGAAGACGAGCGCTGGAAAGCGTGGCACGACGAGGGGGTGAAGGTAGCCGTAGCGTTTCTGCAGGAGCGCATGGTCTATGCGCGC
>DAHWJK010000267.1:0-1552 GCA_027344185.1 Thiobacillus sp.
CGTGGCGGTCGAGGCCTTGCGGCGCGCGGTGCTGGAGTGCGAACTGCCGGGCGTGATCAAGCTCGACGAACCGATGCCCGCGCCCGAGCAGGCGCCCGGAAGGCCGCGCGTCGCGGCCTGAGTCCGCCCCCCGCGCCGCGCTGCGCGGCTACTCCACCTGCAGCGCGTGGGTGTTCTTGATTTCCTCCATGACCACGTAGTGTCCTGTCCCGTAAATAACTGGCATTAGTCTTGCTTGCTCATGCGGTATCTTTGGACTGGAGATATCGCGATGAGAACAGGCAGGCCGAAGGCCGAACTTCTTCTGACGGACGCTGAGCGTTCGCAGCTCCAATCCTTTGCTCGGAGCCGTTCGCTGCCGGCGGCACTGAGCATGCGCGCGCGCATCATTCTCGACAGCGCGAACGGGGAACAAAACAAGGACATCGCCGCGCGGCTCAATCTGAGCATGGCCACGGTTGGCAAGTGGCGGTCGCGCTTTGTCGTGCGGCGCATCGCCGGCCTGTACGACGACATGCGTGCGGGCAAGCCACGGACCATCGACGACGAGCGCGTGGCACAGTTGATCAAGACCACGCTGCATACCAAGCCGGCCGACGGCTCGACGCACTGGAGCGTGCGCTCGGTCGCCACCGAGACGGGAATCTCCAAGAGTAGTGTTGCGCGCTACTTCCAACTCTTCGGCCTGCAGCCCCATCGCACCGAAGGATTCAAACTGTCCAATGACCCGTTCTTCATCGAGAAGCTGCGCGACGTCGTCGGCCTGTATCTGAGCCCGCCCGACAACGCGCTGGTCATCTGTGTGGATGAGAAAAGCCAGTGCCAGGCCCTGGAGCGAACCCAGCCCATGCTGCCCATGGGTTTCGGCTACGTCGAAGGCGTCACCCACGACTACAAGCGCCACGGCACGACCACGCTGTTCGCCGCGCTGAACGTCCTCAACGGGGCGGTTCTGGCCACTTGCAAGCCGAGGCATCGTCACCAGGAGTACCTGTCCTTCCTGCGGGAGATTGAGCGCGCCGTGCCGGCCGAGCTCGACATCCACTGCATCGCGGACAACTACGCCACGCACAACCATCCGAAGGTCAAGGCCTGGCTGGCAGCACATCCGCGATGGACCATGCACTTCATCCCGACCTACAGCTCCTGGCTCAACCAGGTCGAGCGGTTCTTCGGCATGATCACCGACAAGGCCATACGCCGCGGCTCGTTCACCAGCGTCAAGCAACTCGTGCAGCGCATCGACCACTTCGTCGCCGCCTACAACACGAACTGCCGTCCGTTCAAGTGGACGGCCACGGCCGACTCGATCCTCGAAAAGCTGCATCGACTTTGTACGCGAATTACCGGGACAGGACAGTAGGTGCGGGTTTCGCGCACCCCGGGCAGAGTCAGCAGCACCTTGTTGAGGAACTCGCGGTAGGCGTCCATGTCGCCCACGCGGGTCTTGAGCAGGTAGTCGAAGCCGCCGGCGACCAGGTAGCACTCGAGGATCTCGGGGCGCTCGCGCGCCGCCTCCTTGAAGCGCTCGAACACCTCGGGGCTGCTGCGG
>DAHWJK010000242.1:0-4128 GCA_027344185.1 Thiobacillus sp.
CATCGCCCCCGAGGTGATCAAGGGCCAGATCAATGCCGGCACACCCCAATACGCCATGTACGGTTTCGCCATCTTCTACGCCGTGTGCCTGGTGCTGAACTGGTGGTTTTATCTGCGCAAGGGTTCGGAGATTCGGAATCCTTGAGGAGCCAGGAGCTGGGATCTAGGGGCTAGGGAAAAGCGCGGCAAAGCCGCACAACCCACCCCTAACTCCTAGCCCCTAACTCCTAACCCCTAGCGACTGAAAGGAGCTACAACAATGAGTCACTTCCTCGACCGCCTGACCTTCTTCAAGAAGACCGTATCCGACTATTCCAACGGCCACGGCGTCGTCAGCGACGAAGATCGCAGCTGGGAGAACGCCTACCGCAGCCGCTGGCAGCACGACAAGGTGGTGCGTTCCACCCACGGTGTGAACTGCACCGGATCGTGCAGCTGGAAGATCTACGTCAAGAACGGTCTGATCACCTGGGAGATCCAGCAAACCGACTACCCGCGCACCCGGGCCGATCTGCCCAACCACGAGCCGCGCGGCTGCCCGCGCGGCGCCAGCTACTCCTGGTATGTGTATTCGGCGCAGCGCGTGAAATACCCGCTGATCCGCGGCCGCCTGATGGAAATGTGGCGCGAGGCGCGGAAGACGATGGATCCGGTGGAGGCCTGGCGTTCGATCAGCCAGAACCCCGAGAAGGCAAAGCGCTACAAGTCGGTGCGCGGCCTCGGCGGTTTCGTGCGCGCAAAGTGGGACGAAGTGACCGAGATCATCGCCGCCGCCAACGTCACCACCATCAAGGACTTCGGTCCCGACCGCATCTACGGCTTCTCGCCGATTCCGGCGATGTCGATGGTCAGCTACGCCGCAGGCAGCCGCTACATGTCGCTGATCGGCGGCGTCTGCGGCTCGTTCTATGACTGGTACTGTGACCTGCCGCCCTCCTCCCCGCAGGTGTGGGGCGAGCAGACCGACGTGCCGGAATCGGCCGACTGGTACAACTCCACGTATCTGATGGTCTGGGGCTCCAACGTGCCGCAGACCCGCACGCCCGACGCCCACTTCTACACCGAGGTGCGCTACAAGGGCACCAAGACGGTGGCGGTATCGTCGGATTACGGCGAGATGGTCAAATTCGGCGACATCTGGCTGGCGCCCCGGCAAGGCACCGACGCCGCGCTGGCGCTGGCGATGGGCCACGTCATCCTGACCGAATTCCATGCCAGGAATCGCAGCGAATACTTCGACCAGTATTGCCGCCAGTACAACGACATGCCGATGCTGGTGATGCTGAAGGCGCACGAAGGCACGCTGATCGCCGACCGCTACCTGCGCGCGTCCGACCTGATCGGCAACATGGGGCAGGACAACAACCCCGAGTGGAAGACGGTGATCTACGACGAGAACACCGGTTACCTGGTCGCGCCCAATGGCTCGATCGGCTTTCGCTGGGGCCAGTCCGGCGCGTGGAACCTGGAAATGCGCGACGGCTATTCGGGCAAGGACGTCAATCCTCAGATTACGCTGCTGGGCAGCCACGATGAGGTGGCCGAGGTGGCCTTCCCCTACTTCGGCGGCGACGACCACAACGAACTGCTCGTTCGCAACCTGCCGGTCAAGGTGATCAGCGTTGGGGGCAAGGATGTGCGCATCGCCACCGTCTACGACCTGACGCTCGCCAACTATGGCGTCGACCGCGGCCTCGGCGGGCCGAACATTCCCACCAGCTACGACGACAACGTGCCCTACACCCCGGCCTGGGCCGAGAAGCACTGCGGCGTGCCGCGCGCCGACATCATCACGGTGGCGCGCGAATTCGCCGACAACGCCGACAAGACCCACGGCAAGTCGATGGTCATCCTCGGCGCGGCGCTGAATCACTGGTACCACAACGACATGATCTACCGCGGCATCATGAACCTCCTGATGATGTGCGGCTGTATCGGCCAGTCGGGCGGCGGCTGGGCGCACTACGTCGGTCAGGAAAAGCTGCGGCCGCAGACCGGCTGGGCGCCGCTGGCGTTCGGCCTCGACTGGCACCGCCCGTCGCGGCAGATGAACTCCACCTCGTTCTTCTATGCCCACACCAGCCAGTGGCGCCACGAGAAGCTCACCGCCGCGGAAATCCTGTCACCGACCGCGAACAAGAACCTGGGCGACTATCGCCTGATCGACTTCAACGTGCGTTCCGAGCGCATGGGCTGGCTGCCGTCGGCGCCGCAGCTGGAAACCAATCCGCTGGAAATCACCAAGGCCGCCGACGCCGCAGGCATCGACCCGATCAAGTACGCGGTCGAGCAGATCAAGAGCGGCGCGCTGAAGTTCTCCTGCGAGGATCCGGACAACCCGAAGAACTTCCCGCGCAACCTGTTCGTCTGGCGCTCAAACCTGTTGGGTTCCTCCGGCAAGGGCCACGAGTATTTCCTCAAATACCTGCTCGGCACGCAGAACGCGGTGCTGGGGCCGGACCTCGGCGAACTCAATGAGGCCAAGCCGAAGGAAGTGGTGTGGCACGACAAGGGCGCCGAAGGCAAGCTCGACCTGCTGGTGACGCTGGACTTCCGCATGTCGACCACCTGCCTCTATTCCGACATCGTGCTGCCGTCGTCCACCTGGTACGAGAAGGACGACCTCAACACCTCGGACATGCACCCCTTCATCCACCCCTTGAGCGAAGCGGTGCAGCCGCTGTGGGAATCGAAGTCCGACTGGGACATCTACAAGACCATCGCAAAGAAATTCTCCGAGATTGCCGGGGTGCATCTGGGGACGCAGAAAGACCTGGTGTTGACGCCGTTGATGCACGACACGCCCTCCGAGCTCGGGCAGAGCCTGGGCGTGCGCGACTGGAAGAAAGGCGAGGTCGATCCCATTCCCGGCAAGACCATGCCGACGATGACGGTGGTGACGCGCGACTATGGCGACACCTACAAGAAGTTCACCGCGCTCGGCCCCTTGCTCACCAAGATCGGCAACGGCGGCAAGGGGATTTCCTGGAATACCGAGGACGAGGTGAAGCAGCTGGCCGAACTCAACTACACCGTCACCGAAGAGGGGGTCGCCAAGGGCCTGCCGCGAATCAACTCGGCGATCGACGCCTGCGAGGTCATCCTGATGCTGGCGCCGGAAACCAACGGCCAGGTGGCGGTCAAGGCGTGGGAAGCGCTGTCGAAGATCACCGGACGCGATCACACCCACCTGGCGATCCCGCGCGAGGACGACAAGATCCGCTTCCGCGATGTCGTCGCGCAGCCGAGAAAGATCATTTCCTCGCCCACCTGGTCCGGACTGGAATCCGAGCACGTGTCGTACAACGCCGGCTACACCAACGTCCACGAGCTGATCCCGTGGCGCACGCTGACCGGCCGCCAGCAGTTCTACCAGGACCATCAGTGGATGCTGGATTTCGGCGAGGGCCTGTGCGTCTACAAGCCGCCGGTCGATACCAAGACCATCGCACCGCTCTTGGGCAAGAAGCCGAACGGCAACCACGAGCTGGTGTTGAACTGGATCACGCCGCACCAGAAATGGGGCATCCACAGCACCTATACCGACAACCTCAGGATGCTGACGCTGTCGCGCGGCGGCCCCCACGTCTGGGTCTCCGAGATCGAGGCGAAGGAAGCCGGCCTCGTCGACAACGACTGGGTCGAAGTGTTCAACATCAACGGCACGCTGACCGCGCGCGTCGTGGTCAGCCAGCGCGTGCCCAAGGGCATGTGCCTGATGTACCACGCGCAGGAAAAGATCATCAACGTGCCGGGCGCGGAGGTGAGCGGCTTCCGCGG
This sequence comes from Thiobacillus sp., assembly GCA_027344185.1. Taxonomy (GTDB): domain Bacteria; phylum Pseudomonadota; class Gammaproteobacteria; order Burkholderiales; family Thiobacillaceae; genus Thiobacillus. Next base: position 3,781 of record DAHWJK010000242.1, read on the forward strand.
CGGCATCCACAATTCGGTGACACGCACCATCACCAAGCCCACCCACATGATCGGCGGCTACGCGCAACTGGCCTACGGCTTCAACTACTACGGCACGGTCGGCTCCAACCGCGACGAATACGTGATCGTGCGCAAGATGAAAAAGGTGGACTGGATGGAAGGTCCGCTGGTCGAGCGCTGAAATGAAACGTTTCAAGAAGGGTGTCTCCCGCCCTTCTTACCCGCACCCTCTCTCTCCGGTGCGGGGTTTTTACAACGCACAGGGGCACGCCGCCCCTGTCAGGCAAGGAGTTACAACATGAAAGTGCGTGCGCAAATTGCGATGGTGCTGAACCTCGACAAGTGCAT
>DAHWJK010000301.1:0-3295 GCA_027344185.1 Thiobacillus sp.
CGGCTCCGTGACGTGGGAGACGTTGAACAGCGGAAAGCTCACCTGGTAGTGCTTGCGGCTGTACGGGACGATGCGCAGCGGGTTGTCGAACTCCTGGTGGAAGTCGTCCGACGGAAATCCCAGCACCACCAGCCCGTCGCGCCCGTACTTGCGATAGAGCGCCTCGAGCTGCCCGAGCTGCGGCGCGAAGCCGCAGAAGCTGGCGGTGTTGACCACGATCACCACCTTGCCGCGGTACTGGCACAGGTCCACCGGCTTGCCGGTCTGCAGGTCGTCGAAGCGGTGGTCCAGCAGCGCCGGGCAGGTGGCCGAGGCCGGGTGCGCGACGGTCGTCGCGGCAGGGGAGCCGGGGGCGGCGTGGGCCGTGCCGGCTCCCAGACCGAACAGCAGGGCGAGCACGGTGGCGGCGAAGGGCAGCGAGGGTTTCATGGACATGGGGCCGTTGAGGTTTACATGGACAATCATGCAATTTGTCCAGGACAAAAACAAATAGCCCGGACAATTCCCTTGCATGGCGCAAGGGAATTGTCCGGGTTCCGGGGGCGCGGCATGCAGCCAGTACGTCGGGCATGCCCGACAGGATGCAGCCGCGCGCAGGCAGCTGCGCCACGCTCAGCGCCGTGCGCGCCAATGGCGCAGCAGCGCGGCATAGACCGCGGCGTTGACCCCCAGCACCAGCGCCGCCAGTGCGAACTGGACGCCGCGGGTCAGGCCGTGCGGGTAGATCAGCGCCAGCAGGTAATGCTCGACGAAGCCTTGCGTGTAGCCGGCCTGTCCGGCGCGGCGGCGCAGCAGGTTCTCCAGCAGGGTCAGCGGGCACACGACGCCGCTGAGCTCGACCCAGCAGCCCCAGGCCGCCGCCGGCAGATGCAGCGCGGCGATCCAGCGCCTGCGCCAGGCCAGCAGCCCCCCGAGCATGACGAACACGATGAAGCCCAGGTGCAGCAGCAGCACCAGCGTGGCGGCGAGCCGGAACAGCATGGGCGGGCGCGGCGGTGGCTGCCCGGAGCTTCAGCCCGGGGGCAGCGGAGCGCGCAGCCATGGGCCGTCATAGCCGCGCACCCGGCCGAAGTAGTCGGCCTGCGCGTTCCAGTCCTCGCTGGCCTTGCGCAATTCCTCCGGGGTGCGGGCGACGAAGTTCCACCACATGCGCATCGACTCGGCGAAGGGTTCGCCGCCCAGCAGCAGGCAGCGCGCGGCGCCGGCGGTGCGCAGTTGCAGGCTGTCGCGGCCCGCGGGCAGGACCAGCAGCCGGCCCGGCGCCAGCGCCTGTCCGTCGAGAACCGCCTCGTGCTCGAGCATCATCACCGCATGCTCGAAATCGCCGCGCAGCGCCAGCGTCGCCTGCGTGGCGGAGTCGGCCAGCAGTTCCAGGCCGAGCAGCGGCGTGTGCACGTCGGCCGGCGAGCGTTCGCCCAGGAACTCGCCCGCCAGCACGCTCAGCGTGAGGCCCTGGTGCCGCAGCCGGGGCAGCTCCGGCAGGTGCTGGAACGCCGGCTCGCAGTCGCGTCGCGACGCGGGCAGCGCGATCCACAGCTGCGCGCCGTGCAGGCGCGCGGGCCGCTGCTGCGGCGATTCCTCCGAATGCGAGATCCCGCGCCCCGCGGTCATCAGGTTGAGCTGCCCGGGGCGGATGCGCTGCACCGTGCCCAGGCTGTCGCGGTGCAGCACCTCGCCCTCGACCAGCCAGGTGACGGTCTGCAGGCCGATATGCGGGTGCGGCCCGACGCGCATGCCCGAGCCCTGCGCCACGTCGACCGGACCGAAGTGGTCGAGGAAGCACCACGCGCCGACCATCCTGCGATGCCGGCTCGGCAGCGCGCGCGCGATCGGCATGCCTTCGCCGAGCACGGTCGACTGGGCCTCGAGGATCTGCACCGGCGCGGCGGGGACGGTAGGCATCGGCGGGACTCCAGGGGACGGTGGCGCGGTTGAGGATTCAAGCGCTCGCGGCGTGGGAAGCGGGAATTAAACTGCCGATTTCGGCCGGTCGCCGCATTCGTGCTGCAGCACGCACCGCCGACAACACTCGTTCGCCCACGCCATGCGTCGCCTCTTCATCTTAGACATTCGTCGCGGCTTTGTGTTTCTCGCCGCGTTGTTCATCGTTGCGATGAGCGTCCTCACGCTGCTCGACGTGCGCCAGGGCCGCGTCGCGCTGCTGCACGAGCGCGAAGTCATGCTTCGCAACGCCACGCAGACGGCGCTGGGTACCGTGAAGTACTTCGCCGACCAGGCGCGGCAGGGCACGATGACGCAGGCGCAGGCGCAGGCCGCGGCGCTGGCCGCGGTCAAGGTGATGCGCTACGGCCACGACGGCTACTTCAGCATCAACACCGACCAGTACCCGTACCCGACGATGCTGATGCATCCGATCCTGCCGCAGCTCGACGGCAAGCTGCTGGACGCGAAGAAATTCGATACCGCGACCGCCTATGCCGTCTCCGGGCAGCCGGCGGTGAAGACGGATGGCAGGCTCAACCTGTTCTCGGCGGTCGCGCTGGTGGCGCGCGGCGGCAGCGGCTACGTCGACTACCAGTTCCCCAAGCCCAGGGCCGGCGGCGGCGCGACCTCGCAGGTCTACCCCAAGGTGGCCTACGTCGGCACCTACGAGCCGTGGCACTGGGTCATCGTCACCGGAGCCTATGTGGACGACCTCAACGGCGCCGCGTGGGACCAGAGCGTCGGCGGCATCGTCATCTCGGCCGCCATGGTGCTGCTGCTGCTCGTGCTGGCGGTGATGATCGTGCGTGACATCGGTCGCAACGTGAAGCGCGGCACAGAGGTGTTCAGCCACCTGGAGAACGGCGACCTGAGGGTGCAGTTCCAGGCCGGCGGCCATGACGAGATCAGCGCCATCCTGCGTTCGGCGCAGTCGATGGTGGCGCGCTTCACGCAGACCATCGTCTCGGTGGCGCGCGCCTCCGAGGGCATCGAGACCTCGGCGCGGCAGGTGTCGGCCACCGCGCAGGGCCTGTCGCAGGCCACGTCGGAGCAGGCGGCGACGGTCGAGCAGACCTCGGCCACCGTCGAGCAGGCCTCGTCGTCGATCCAGCAGAGCTCGGACAACGCGCGCCAGACCGACGCCATCGCCGAGGACGCGGCCAAGCAGGCGCGCGAAGGCGCGGCCGCGGTGGAGCAGAGCGTCGAGGCAATGCGGGCGATCGCCGAGCGCATTTCCATCATCGACGACATCGCCTACCAGACCAACATGCTGGCGCTGAACGCGGCCATCGAGGCCGCGCGCGCCGGCGACCACGGCAAGGGCTTCGCGGTGGTGGCCGCCGAAGTGCGC
>DAHWJK010000339.1:0-1956 GCA_027344185.1 Thiobacillus sp.
GGTGATCGTGGCCAAGCACGACGACCACTTGCCGGCGTACCGGCAGGAGGAGATCTACGCCCGCTCCGGCGCGCGCATCCCGCGCTCGAGCATCGCGGCGTGGATCGGCATCGGCGGCGTGTGGCTGCAGCCGCTGGCCGACGCGATCCGCAGCGCGCTGCTCGGGCAGCCCGTGCTGCACGCCGATGAGACCCCGGTGGCCGAGCTCAAGCCGGGCGCGGGCAAGACCCACCGCGCCTACGTGTGGGTGTATCGCAGCGCGTGCCAGCCGCTGGTGGTCTACGACTACTGCGGCAGTCGCGCCGGTGAGCATGCGCGCGAGTTCCTGCGTGGCTGGTCGGGCACGTTGGTGGTTGACGACTTCAGCGGCTACAAGGCGCTGTTCGCCGGCGGCGCCATCCGGGAGGCGGGATGCTGGGCGCACGCGCGGCGCAAGTTCTTCGAGGCGCACAAGCTCACCGGCAGCGCCCTGGCCGCCCAGGCCCTGGAGCGCATCGGCGAGCTCTACCGCATCGAGCAGGACATCCGTGAGCTCGACCCCGAGGAGCGATTGCGGCGACGCCACCAGGACACACAGCCCAGACTGCAGGCACTGCATGCCTGGATGCTCGAGCATCGCGCACGACTGGCCAAGGCTGACGTCACGGCGCGGGCGATCGACTACGCCCTGGGACGATGGGCGGCCTTGAGCGTGTTCGCCACCGACGCGGCCGTTCCCATCGACAACAACGCCGCCGAGCGCGCGGTGCGACCCATCGCGCTGGGACGCAAGAACTGGCTGTTCGTGGGGTCACGCCAGGCTGGCGAGCGCGCCGCGGCGCTCATGACCCTGATCGAATCGGCCAAGCTGTGCGGCCTCGATCCCTGGGCCTACCTCAAGGACGTGTTCACCAAGCTGCCGACCTGGCCGAACCGGCAATTGCAGGATCTGCTGCCTCACCACTGGACGCCGCCACCGTGATCGATCGCACGCAGATCGCCGCGGCGCTCGAGGGCGCCAGCAGTCTGGAGCTGTACCAACTCGCCTGCCTGCTCGAGCGCATGCTGGCCGACCCGCGCCGCATCGTGGCGGTGCGCAAGCTGCTGCATCACGGGCAGTTGGTGCGCTGTGTCGATGCGCGCAGCGGCGAGCTCGTGAGCATGCGCATTGCCGCGCTGCACGACACCGAGGTCACGCTCATCGACCCTCGCGGCGGCAGCCAGGGCCGCCGTGTGCCCTACACGGCGATCGAACCACCCGAGCAGGCCGAGGTCATCGACGCTCACCCAGACGCCCCGAGCCCCAAGCGGCCCGAGGCCGCGCCGCGCAAGCCCGGCCGCGCCGACTTCAGGCGCGGCGACAAGGTTGCCTTCGAGGACAAGTACTTGCGCCGCCAGGTCGGCGTCATCGTACGCATCAACCAGCTCACCGCAAGCATCGACTGCGACAGCGGGGAATCCTGGCGCGTCGGGTTCCATCTGCTGCGCCACATCGTCGACATCTGAACCCCCATCACGGGCCCCGCCGCCCGTCAAGAACGGGGATCGCTGGACGCTTACCAAGTACATCCGCCGCCTGGTGGTCGTGGCCGACCGCGGCCTGCTCTCGCTGGACAACATCGAGGAACTGCAGCGCATCACCTTGCCCGATGGACAGCCGCTGGAGTTCATCCTGGCCGTGCCGGGGCGCCGCTATGGCGAGTTCACCGACATCCTGCAGGCGTTCCAGACCAAGGCTGCGGCAGCGACCAGCGAGGTCATCGACGAGGCCCGCTGGCAGGACCTGCGCCTGATCGTGGCCCACAACCCGGCCCAGGCCGCCGAGCAGACCGCCCGGCGGCGAGAGCGCATCCAGGAGCTGGAGGCGCGTGCCGCCCAGCTCGCAGGCAAGCTCGACGGCCAGGACGCCGGCGTCAGGAGCCGCGGCCGCAAGCTCTCCGACGGCGGCGCCACGGCGCGCTTCTATCACGAGGTCAG
>DAHWJK010000346.1:0-8302 GCA_027344185.1 Thiobacillus sp.
AGTGCGGAGTCGATCAAGTCGAAGCAGAACACCGAGGCGATCGAAGTGCAGCCCGGCACGCTGGTGGCGGCGCGCGTGATCGAGCATAAGCCGGCACGGCTGCGGCCGCTGGCCGACGTGTCGGCGGCCATCGAGTCGCAGCTGCGCGCAGCGCAGAGCGCCAGGCTGCTGGCGGACAAGGGCCGGGCCACGATCCAGGCGCTGGCCAAGGGCGAGGAGGCTGGACTGAACTGGTCGCCGTTCCAGGTGGTAAGCCGTCAGCCTTCGCCCGAGCTCGACGCCACCGGCGTCAAGGCTGTGTTCCGTGTCAACACCGACACGCTGCCGGCCTATGCCGGCTTCGCACGCCCCGATGGCAGCTATCGCATCGTGCGGGTCAGCCGCGTGCTCGACGCAGCCGAACTCGACCCCATGCTGGTGACGTCGATCGAATCCGGCGTCCTCCAGGCGCAGCAGCGGTCCGACATGAAGGCGATGGTCGCGCTGATCAGCGCCGGCCTCAAGGTCAAAATCAAGCCGGATGCGGTCGAGAATCAATAAGCGCTGCGTCACCACCCATCCCCGATGAAAAAACGCGCCGTCATGGCGCGTTTTTTCATCGGGGATGGGTGGCGTGTCAGTCGCCGCCGCCGGTGGTGGTGTTGAAACCGGCGTCGACGTAGGTGATCTCGCCGGTGATGCCGGATGCCAGGTCGGACAGCAGGAAGGCGGCGGCGTTGCCGACTTCATCGATGGTGACGTTGCGGCGCAGCGGCGCATTCTTGGCGACCAGGTCGAGCTTTTCGCCGAAGTTGGCGATGCCGCTGGCGGCCAGCGTCTTGATCGGGCCGGCCGACACGGCGTTGACGCGGATGCCCTTGGGGCCGAGGCTTTGCGCCATGTAGTAGACGTTGGATTCGAGGCTGGCCTTGGCCAGACCCATGACGTTGTAGTTGGGTGCGGAACGGATCGCGCCCAGGTAGGACAGCGTCAGCAACGCGGCCTTGCGGCCTTCCATCATCGGCAGCGCGGCCTTGGCCAGCGCAGCAAAGCTGTAGGAACTGATGTCATGCGCGATGCGGAAGTTCTCACGGGTGACGCAGGACAGGTAATCGCCGGCCAGGGCTTCCTTCGGCGCAAAGGCGATCGAATGCACCAGGCCGTCGAAGCCGTCCCAGTGCTTGCCGAGTTCGGCAAACAGGGCGTCGATCTGCTCGTCGCTGCCCACGTCGCAGGGGAACACCAGGCTGGAACCGAATTCCTTGGCAAATTCGCTGACGCGGTCCTTGATGCGCTCGCCCTGGTAGGTGAAGGCGAGTTCGGCCCCCTCGCGCTTGCACGCGGTGGCGATGCCGTAGGCGATGGAGCGGTTGGAGATGACGCCGGTGATGAGCAAACGCTTGCCTGCTAGAAATCCCATGGTGGTCTCGAAGAGTTGAGAATCATGGATTATAGCGGCTGACGCCAGCGACGCGCTTGGGTACACTTGCGTGATGACACGCGCCGGGACGATTCTACTGCTGGGCTTGAGCCTGGGCCTGACGGCGGGCTGCAGCGACAGCCTCAATCATCCCTACCCCGGCAGCGAGGCGGGGGCCAACGTGCTGTACAGCGCGTTTTCCGAGCGCCCTAAGCACCTCGATCCGGCGCGTTCCTATGCTTCGAACGAAGTCGAGTTCACCGGCCAGATCTACGAGCCGCCGCTGCAGTACCACTTTCTCAAGCGCCCGTATGAACTGATCCCGCTGACCGCCGAGGCGGTGCCCACGCCGCGCTACCTCGACGCGGCCGGCAAGCCGCTGCCGGACGACGCGCCTGCCGCGGCGATCGCCGAAAGCGTGTACGACATCCGCATCCGTCCCGGCATCCGCTACCAGCCGCATCCGGCGTTTGCGCAGGATGCGGCGGGGCGCTATCGCTACCATGCGCTCAGCGCAGCGGACGTCGCCGGCAAGACCCGCATCGGCGATTTCGAGCACAGCGGCACGCGCGAACTGGTGGCGGCCGACTATGTATACCAGATCAAACGGCTGGCCCATCCCAGTCTCAGTTCGCCGATCTTCGGCCTGATGAGCGAGCACATCGTCGGCCTGAAGGCGCTGGGCGAGGCCATGCAGCAGGCGGCGAAAGCGCAGCCGGGCGTCGTATTGAACCTCGACGACTTCCCGCTTGCAGGCGCTGAAGTGATCGACCGCCACACCTACCGCATCCGCATCAAGGGCAAATATCCGCAGTTCATCTACTGGCTGGCGATGCCGTTCTTTGCGCCGGTGCCGTGGGAGGCCGAAGTGTTCTACGCCCAGCCCGGCATGGCCGACAGGAACCTGACGCTCGACTGGCAGCCGGTCGGCACCGGACCGTTCTACATGGCGGAAAACGATCCCAACCGTCGCATGGTGCTGAAGAAGAATCCGTATTTCCACGGCGAAACCTATCCCGTGGACGGCAGTGAAGAAGACCGCGCGGCCGGCCTGCTGGCGGACGCCGGCAAGCCGCTTCCGCTGGTGGACGCGGCCGTGTACAGCTTGGAAAAGGAAACCATTCCCTACTGGAGCAAGTTTCTGCAGGGCTACTACGACAGCTCGGGCATCAGTTCGGACAGCTTCGATCAGGCGGTGCAGTTCACCTCCGGCGGCGACCCGCAGCTCACCGACAGCATGCGCGAGCAGGACATCCACCTCGTCACCGCGGTGGCGGCCTCGCTGTGGTATGTCGGCTTCAACATGCTCGACCCGGTGGTGGGCGGGCTGGGCGAAGACCGCCAGAAGCTGCGGCAGGCGCTGTCGATCGCCTTCGACTACGACGAATTCATTTCGATTTTCCTCAACGGCCGCGGCATTCCGGCGCAGGGCCCGATCCCGCCCGGGCTGTTCGGCTATGTCGACGGCGTGGATGGACTGAACCCCTATGTGTACGAGGCGCGCGACGGCGGCATTCAGCGACGCCCGATCGAGGCGGCCAAAAAACTGCTGGCCGAGGCGGGTTACCCGAACGGCCGCAACGCGAAGACGGGCGAGCCGCTGGTGCTGTATTTCGATACCATGGCGAGCGGCCCCGACGCCAAGTCGCGGCTCGACTGGATGAAGAAACAGCTCGACAAGCTCAACGTGCAGCTGGTCGTGCGCGGCACCGACTACAACCGCTTCCAGGACAAGATCCGCAAGGGCAACGCGCAGCTGTTCGAATGGGGCTGGAACGCCGACTACCCCGATCCGGAGAACTTCCTGTTCCTGCTCTACGGACCGCACAAGAAGGTCGGCACCGGCGGCGAGAATGCGGCGAACTACGACAACCCGGAATTCAACCGCCTGTTCGAGCGCATGAAGGACATGGACAACGGCCCCGAACGCCAGCAGGTGATCGACGCCATGCTGGAGATCGTGCGCCGCGATGCGCCGTGGATCTTCGCCTACTATCCCAAGTCCTTCGGCCTGCGCCACGGCTGGGTGCATAACGTGAAGCCCAACCTGATGGCCAACAACACGCTCAAGTACCGTCGCATCGACCCGGAACTGCGCGAGGCCCGGCGCGAAGCGTGGAACCGGCCAGTACTGTGGCCGATCGTGGTGCTGGTCGCGGCGCTCGTCGCCGCCATCGCGCCGGCGGCGATCGCGTGGCGACGGTATGAAAGGAAAACCGCCTGATGGGCGCCTACATCCTGCGCCGCCTGTTGTATGCGATCCCGATCCTGATCGGAGTCAACCTGCTGACCTTCGCGCTGTTCTTCGTCGTCAATACGCCCGACGACATGGCGCGTCTGCAACTCGGCGCCAAGCACGTGACGCCGGAAGCAATCGAGCGCTGGAAGGTCGAGCACGGTTACGACAAGCCGCTGCTGTTGAATGCCAAGGCCGAGGGCGCGGCGCAGTTCACCGACACGATCTTCTTCAAGCACTCGGCGGCGATGTTCGCCTTCGAATTCGGCAAGGGCGACGACGGCCGCGACATCGGCAACGAAATCAGGACGCGGATGGGACCGAGCCTGGCAATCGCGCTGCCGGTGCTGGTGATCGGCCTGATGGTCAACATCACCTTCGCGCTCCTGATGGTGTTCTTTCGCGCCACCTACCTCGACCTGTGGGGGGTGGTGCTGTGCGTGGTGCTGATGTCGATCTCGGGCCTGTTCTACATCATTGCCGGGCAATACTTCATCGCCAAGCTGTGGAACCTGCTGCCGATCTCGGGCTTTGCCGGCGGCATCGACGGATTCAGATTCATTCTCTTGCCCGTATTGGTCAGCGTGTTGGCCGGCATCGGCAGCGGCGCGCGCTGGTACCGCACCATCTTCCTCGAGGAAATCGGCAAAGACTACGTGCGCACCGCGCGCGCCAAGGGATTGTCCGAGGTGCGGGTGCTGTTCCGCCATGTGCTGAAGAACGGCATGATCCCCATCCTCACCGGCGTGGTGGTGGTGTTGCCGCTCCTGTTCATGGGCAGCCTGATCACCGAATCCTTCTTCGGGATTCCGGGGCTGGGCAGCTACACCATCGACGCGATCCAGGCGCAGGATTTCGCGGTGGTGCGCGCGATGGTGTTCCTGGGGTCCTTTCTCTACATCATCGGCCTCATCCTCACCGACATTTCCTATTCGTGGGTCGATCCGCGGGTGAGGCTGCAATGAGCGCCGGGTCAATCAACTTCATGCCGGTGATCCTGTGGACCGATGCGCTGATTTTCGCGCTGCTGGTCGCCGTGCTGACGCTGGTCTGGTTCATCCGCCACCACGAGCATCTGCGGGCGCCATGGAAGCATGTGGCGCAGCGGCCGATGGCGATGGGGGCGGCGCTGGTGCTCGGCGCGTTCGTGGTGATCGGTCTGCTCGATTCGCTGCATTACCGGGAAAGGCTGGCCGACAGCCCGGCCGACGCGCCGCAGTATTCGGTCGAGGTGCTGTCGGTGTTCGACGCGCTGGTGAGCGGGCTGCGCACGCGGCAGGAAAAAACCTATTCGGCGCCGCTGGCGATGCAGCTCTATGCCAAGGAATTCATCCAGCGCGACGGGGAAACCGTGCGCGACCATCCGCGCCTGCAATATGGCGGTGCGCACCTGACGCACGCCGACGAGCGTGGGCCGGACATTACCCGGCGCACCCTGGTCGGGCTGGCGCAGGGGCTTGCGGTGAGCCTGCTGCTGTTCGGCCTGCTGGCGGCGTGGCAGGCGCGACGCATGCAGACGCAGATGGGCGCATGGCTGGAAGCCTGGGCGATGGGAAGGCTTGGCTGGCCGGGGCGAACCGTCGTTCTGGTGCTGACGCTGCTGTTGTTGCTGGCAGGCGTGCTGGCGCAGCTGGCGTCGGGCTATCACGTGTTCGGCACCGACAAGGTCGGGCAGGACGTGCTCTACATCAGCCTCAAGAGCATCCGCACCGGCCTGGTCATCGGCACCCTCACCACACTGGTCACGCTGCCGCTGGCGATCGGCTTCGGCATCGCGGCCGGCTACTTCCGCGGCTGGATCGACGATGTCATCCAGTACATCTACACCGTGCTCAATTCCATCCCGGGTGTGCTGCTGATCGCGGCGATGATCCTCATCGTTCAGGTCGCCATCGAATCGCATCCCGATGTGTTCGACACCGCGGCGGCGCGCGCCGACATCCGGCTGCTGGCGCTGTGCCTGATCATGGGCGTTACCAGCTGGACCGGACTTGCCCGCCTGTTGCGCGGCGAATCGCTCAAGCTGCGGACGCTGGACTATGTCGAGGCGGCGCGGGCGTTCGGCGTGTCGCACGCGCGCATCATCAGTCGGCACATCTTCCCCAATGTATTCCATCTGGTGCTGATCGCCATCGTGCTCGACTTCTCCGGCCTGGTGCTGGCCGAGGCGGTGCTGTCCTATGTCGGCGTGGGCGTCGACCCGTCGATGTACAGCTGGGGCAACATGATCAACGGCGCGCGCCTCGAGCTCGCGCGCGAGCCGGTCGTCTGGTGGCAGCTTGGCGCCGCCTTCGTCTTCATGTTCGCGCTGGTGCTGGCCGCCAACCTGTTTGCCGACGGCGTGCGCGACGCCTTCGATCCTCGCCTGGAAGGCCGCCGATGAAATCCTTGCTCGAGGTGCGCGGCCTCGTCACCGGCTTCGGCACCACCCGGGTGGTGGACGGCGTGTCGTTCCGGATCGCGGCGGGCGAAACCTATGCGCTGCTGGGCGAATCCGGCTGCGGCAAGTCGATCACCGCGCTATCGCTGATGCGCCTGCTGCCGGATGGAGGACGGGTCGTGTCGGGCCGCGTGCGGCTCGGCGAAACCGATGTGCTGGCGCTGCCCGAACGCGAGATGCGGGGGGTGCGCGGCGGCGGCATGGCGATGATTTTCCAGGAGCCGATGCTGGCGCTGAACCCGGTGATCAAGGTCGGCACGCAGATCGGCGAGGCGCTGGCGCTGCACCGCAAGCTGGGCGGCCAGGCGGCGCAGGCTGCCGCGCGCGCGCTGCTCGAAGCAGTGAGCGTGCCCGATGCGGCACGCCGGCTCGACAGCTATCCGTTCGAATTGTCGGGCGGCCTGCGCCAGCGGGTGATGATCGCGATGGCGCTGGCGGGCGATCCGCGGCTGCTGATCGCCGACGAGCCGACCACGGCGCTCGATGTCACGATCCAGGCGCAGGTGCTCGACGTGCTGCGCCGGCTCAAGGCCGAGCGGCAGATGGGCATGCTGCTGATCACGCACGATCTCGGCGTGGTGGCGGAAAACGCCGATCGCGTCGGCGTGATGTATGCCGGCGAACTGGTGGAGGAGGGCGCGCGCGACGCGTTCTTCGCGTCGCCGCAGCATCCCTACAGCCGCATGCTGTTCGAGGCACTGCCGCGTGCCGGCGACGGCGGCCGGCTGACCACGATCCCCGGCCAGGTGCCGCCGCTCGACGGCGCGTTGGTCGGCTGCCGCTTCGCCCCGCGCTGCCCGCATGCGATTGCGCGCTGCCGCGACGAATCGCCCGACTGGCAGGAGATAGACGGCCAGCGCGTGCGCTGCCACCTGGCCGGCGAGCTGCCGGCGAGCATTGCGCGCGCGGTGACAGCGCAGACGGCGGCCCTGGCGGCGCAGCCCCTGCTGCAGGTCGAAGGCCTCGAGGTGCATTTCCCGATCCGGCGCGGACTGATCCGGCGCACCGTCGGCCACGTGCGTGCGGTCGACGACGTCGCGCTCGACATCCAGGCGGGCCGCACGCTGGCCCTGGTCGGCGAATCGGGCTGCGGCAAGACCACGGTGGGCAAGGCGCTGCTGAGCCTGATCGAACCGACGGCGGGCAGCATTGCGCTGGGCGGCGAGCCCATCACCGCACGGAATGTCGCCAGCCTGCGGCGACAGGCGCAGATGGTGTTCCAGGACCCTTACAGCTCGCTCAACCCGCGCATGCGGGTGGCCGACATCCTGCTCGAAGGCATGGATGCGCTCAAGGTGGGCAACGCGTCCCAGCGCCGCGATACGGTGGCGCAGCTGCTGCGCCAGGTGGGGCTGCCGGACGATGCCGGCGCCCGCTATCCGCATGCGTTCTCGGGCGGCCAGCGGCAGCGCATCGCGATTGCGCGGGCGCTCGCAGTGTCGCCGCGGCTGGTGATCTGCGACGAGCCAACCAGCGCGCTCGACGTCTCGGTGCAGGCGCAGATCCTCAATCTGCTGAAGGACCTGCAGAACGACCTCGGCCTGGCCTACCTCTTCATCACCCACAACCTCGCGGTGGTCGAATATCTGGCGCACGCCGTGGCGGTGATGTACCTCGGCCGCATCGTCGAACAGGGCGCTGCCGCCGACGTACTGCGGGCGCCGCGGCATCCCTACACGCAGGCGCTGGTGAGCGCGGTGCCGCGGATCGAGCCGCATGCCGGCGAGGGCATTATCCGGCTGGCGGGCGACCAGCCCTCGCCGCTGAACCCGCCGGACGGCTGCCACTTCCATCCGCGCTGTCCGCATGCGGGCGCGCTGTGCCGGCAAAGCTATCCCGAGCGCACCGACCTGGGCGATGGACACTGGGTACGCTGCCACTGGGTGGCAGGGCGGCTTGGAGACTGAATTGAATCACGGCAAATACACGCGCAATTTCTGGCTCGGCAACGGCGTCCTCGCGCTGGCGATGCTGATGATGTTTTTCATGGGGCCGCTGTCGGATGCGCTCGGCATCTGGGCGGCAGTGCTGTGGATGGTGCTGGCCGCGGTCGGCGTGGCGCTTTTGATGTCGGACAAGTCGGGCGATCCGCCCGAACCCGACTGACCTGTCTTCAGGGCGCGCCGACGACGAGGCGTTGGCCCGCGCGGATCAGGCCGCGTTTTCCGATTGCAGGATTCCAGGTTTTCAGTTCTGACAGGCTGACGTCGTAGTGCTGGGCCAGATC
>DAHWJK010000364.1:0-8216 GCA_027344185.1 Thiobacillus sp.
CCCCCGTCGGAGCCGAGAAGTGGTAGCCGCCTCGAAGGCCGCCACCTGGGTGCCCGATCGGCAGGAAGTCATCTGGATCGACTGCAATCCGCAGGCGGGGCGCGAAATGCGTGACATTCACCCCTTCCTGGTACTGTCGCCGCACCCCTTCAATGCCCGCACTTCCCTGGTGATTGGACTACCCATGACCACCGCCGAATACAACGCCGACAATCCGTTTGCAGTGGCGGCCGGCGTGGCCAAGGGACGCGGCAAGGCCGGCAAGACCAGCTACGTGCTGTGCCACCAGCCCAAATCCTTCGACTGGCGCATGCGTAGCGCCAAGGCGCATCCGCTGGGGATGCTGCCCGATACGGTTTTTGCTGAGGTCTGCGAGCGCTTGAATCAGATCATCCGGCTGGCCTGAGCCAACGGTTAGACAACGCGAGGCTGAACTGATCCGGGTATCCGGAATGAATCGAGCCAAACCCCTTTAACGTTACGGGATGATCTGAATGGACAATAACCCGCTGGAAGCAGTGTTGCACCACGCCCGATGCAAGAAACGTAAAGCGCATTTAGCGCTGGGGATGATTTTACACGCGCTTGACGATCAAGAAGCACTATTACTATTCGCCGGACGGAGATATGACGCTGATGGAAACAACGTTTCATCAGCCGATCTACGGCACGGACGAAGGTGTGGATTTCGCCATGCCCCGTTATCCGGTGTTTAACCCGGATGGTGTCCGGAGCTTGAGAAGTCGCCGACCGGATGATCGCGGCGATGACCCCAATAACCCATGCCCGGCCCGGTTTGTGTTCGAGTGCCGCACCGAAACGGGAAAAGTCATGCAGCGTGAATTTGAATATCGGTACCGTGCTCGGAGATTCTCGTCGCCAGGGCAATAGGCACAGAAATGTGTGCGGGATTAAAACTCCCTGAAAACCCGGGTTGGCTCAGACCACGGGTTCAACAACCGGAAACAACCGGGTACAGACCACATTTCAACATTAGCCTTGATCGTCTGCACCCGAATAAACATGGCTTACGATTGATTCGTGTGGCTTGCCCCGGCAGATCCTCTACACGGATTGCAGGACACCTTGAGCACCCGCGGTTGGCTTCGGCATGCAGTTTCAGCCTTACTTCCCTCACCCAAACACCACCGCAGCCACATCCTGATAGCGCTTGGCGTAATGCACGGTAAATCCGGCGCGGATATGCTCGGGCAGTTTGTCGAAGTCGCGCCGGTTGGCGTCGGGCAGGATCAGTTCATGGATGCCGACCCGCCGCGCGGCGATGACTTTTTCGCGGATGCCGCCGACCGGCAACACCTTTCCGGTCAGGGTCAGTTCGCCGGTCATCGCCACCGGGCGCGGAATTTTCAGGTTTTTTGCCAGCGACAGCAGCGCGGTCGCCATGGTGACGCCGGCGCTGGGGCCATCCTTGGGCGTCGCCCCTTCCGGCACGTGCAGGTGAACGAAGCTGGTGTCGAAGAAGGTGATGTCCGCGCCGTAGGCGTTCAGGTGCGAGGCGACATAGCTGTAGGCGATTTCGGCCGATTCCTTCATCACCTCGCCCAGCTTGCCGGTGAGCTTGAAACCGCGGTTGAGGGTATGCACCCGCGACGCCTCCACCGGCAGCGTGGCGCCGCCCATCGCGGTCCACGCCAGTCCGGTGACGACCCCTACCCCGCTCATCGGTTTTTCGCGGCTGAACACCGGCTTGTCGAGGTAGGCCTCGATTTCCTGGACGCCGATCCGGATCGGCGTGACGCTGCCGCCGAGGATCTTGACCACGGCCTTGCGCGCCACCCGGCCCAGCTGTTTTTCCAGGTTGCGCACGCCGGCTTCGCGCGCATAGCCTTCGATCACGTGACGCAGCGCGCCTTCGCTGATCGTGAGCTGGTTCTTTTTCAGGCCGGCCCGCTCCAGCACGCGCGGCCACAGGTGATGCCTGGCGATGGCGATCTTTTCCTCGGTGATGTAGCCCGACAGGCGGATCACTTCCATCCGGTCGAGCAGCGCCGATGGGATGGAGAAATCGTTCGCGGTACAGATGAACAGCGCCTTGGACAGGTCGAAACGCACGTCGAGGTAATGGTCGAGAAAGTCGGCGTTCTGTTCGGGATCGAGCACTTCCAGCAACGCCGACGCCGGATCGCCCTGGAAGCTGGCGCCGATCTTGTCGATCTCGTCGAGCATGATGACCGGGTTGGCCGATTCCACTTCCTTCAACGCTTGCACGAACTTGCCCGGCATGGCGCCGATGTAGGTGCGGCGGTGACCCTTGATTTCGGCCTCGTCGCGCATGCCGCCGACCGAGAAGCGATAGAACCTGCGCCCCAGCGCTTCGGCAATCGACTTGCCGATCGAGGTCTTGCCGACGCCGGGCGGACCAATCAAGAGCAGGATCGAGCCCGCCATTTCGCCGCGCATCGCGCCGACGGCGAGAAATTCGATGATGCGGTCCTTCACGTCCTCCAGGCCGTCGTGGTCGCGGTCGAGGATCTTGCGCGCGCGCTCGAGGTCGATCTTGTCCTGGGTATGCACGCCCCACGGCAGCACGGTCAGCCAGTCGAGGTAGTTGCGGGTGACGGTGTATTCCGACGAACCGGTCTCAAGCAGGGACAGCTTGTGCATTTCCTCGTCGATGCGCTTCTGCGCCGGCGCCGGCAGCGTCAGCCTGGCGATGCGTTCCCGGAACGTGTCGAGTTCGGCAGTCTTGTCGTCCTTGGCGATGCCCAGCTCTTTCTGGATCGCCTTCAACTGCTGACGCAGGAAGAACTCGCGCTGCTGCTCGCTCATCTTCTCGTCGACCTTGCCGCGGATGTCCGATTGCAGGCGGGCGACGTCGAGTTCCTTCTTCAGCAGCACCAGCACCTTCTCCATCCGCCTTTTCAGGCCGAAGGCTTCCAGCACGTCCTGCAATTCCTGCTTGGAAGCGGTGGTGAGACTGGCGGCAAAGTCGGTCAGCCGCGAAGGCTCATTCGGCCCGAAGCGGTTGAGAAAGAACTTGAGTTCCTCCGAATACAGCGGATTAAGCGGCAGCAACTCCTTGATGGTGTTGATGATGGCGATCGAATAGGCACGGATTTCCTCGGAATCCGGCTTGCCGGTCTCGTTGGGGTACTCGACGCGCACCTTGTAGGGCGCGGTTTCAGACAGCCACTCGACAATGCGGAAGCGGCGCGTGCCTTCTGCAATGAACTGCATCTTGCCGTCGGTGCGGACCGGACGATGGATGCGCACCACGGTGCCAATATTGCGGAAATCGGCACGCTTGATGTCGTCGGTGTTGTCGGGCTTGACCACGACCAGGCCCACCATGTGGTGGGGGGTGTCGCCGATGGCTTCCACAGTCGACAGCCACGGCGCCTCGTTCATCAGCAGCGGCAGGGTTTGCGCCGGGAAGAACGGTTTTTCGGTAAGCGGCAGCAGGTGGAGCTCGGCCGGCAGCGACGGCGAGGTGGGCATCTGGCGGTCGTCCGGGACGAATTCGCCTTCGAGTGCGGGATCATTGGGCATGGTCTGATCATCTTAGTCCGAAACACCAGTGACGGAAGATCGGGCCGATCTGCCCGTTTTCAAGGTGCGGCGGAATCGGATGCAGCCGGACGCACCGGAATTTCCTCGACCACATCCGGCAGGCCGGACAGGATCATCAGCTCGACCCGGCGGTTGCGTGCGCGGCCTTCGGGCGTGTCGTTCGACGCAATCGGCTGGCTGGCTTCGCGGCCGATGGCGTAGAGCCGGTCGGGCGAAATGCCGTTGTCGGCCAGCAGGCGAACCACGCTGGTGGCGCGCACCGCCGACAGCTCCCAGTTCGATGCGAACAGCGGGCTGCTGATCGGAACGGGGTCGGTATGACCGGTGATTTCGAGCTTGAAGGGTTCGTTTTTCAGCGTGTCCGCCACCGCACGCAGCACCTCCAGCGATTGCGGCTCGAGTTCGGCGCGGCCGGGCTCGAACAATACATTGGCGTTGATTTCGATACTGACGCCGCGCCGGCTCTGCGTCATCCTCACCTTGCCCTCTTTTACCAGCGGGCCCATCACGTCGAGCAGGTTGCTGGCCACCGCCGCCATGTGTTCCTCTTCCTCGAGGGCTTGCTGCTGCTTGAGGCTGCGCTGGCGGACTTCGGGCGGCAGCGGCGTCGGCGTCAACTGAGGCACCGGCATCTCGGTCGGCACGACCTTGCCGAACGCACCGCCGAGCGCGCCGGCCAGCACACGGTACTTGGTCTCGCTGACCGCGGAGACGGCGTACATCACGACGAAAAACGCGAACAGCAGCGTGATGAAGTCGGCGTAGGAAATCAGCCAGCGGTCGTGGTTGTCGTGGTCGGATGCAATGCGCCGTCTTCTCCGCATATCAAAGGTATCCGCGGAGACGGGCCTCGATGATGCGCGGATTGTCGCCCTGGGCGATGCCGATCAGGCCGTCGCTGAGGATCTCGCGGTCGCTCACCTGGCGCGCAATGGTGAACTTGATCTTGTTGGCGATGGGCAGGAACACCAGGTTGGCCAGCCCCACGCCGTAGATAGTGGCGACGAAGGCGACTGCGATGCCGGCGCCCAGCTTGCTGGGGTCGGCCAGGTTTTCCATGACATGAATCAGGCCGATCACCGCGCCCAGGATGCCGAGCGTCGGCGCATAGCCGCCGGCGGCTTCCCACACCCGTGCGGCCTGTCGCTGTTCGGTCTCGAAGCCGACAATCTGCACGTCGAGCGTATCGCGCAGCTTGGCCGCGTCGGCACCGTCGATCAGCAGTTGCAGACCGCCCTTCTGGAACGGATCGCGCGTCAGGATGAGATAGCGCTCCAGCGCCAGCACGCCTTCCTGCCGCACGGTGTGCGACCACTGGACGATGCGGCGGATGAGCTGCTCCGATTCAGACTCGGGCGGATGGAATGCCCATTTGGCCATGCGCACGCCCTTGATGAAGACCGCCAGCGGGTAATGCAGCATCACCGCGCCGAGCGTGCCGATCACGACAATGACGAAGGCGGCCGGCTGCAGGAAGGTGCCGACATGGCCGCCTTCCATCGCCTGGCCGCCGAGGATGGCGACAGTCGCCAGCGCGAGGCCGATCAGGCTTCCGCGATCCATGCGTCTTCCTTGAGCCTGGCGCGGAGCCGCGCAATCGCCTGGCCATGCAACTGGCAGATGCGCGATTCGGTGACGCCGAACACTTCGCTGATCTCGCGCAGATTGAGCTCCTGTTCGTAGTACAGCGACATCAGCAGTTGCTCGCGTTCGGGCAGGTTCTCGATGCCGGCGATGATGCAGGCGCGCAGGTTGGCATCGAGCAGCTGCGGCAACGGCATGCTGGATTCGGCGGCGGACTGCTTGTCGAGGAAGGAATCGTCCTCGTCCGTGTCGCCAAAATCTTCGAAGTACAGCAGCTGGTGCCCGCGTGCGTCGCCCAGCATCGACTGGTATTCGGCGAGCGGAATCTTCATGGCTTCGGCAATTTCGGTTTCGCTGGGCTGCCGCCCGAGCTTGTGCTGCAGCACGCTGATGGCCTGCTCGATCTTGCGCATCGACTGTCGCGCGCTGCGCGGCATCCAGTCGATCTGGCGCAGCTCGTCGATCATCGAACCGCGGATGCGCTGGATTGCGTAGGCCTCGAACTGCGCGCTCTGCGCCTCGTCGTAACGGCTGATCGCATCCAGGAGGCCGATCATGCCCGCCTGCACCAGGTCGTCTTCCTCGACGCTGGGCGGCAAACGACCCATCATGTGATGGGCCAGTCGTTTGACCATGGGCATGTACTGCGTCAGCAGGTCGCTTTTTTCGCTTTTACCGCTTGCGGTATACACCCTTACCCTCTCCTATAGGCTTCCACCAGGCATCCGCCCTGGATCACGCGCTGCATGAACGCCCCGACGCTTCCCAGGCTGGGGGGCTGTGGCCAGCAGAGCAACCCCTCCGCCAGTTTACGGAACTGCGAGGTGGATTGTGCCACCGGGAAGGCGTCCACCACCGAGGTGTGCAAATGACTGGCGCGGGACAGACGCTCGTCGAGCGGAATATACCCCAGGTAATCGACCGCGACCCCCAGATAGCGCTCGGCGGTCTGGGAGAAATTCTGCGCGACGGCCTGCGCCTGCGCCTGCGATTCCATGCGGTTGAGCAGCAGACGGAAGCGTCGCTTGCCGAAATTCTGCGACAGCCGCTTGACCAGCGTGTAGCCCTGGGTGATCGCGGTGCTGCCGGGCGGCAGCACGACCATGATCTCGGTCGCCGCCAGGCCGAGCGGCAGCGCGTCGGGGTCGGTAGCCTCTTCCATGTCGACCAGCACCACGTCGACGCCGCATTGCAGCCGGTTGAAGCATTGCGCGAGCCATTCCTGGTCGCGCACCGACAGGCGGCCGAGCCGGGTGAAGCCGCCGCCCAGCGGCAGCACCTGCACGTTGTCGGGTCCGGTCAGCAGCAAGGCATCCAGCGTGCACTGGCCGGCGAGCACGTCCGCTACGTCGTAGCGCGGCGTCAGGCCCAGCGCCGCGCAGGCGCCGCGACCATGCCGGTCCTGGTCGACGATGAGCACGTCGCGCCCGGAGCGCGCCAGCGCGACGGCCAGGTTGGCGGTGGCGGACGTCTTGCCCGCCCCCTGCTGGCCCGACATCACGGTAATGACCTGAAACCCGGTCTGCCCCAGCAAGCGGCGCAGTCCGGCGGCCTGATCGCTGACGAATTTATCCAAGGGCCACCGCGCTTTCACGATGCGGGGTGTGCATGCCGGAAAGCGCGAATGCCAGTTCGCTGTCGTCCAGCTTCCACGGCGAGGACAGCGTGCGGGTCTTGAAGGCGCGGTGAACCAGGTACTGGCGGTTGGCCAGGTGCAGGTCTTCGGGCACGCGCTGGCCGGTGGCCAGGTAGTGCACGTTGAGTTCGTGGCGGATCGCGCAGTCGAGTGCCGGGCCCAGGCTCGCGGCCTCGTCGACCTTGGTCAGGATGCAGCCGTCCAGGCCGCGCGTCTGGTAGGCCTGCACCACTTCGTTCAGCGTGTCGCCGTGGCTGGTGGCATTGAGCATCAGCAGCCGCTTGATCGGCTGGCCGGCCTGGCACAGCATTTCGACCTGTTCGGCAACGGCCTGGTCGCGCTGGCTCATGCCGATGGTGTCGATCAGCACGGTGTGCTTGTTGCGCAATTCGGCCAGCGCCAGCCGCAGATCGGCGGCATCGCGCACCGCATGCACGGTCACGCCGAGAATCTTGCCGTAGATGCGCAGTTGTGCGTGGCCGCCGATCCGGTAGCTGTCGGTGGTCAGGAGCGCCAGCTTGTCGGCGCCGTGACGCACCACGAAGCGTGCAGCCAGCTTGGCGGTGGTGGTGGTCTTGCCGGCCCCGGTCGGGCCCATCAGGGCGAACACGCCGCCGGCGTCGAGCATGCCGGTTTCGTTCTGCATCACCTGCAGGCGCTTCATCAGCGTGTTGCGCATCCAGACCTGCGCCTGGTCGGCGTCGCCCTTGGGCAGCGCTTCCAGCATCTCCCGCGCCAGCGTTGCACTGAACCCGGCGGTCAGCATTTCGCGCATCAGCGAGGCGCCTGCCGGGTCGCGTCCCGGCAGGTCGCGCCAGGCCAGGTCGGCGAGCTGGCTTTCCAGCCGCGTCTGCATCGCCTTGATTTCGCCCCGGATTTCACCCACCACGCTTTTCGCCAGCTGTGCGCTGTCCTCGCTCGGCACCGCGACGCGTTCGATCAGGCGGCGCTTGATCGTGACATCGGGCGCCGGTTCGGGCGTCCGGCCCAGCCCCGCGTGGTGGAAAACCGGCGCCGCGGCGGGTGCCGGGACGGGTTTTTCCATCGCGGGCGGGGCCATGCTGGCGATGTCGTCGGCAGCCAGCGCCAACACCTCGACCCCGCCATCCACTGCGCGATTGGAGAGGATAACCGCATCGGGTCCAAGCACCTCGCGCAACTGACGCATGGCCTCCCGGGATGTTTTGGCGACGATTCGTTTCACGTTCATGCTGCTCCTCCTACAAGGGAAGTCACTTTGATCTGTTTGCCTTCGGGTACTTCAGCGTGCGAAAGCACTTTGAGTTGCGGCACGGTTCGCCGAAGGAAACGTGCAAGCAGCGGGCGCAGCACGGCCGGCGTCAGCAGCACCGCGGGATGACCCAGGGCCTCCTGACGCTGGGTGGACGTCTGGGTCCGCTCCAGCAGGGTGTCGGCCAGCCCCGGCTCCATGCCGGCGGCATCGTGGCCGGTTTGCAGGGTCTGC
>DAHWJK010000368.1:0-10338 GCA_027344185.1 Thiobacillus sp.
TCGAGGCCGGTGGTGGGCTCGTCGAGAAACAGGATGTCGGGATCGTGCACCAGCGCGCGCGCCAGCGTCAGCCGCCGCTTCATGCCGCCCGACAACTGGGCGATCTGCGCGTCCGCCTTGCTGGCGAGCCCGGCGAATTCCAGCAGCGCGGGCACCCGCGCGGCGACCGCGGCTTTATCCATGCCGAAATAGCGGCCGTAGGCGAGCAGGTTTTCGCGCACCGAAAAATCCGGGTCGAGGTTGTCCATCTGCGGCACCACGCCGACTTTCATCCGCGCCTCGCGCGCGTGCTGCGGCACCGCGATGCCGGCCAGCTCGATCGTGCCGGCGTCGGGCTCGATCAGCCCCAGCAGCAGGCGCAGCGTGGTGGTCTTGCCGGCGCCGTTGGGGCCCAACAGGCCGAAACATTCCCCGCGCCGCACATGCAGGTCGATGCCGCGGACCACTTCGGTGTCGCCGTATTTCTTGGTGAGGCCGCGTACCTTCAGCACGGGCAGGCCTCCAGGAAGGCTTGCCGGAGCTCTTTCAGCTTGCCGTGGAAAAAGTGTCCGGCATCGGGAATTTCCTTCACCGCCAGCTGCTGCTGCTCGGCCCACAGGCGGATCGCAGCGGGCGGAATCAACTCGTCGGCATCGCCGTAGATCACCACCGTGTCCTCGGGCACCGGGTCGAATTCGTACATCGTGACGGCCGGCGCAACCAGGATCAGGCGCTTGGCCTGGAGTTCCTGGCGCAGACGGTGCTGCACGAAGGCGCCGAAGGAAAAGCCGGCGAGCGCCCACGGCAGGCCGGGGTAGCTCGCCTCGACGAAGCGGGCGACTGCCAGCAGATCGTCGGTCTCACCTACACCGGCGTCGAATGTTCCGTCGCTCATGCCGACGCCGCGAAAGTTCGGCCGCACGCTGACCCAGCCGGCCTCGTTGGCGGCCTTGGCGAGCGTGGTCACCACCTTGTTGTCGAGGCTGCCGCCGTGCAGCGGATGCGGGTGGGCGACCAGCAGCAGGCCGCGGCGTTCGGTCTCGGGGTCGTCGATCACGGTTTCCAGCTTGCCGACGGAAACCGGGATGCGCAGCTTGAAGCGTTTCATTGCGCTCGCTTCACTTCAGTCGCAGGCGTTCGACGATCTGCCCCTTTTTAAGGTGGGATTCGAAAATCTCGTCGATGTCGGATTCGTCCACATAGGTGTACCAGACGCCTTCGGGGTAGACCACCAGCAGCGGACCCTCATCGCAGCGATCCATGCAGCCGGCGCTATTGATGCGGCATTTGCCCTCGCCATTGAGGTGGGCGTTTTTGGTCTTCTTCTTCAGATAGTCGCGCATCTGCTGGCCGCCCGAAGCGCCGCAGCATTTGGCGCCATCCTCGCGCTGGTTGGTGCAGAAAAAGACGTGGTGCTTGTAATAAGGGTCGGTCATTGCGAAAGGTCCGTGTATTTGAGGGCGTTGCCGCACGCCTTGTCGACTGGGTATTTGCGCGCGTTGATCGCCAGTTTGTCGGCCGCGGCCTCAAGCAGGTCGATGTCCAGCAGGTCGGCCAGCCGGGTCAGGTAGATCAGCACGTCGGCGATTTCCTGGCGCACCGCCTCGCGCTGCTCGGCGTTCAGCTGCTGGCTTTGCTCCGGGGTCAGCCACTGGAAGGGCTCCAGCAGTTCTGCCGCTTCCACCGAGAGTGCCATCACGAGATTCTTCGGCGTGTGGTAGCGTTCCCACGCGCGGGCTTCGGCGAACGCCCGGATATGCTGGCGCAGGGTGTCGAGACTGTCGATCGCGTGCGGGTTCATGGGGCGCATGATACCGCGCCGGGCGGCGAGCTTACGACAGGCTTGTCGGACGGCCAACGCCCGGCTCATGGCCGGACCGGTTCCGCCCACGCCGGCCCGCGGCCGCATGGCCGCGCACCGGCTGGTCCGGGGATTGCTTATAAGCTTGTCTGTTGGCGCCAGTTTCCGGTTCGCTCTGGCATAATGCGGACGGATTAACTGCATATTAAAGGGAGGGTGGACATGTTTACGATCCAGAAGCAACTCGCGGGTGTCGGTTTGGTATTGGCCGTGACGGCGATGGCAGGCTGTTCCAGCACGCCGACGTATCCCCCCGCGCCCGCGCAGACGGGCAGTTACGACTGGAACTATCTGGTCGGCCCGGGCGATTCGGTCCAGGTGTTCGTATGGCGCAATCCCGAAGTGTCGGGCAGCTTCCCGGTGCGCCCCGATGGCAAGATGACCATGAACCTGGTCGAGGACCTGCAGGCTTCGGGCAAGACCCCCTCCCAGCTCGCGCGCGACATCGAGAAAGCGCTCTCCAAATACATTCAGGAACCCATCGTCACCGTCATCGTCGCCGGCGGCATCGGTCCGTTCGACCAGCAGATTCGCGTCGTGGGCGAAGCGGCCAAGCCGCAGGCGCTGAACTACCGCGAAAAAATGAGCCTGATCGACCTGATGATCGCGGTTGGCGGACTGACCGATTTCGCGGCCGGCAACAAGGCCTACATCCTGCGCACCGTCGACGGCAAGCAGGAACGTCTCGGCGTCCGCCTGGAGGACCTGCTGAGAGGCGGCGACACCACGGCCAACGTCGACATGCGCCCGGGCGATGTGCTGGTGGTGCCCGAAAGCCTGTTCTAACTGTATGTGCGCCGCGGAACGCGGCGCTTTTTGATGGACCGTCCGCATGGATCAAGTACTGCAACAACTTCTGGGGTATGCCAAGGCCTCCTGGCGACGCCGCTGGTGGGGCGTGGTCGTGGCCTGGCTGGTCTGCATCGTTGGCTGGACCTGGGTGATGACGATTCCCGATCGCTATGAGGCGTCGGCGCGCGTCTATGTGGACACGCAAAGCCTGCTGAAGCCCCTGCTGACAGGCCTGACGGTCGCCCCCGACGTCGACCAGCAGATCAAGCTGATGACGCGACAGCTGGTCAGCCGGCCCACCCTGGAAAAAGTGGCCCGCATGACCGATCTCGACGTCAAGGCCAAAACGCCTGAGCAGACCGAAGCCATGCTGAACGGCCTGGCCGGCAAGATCTCCATCGCCGACGCGGGCCGCGAAAACCTCTATACCATCAGCTACCAGGACGCCAATCCCGATCTGGCGAAGAAGGTCGTGCAGTCGCTGCTGACCATTTTTGTCGAGACCAGCCTCGGCAAGACGCGACAGGACATTTCCAGCTCGGCGCGCTTCATCGAGGAGCAACTGCAGCAGTACCAGCAAAAACTGGTGGATGGCGAAAATGCGCTGACCGAATTCAAGCGCAAGCACATCGGCATGATGCCGGGGCAGGGCGGCGACTATTACGCCAAGCTGGCCGAGACGACGGCGCAGCTGCGACAGGCCCAGCTTGAGCAGCAGGAAGCGATCAATCGTCGCAATCAGCTCAAGCGCCAGCTGGCCGACGAGGAGCCTGAGCTCGACGCTGCCGCCGCGGCGGTGTCGACCCACAGCGAAATAGACGGTCGCATCCAGGCGCTGGAAAAGCAGATGGACCAGCTGCGTTTGCAATACACGGACCTACACCCCGATATCCAGGCGACCAAGCGCCTGATCGAGAAGCTGGAAGCGCAGAAGAAGATCGATCTCGCCGACCGCAAGGCCGACCCGGCCGGCTCCAAAATCCAGAATCCGGTCTATCAGCAGCTCACCATCGCCATTGCCGAGGCGGATGCCACGGTGTCCTCGCTGGGTGCGCGCGTGGCCGAGTATCAGCGCCGCTATGGCGAATTGCGCGCTGCGTCCAACATGATTCCCCAGGTGGAGCAGGAATACACCCAGCTGATGCGCGACTACGAGGTCTATCGCCAGAACTACGACGCCCTGCTGAAGCGGCGCGAGTCGGTCACCATGTCGGGCGAGGTCGAGAGCAAGACCGACACCGTCGACTTCCGTGTAATCGATCCGCCCTTCGTGCCGAGCCATCCGGCGTTCCCCAACCGCCCGCTGCTGCTGTCGCTGGTGGCGCTGGGCGGGCTGGGCGCCGGCGTTGCCGTCGCCTTCCTGCTGAGCCAGCTGCGGCGTACCGTCACCGATCGCCGCGTGCTGCGCGAACTGACCGGCCTGCCGTTGCTGGGCGCCGTGTCGCGGGTTGAGACCGACGAAACCCGTCGGCGCAAGCGCAAGGGTCTGCTGACCTATCTGGCCACGCTGGGCAGTCTGATTGCCGCCTACGGCGCGGTGATGATCCTGCAGATGGTCGTTTCGCGGGCAGGGTAGGAGAAAGCATGAGCATTATTGAAAAAGCAGCCGGTAAGATCGGCGCCGGTGGTTCTCAGCAAGCGCACGCTCCGGAGGGTGAAAAAGCCCCCGATCAAAACGCCAGCCTGATCGAGAACGCGCTCAACAAACAGCGCACTGCCGGCCACGCCGCGCCTTTTGTCGCCACCCCGGTCGAGCCGATGTTCAGTCCGCAGGATGCCGAAGGCGTGCTGGAAGGCAACAGCCAGATCCAGTCGATCAACCTGGCGCGCCTGCACCGCATGGGGGTGGTATCGCCGGACGCCGAGAAGAGCCAGATCGCCGAGGAGTTTCGCATCATCAAGCGCCCGTTGATCGCCAACGCGTTCGGTCAGGGCACTGCGCGGGTCAAGAACGGCAATCTCATCATGGTGACCAGCTCGCTGCCGGGCGAAGGCAAGAGCTTCTGCGCGATCAACCTGGCCATTTCGATGGCGATGGAAATGGATCGCACCGTCCTGCTGATCGACGCCGACGTCGCCAAGCCGCGCGTGCCGGAATACCTGGGCATCCATGCCGACAAGGGGCTGCTCGACGTGCTGCAGGACAAGGACCTCAAGCTGTCCGACGTGCTGATCCGCACCGATATCGCCAAGCTGACGGTGCTGCCGGCCGGCCGCACCTACAAGCGCGCCACCGAACTGCTGGCGAGCGCGGCGATGACCCGCCTGGTCGAGGACATCGGCAACCGCTACCCGGACCGCATCATCCTGTTCGATTCACCGCCGCTTCTGGCGACCAGCGAATCGAGCGTGCTGGCCACCCACATGGGACAGATCGTCATGGTGGTGGAAGCCGAAAAGACCTCGCAGGATGCCGTGCGCGAAGCGCTCAGCCACATCCAGTCATGCGAGGTGGTGGGCATGCTGCTGAACAAGACCACGCCAACCCCGGGCGCAGACTACTACTATGGCTACTATGGCAGTTACGGCAAATAAGCATCGTCCGCGTGGCGCCGGCCCGGCGCTTGCGCTTCCCTTCCTGGTGCTGGCGTGTGCGCCGTCGGCACAGGCCCTCGACTGGCGTCTCGAGCCCAATGTCCGGGCGTCGGCCACCTACACCGACAATGCCAACAGCAGCGCCACCGATCCGCAAGACGCGCTGATCCTGACCGTGACGCCGGGTTTCAGCCTGCGCTCGGAGGGGTCGCGCCGGGTGCAGGCCAGTCTGCAATACGGCTTGACCGCCGTCTCGCGTTTCGGCGAAGACAACAGCAACGATCTCTATCATCGCCTCAGTGGCATCGGCAAGGCCGAGCTGGTCGAGGATTTCCTGTTCATCGACGGCAGCGCCCACATTTCTCAGGAGCTGATTTCTTTGCTCGGCCCCACTGCCGACGCCGAGACCAACGACAGCAACCGTACCACGGTCGGCACCTATTCGATCAGCCCCTATATCCAGCAGCGTTTGGGCACCTTTGCCAACGCGCTGGTGCGCTACACCAACAGCGGGGCGATTTTCGAGAACAACACCGCCGCCAATTCCAGCATCAATTCGCTCGCGGCGCGGCTGAATAGCGGCACCCGGTTCACCGACCTGAGCTGGGCGCTCGATTACTCCATCCGCAAGGCGGAAAACCGCAAGGCCGCCACCACTGCGGCCAATTCGGACACCACCTTCGAGCGCGCCAGCGCAACCGTGGGGTATGCGCTGACGCGGAAGTTCCGGCTGTTCGGCACCGTCGGCCAGGACTGGAACGACTACCTCAGCACGACCGACACCGATGGTTCGTTCTACAGTGCGGGCTTCGGCTGGTCGCCCACGCGCCGAACCAGCGTCGAGGCTTCTGCAGGTAAACGTTATTTCGGCGACACCTTCAGCTTTTCCGGCAGCCATCGCACCCGCATGACGCGCTGGACGGTACGCTATTCCGAAGATGTCAGCGATATTACGCAGCAGTTCCTTGAACAAACCAGCCGTATCTTCTGGGATTGCAATGGAACGCTCGTAGAAGCCCAGCAAAATCCCGGTGCTTGTGTGGGGCCGATCACGGCGGGTCAGTTGGCGCTTTTTTTCGCCGACTACGGCTTTTCGACCGCCGATCTGGTTGCAGCGGGTTTGCTGAACGTCGCAAGCGCCAATGGCGTTTACATCATCAAGAGCCTGACCGCGGGCGTGACATGGGACATCGGCCGCCTGGAATTCGGGTTGTCGGCGCAGGATACCCGGCGTCTCTATCAGGCGCTCGGCGACGCGGAGGACCATATCCAGGGGGTCACGGGTTCGGTCAGCTACCGGATGACGCCCCGGACCATGGCCAGCGGCAGCCTGTCGCTGACACGCACAAGCATCGACAGTCTGCTCACGCCGGGCGCGGCGCGCGAGGACGACCGGATGATCCTGAGCCTCGGCCTCAACCACCGCTTTGCCGAGAAGCTCAACGGTGCGCTGACATTACGCCACACCCAACGGGATTCGAACGCGCCCAATTCGGACTACGACGTCAACAGCATCACGGCGACGGTCAACATGGGCTTCTGATCGTTTTTCCGGCATGGCACAGCCGTTGCTACGTGTTACGCCTGCACGCGCTGCGCCCCTTCAGACAACGGATCGTTCATGTACGAAGACTATTACCGCTTTAGCGCCAAGCCTTTCCAGCTTAACCCCGACCCGCGATTTTTCTTCGGCTCCAAGGGCCACAAGCGGGCGATGGCCTACCTGGATTACGGGCTGTCGCTCGGCGAAGGCTTTATTGTCATCACCGGCGAAGTCGGTGCCGGCAAGACCACGCTGGTGCGCAACCTGTTCCGCCAGCTCGAATCGCACAACCTGCTCGCCGCGCAGCTGGTCTCCACCCAGCTGGACGCCGAGGACACGCTGCGCAGCGTCGCCGCTTCGTTCGGGCTGGAGCACGAGGGCCTCACCAAGTCGGCTCTGCTGAAGAACCTGGAAGAGTTCCTGATTGCCGCGACCCGGCAGGGCAAGCGCGTGCTGCTGGTGGTCGACGAGGCGCAGAATCTGACCTCGCGCGCAGTCGAGGAGCTGCGCATGCTGTCCAACTACCAAAACAACGAGCGCTCGCTGATCCAGACCTTTCTGCTCGGGCAGCCGGAATTCCGGGGCATCCTGCAAAGCCCCGACATGCAGCAGCTGCGCCAGCGCGTAGTGGCCTCCTATCACCTGGGGCCGCTCGATGCGGACGAAACGCGCGGCTATATCGAGCACCGCCTGCGCACCGTCGGCTGGCAGGGCATGCCGGGGTTCGACGAGGCCGCGTTCGACGCGCTGCATCGCTTTACCGGCGGCATCCCGCGCCGGCTCAACACCACCTGCGACCGCCTGCTGCTGTTCGGTTTTCTCGAGGAAAAGACGCATTTCGGCGAGGCGGAAGTCGACGAGGTGATCGCCGACCTGAAGAACGAAGTGGCGCACCAGGAGTTCCACGTCACAGCGGGCCTCGCCAACGGTTCATCGGAAGGCGGCGTGCTGAACAGCGATGACAGCATCCGCGTGGTGCAGCGCATCGATCAGCTGGAGCGCTCGGTCAACCGCATCCTGCCCATCGTGCGCAAGATTCTGTATACGGTCAGCGAGCGCCAGTCCGCGGACGAGGGCGTGCCGCCGGCAAACCAGGACGCCGCGCGTTAGGTCATGACCCAGGTTCTGTGCGTGGCGGGCGCCCGCCCCAATTTCATGAAAATCGCGCCGGTGATGGCGGCCTTCGCCGAAACCGGCATTGCTGCGCAGCTGCTGCATACCGGCCAGCATTACGACGCGGCGATGAGCGACAGCTTTTTTGCCGATCTCGGTATCCCGCCGCCCGACCACCATCTTGAAGTCGGTTCCGGCAGCCATGCGGTGCAGACGGCCGAGGTGATGAAACGCTTCGAGCCGGTGCTCGAAAGCGCGCAGCCGCAGGCCGTGCTCGTGGTGGGCGACGTCAACTCCACCATCGCCTGCGCGCTGGTCGCGGCCAAGCGCGGCGTGCGCGTGATCCACGTCGAAGCCGGATTGCGCAGTTACGACCGCGGCATGCCGGAGGAGATCAACCGCGTGCTGACCGACCAGATTTCCGACCTGCTGTTCATCACCGAAAAAAGCGCGCTTGCCAACCTGGTGCGCGAAGGCGTCGATCCCGCGCGCGTCGAGTTCGTCGGCAACGTGATGATCGACACCCTTTACCGCAACCTGGAGCGCGCGGTGCCCGCGAGCCGCACCCTCGGCGTCGTGCTGCCGCAGTACGCGGTGCTGACGCTGCACCGGCCGTCCAACGTCGACGACCGCGACACGCTCGCCGCGCTGCTCGACGTGGTCGGCGAGATCAATCGTCGCCTGCCGGTGGTGATGCCGCTGCATCCGCGCACGCGCGGCAATATCGAAAAATTTCGCTTCGGCAGCAAGCTCGACGGCCTGCACATCCTGCCGCCGGTCGGCTATCTGGAAATGCTCGGCCTGATGCGCGACGCCCGGCTGGTGCTGACCGATTCGGGCGGCATCCAGGAGGAAACCACCGCGCTCGGCGTGCCGTGTCTCACGCTGCGCGAGAACACCGAACGCCCGATCACGATTGCCGAAGGCACCAACACCCTGGTCGGCCCCGTCCCCGATGCCATCCGGGCGGCATTCAACGAGGTGATGGCGGGCGGCGGCAAGGCCGGACGCATTCCAGAATTCTGGGATGGCCGCGCGGCCATGCGCATTGCGCACACGCTGAAGGGCTGGCTGCCCGGACACAAGGGGAGGCGTGCCGCGTGATGGAGAATGCTCCAATCAAAAAGCCGCGGATGAAGAACGCGATGTCGATCGACGTCGAGGACTATTTCCAGGTCTCGGCGTTTGCCCCGCACATCCGGCGCGAGGATTGGGACAGCCTGCCGTGCCGGGTCGAGCGCAACGTCGAGACGATCCTCGGCCTGCTCGACGAGGCCGATGCCAAGGCCACCTTCTTTACGCTGGGCTGGATCGCCGAACGTTATCCGCAGGTGGTGCGCAGCATCGTCGACAATGGCCACGAACTCGCCAGCCACGGCTACGGCCACCAGCGCGCGAGCGACCTCACGCCGGCCGAATTCCGCGACGACATCACCCGCGCCAAGACTCTGCTCGAAGACCTCGGCGGCGTGGCCGTGCGCGGCTATCGCGCACCGAGCTTCTCCATTAACCGCGACAACTGGTGGGCGGTCGAAGAACTGCAGAATGCGGGCTACGTGTACAGCTCGAGCATCTATCCGGTCAAGCACGACCATTACGGCATGCCCGACGCGCCGCGCTTCCCGCACCGCCCCAATGGCGACGGCGGCATTCTGGAACTGCCGCCGACCACGGTGCCGCTGTTCGGCCGCAACCTGCCGGCGGCGGGCGGCGGCTGGTTCCGCCTGCTGCCCTACCGGATGTCGCGCTGGATGCTGCGGCGCGTCAACGCGCAGGATCAGGCGCCGTGCATGTTCTACTTCCACCCCTGGGAGCTCGATGCCGGGCAGCCGCGCCAGCACGGCATTTCCGCCAGGACACGCTTCCGCCATTACGTCAATCTGCAACGCATGCCCGGCAGAATGCGGCAATTGCTGAACGATTTTGAATGGGATCGTGTCGACCGCGTATTCCTTCCCGAACATTGAACATGCAGGCCGAATCTCTTGCCGTGCCCGATGCCGTCGCGGCTGAAGTCACGGTCCGCCTTCTTGCTGCAGCCGACCTCGCGCGCTGGGATGCCTATGTGAACGCACACCCGGACGCCAGCTTCTTTCACCGCGTCGGCTGGAAGCGGGTGATCGAAGATGCGTTCGGCCACCGCACGCATTTTCTGCTGGCCGAGCGCGGCGGCGACGTGGTGGGCGTGCTGCCGCTGGCCGAAATCAAAAGCCGCCTGTTCGGCCACAGCCTGGGTTCGCTGCCGTTCTGTGCCTATGGCGGCATTCTGGCCGACCACGACGCCGCGTATCGCGCGCTCGATGCGGAAGCGCAGACGCTCGCCACCCAGATGGGCGTCGGCGCGCTCGAATACCGCAACCGGACCGCACAGCACGCGCACTGGCCGACCAAGGACCTCTACGTCACATTCAAGAAGAGCATCGAGCCCGAAATCGAGGCCAACATGAACGCCATTCCGCGCAAGCAGCGCGCGATGGTCAGGAAGGGCATCAAGGCCGGCCTCACCGGCGAGATC
>DAHWJK010000251.1:0-32434 GCA_027344185.1 Thiobacillus sp.
AGCGCGGCGGTGAAGGCCCGCGCCGACTGGGTCGTCACTTCCGGAATCGCGGTCAAAATCGTCTCCTATCTGCATCGGCAGGGCAACAAGCTACTGTGGGCGCCTGATCGCCATCTGGGCGACTACGTGCAGCGCATCAGCGGTGCCGACATGCTGCTGTGGCAGGGATCGTGCGTGGTGCACGAGGCGTTCAAGGCCGAGGCGCTCGCGAAACTGCGCGCCGAACACCCGGACGCCGCGGTGCTGGTGCACCCCGAATCGCCCGAAGCGGTGATCGCACTGGCCGATGTGGTCGGCTCGACCACGCAATTGATCGAGGCGGTACGCAAACTGCCCAATCCGGAGTTCATCGTCGCCACCGACAACGGCATCTTTCACAAGATGCGGGCCGCGGCGCCCGGCAAGCTGTTGCTGGAAGCGCCGACCGCAGGCGAGGGCGCAACCTGCCAGTCGTGCGCGCACTGCCCGTGGATGGCCATGAACGGCCTCAGAAAGCTCGCCGCCGTGCTGGAGAAGGGCGGCAACGAAATCCATATCGGGGAATCGATCCGCGCCAAGGCAGCAGTCTCGATCCAGCGCATGCTGGACTTCGCGGCGGCCGAAAAGGCCGGCCGTATCCAACTGGGCGATTAAAGGAGACACCCCCTATGGCCGGAAGCAGTCTGCTGGCACTGATCGACGACATCGCCACCCTCCTCGACGACGTGTCGGTGATGACCAAGGTCGCCGCGAAGAAAACCGCCGGCGTGCTGGGCGACGACCTTGCGCTGAACGCCCAGCAGGTTGCGGGAGTGAAGGCCGAGCGCGAACTGCCGGTGGTGTGGGCGGTTGCCAAAGGCTCGCTGATCAACAAGGCGATCCTGGTGCCGGCGGCGCTCGCGATCAGCGCGTTCGCATCCTGGGCGATCACCCCGTTGCTGATGCTGGGCGGCGCTTTCCTGAGCTATGAGGGTTTCGAGAAGCTCGCGCACAAATTCCTGCACCGCGAGGAAGACGCGGCCCATAAGAGCGAACTCGCCCAGGCGGTGGCCGACCCGGCGGTCGATCTGGTGGCGCTCGAAAAAGACAAGATCAAGGGCGCGGTGCGTACCGATTTCATCCTGTCGGCCGAAATCATCGTCATCACCCTCGGCACCGTCGCGGCTGCGTCCTTCGGCAAGCAGGTGGCGGTGCTCGCCGGCATTGCGTTGGTGATGACGGTGGGCGTCTACGGCCTGGTCGCCGGCATCGTCAAGCTCGACGACGCCGGGCTCTACCTCAGCCAGCGTCCGTCACGCTGGGTACGCGCGCTGGGGCACCGCATCCTCGCCGCCGCCCCGGTTCTGATGAAAAGCCTGGCGGTGATCGGGACCGCAGCGATGTTTCTGGTCGGCGGCGGCATCCTGGTGCACGGCATACCCGGTACCCATGACGGGGTCCAGGCCCTCGCCGATGCCGCGGAAGCGCTGCCGGTGGTGGGCGGCACGCTGGCCATGCTCGTTCCGTTTTTAATCGATGCGCTGGCCGGCATCGTCACCGGAGCCCTGATCCTGGGTATCCTGGCCGTTGGCCGCCGGATACGCCGCCATTGAAGCGGCCAGGGAATACTGGGGCCCGGGCAAACCCGTTTACATCGCTTCAGCTTCCCAAGACCGAATCAATAAATCCGGCAGTCGCCTTATTTCTGGAACGGCTGGATCAGCTTGCGTACCGTGTCGTAGGCCGCGTCATCGACCACCGCAAAACCGTCGTAGCCCTTGTCGAAGGCTTCCAGCGTGGCCGCCCCATCGGGCGTCTTCTTGTTCAATGCCAGCAGGGCATCGCGCAGCTTGGTGCGCACCGCTTCCGGCATGCCTGGGTGAACGGCAATGATGTAGGACGGCAGCGGCGGCGTGCTGCCGATCACGACGATGCCTTTGCTCTTGAATTCCTCGGCCAGCGAGTCCTTCAGGATGCCGCCATCGAAGTCCCCCGCGATCACGGCCTTGGCAATGTTGTCGTAATGCTTGAGATAGGCGAACGACGAGAAGTCGCCCGATTTCAGGCCCATCGACTCGACCGCGGCGCGCTGCAGCAGGGCTTTCTCGTCGCCGAAGGCAAAGCGCTTGCCCTTGAGGTCGGTCGGGGTCTTGATCCCGGAGCCGGCCTTCACCCCGATCACCAGGGAAAAGTGCGGGCGCCCGTCGGCAGTGGGCGCCACCAGCGGAATCACGCCGTATTTCTTGCGCGCATCGATGTAGGCAACCGGGGTCAGGTAGGCAATCTGCGTCTGCCCCTTGCCCAGGTCGTCCACCGCCGAGCCCAGATTGGGCGACGGCCGGAAGCGCACATTGAGGCCGGTGGTGATCGCCAGGTAATTGGTCAGCGCGCTCAGACGCTTGATCATCTCGACCGGGATGTCCATGGCCACCGACCCCATGGTGACTTCGCCGGCGGGTGCCGCCTGCGCCGGCGCGGCAGCAAGCGAAGCCCCGGCGAACAACACAGCCAGTACGGTCTTCAGGGGTCGCGTCGGCTTCATGAGGTTTTCCTTTCCTGGAGTTGGGGCGGGGTGCCGGAATACACCCTGTAACAATTGCGGCCCGCGTTCTTGGCCTGGTAGAGCGCCTTGTCCGCCGCGAAATACAGCTCCTGCGGGGCCTTCATCGATTCGGTGTACTGCGCGACGCCCACGCTGAGGGTGATGCTGATGCGGAAGCCGTCATAGTTGAATGGGTGCGAGCGTACGCTTTCGGTGAAGATTTCGACGAACATCGTGGCCTGTTCGATATTCGTGTGATACAGCACGATGCCGAACTCGTCGCCGCCCAGCCGGGCCGGCAGATCGGACTTGCGGACATGCAGACGCAGCAGCGTCCCGATGTCGCGCAGCACTTCGTCGCCGGCGCCGTGGCCATGGGTGTCGTTCACCTGCTTGAACAGGTCGATGTCGAACAGCACCAGCGTGATGTCTTCCGAGAAACGCTCGGACTGGTGGAACATGCGCGACAGGGTTTCATCGAATTTGCGGCGGTTCGGCAGTTCGGTCAGCCAGTCGGTCGTCGCCATCGCGCCGAGCAGGTCGAGCGCATGCTCGAGTTCCCGCGTGCGTCCGCCGAGCTGGATGTTCTTTTCGCGCAGCTCCTCGTTGGCAAAATCGATCTTGCCCTGCAACTGGCGGTGGTAGTCGGCAAGCGACTTGTTGAGCATGTTGAACACCGACACCAGCCGTCCGATTTCGTCCCGACTCTTGACCTCGAGATCGCGGACGATGAACGAATCCCCCTGCTTGACCGTCTCTTCCATTGCAGTCGTCAGCTTGTGGATGGGCGACACGATGCCGAACGAGGTAAACAGATAGACAATCAGGCCCAGCACGGTGCCGAAGGCGATCTGCTCGACCAGCACGCGCCAGTACAGCGCATTGAGCGCGTTTTCCATCGTGTCGGTCGAAATATCGACGGAGGTGGCGCCGATGGCCTGGCCGTCGAACAGGATGGGCGAATCGAAGCGTTTGAAATTCCTGTCGCTGCCGGCATCTGTCTGGCCGGCCTCGGCCATTGCACGGCCGCTCTGGTTGCGGATGACGACACGGATCACGTTGTTCTGCTGCGCCACATTCTGCGCGAGGATTTCGAGGTTGCCGTAGTCATAGCCGGCCACCAGCGAGGCGGCACCGGACGCCGTGGCATTGGCCACGCTCTGTCCGGCCTTGTCGATCATCTCGCCGAGCGGCCCGCGCTCGTTCTGTACCCGGACCACGCCGATCGCGGCCGACGTGATGAGCACGCCAACCATGACATAACCGATGAGTTTGGTACTCAGGCCAAACTGCACGCCGATCTCCTGACAGGAAGCGGGCAGGCGAAATAGCCCCCCGTTTAGCAGTTATCGGCCGGATCGATCGGAACTGAAGATGGTCATCCCATACCAGTCGAGGCCAGTCTGTCCCGGCAGCGGGCCCGAAACGAAGCCATTTCCCGTAAAATACCGGCTTTGAAGCAGATCGCACCGGTGCCGCGCCAGCGGTCGCCGGCGCCCACCCCGCATGACCGCACGCCTGCGCGAAATCCCCTACAACTACACCTCGTTTTCCGACCGCGAAATCGTCATCCGCCTGCTCGGCGCCGACGCCTGGCGCGTGCTCGACACCCTGCGCGGCGAGCGCAGGACCGGACGCTCGGCGCGCATGCTGTTCGAAGTGCTGGGCGACATCTGGGTGGTGCGGCGCAACCCCTATCTGGAAGACGACCTGCTCGACAACCCCAAGCGGCGCCAGATGCTGGTCGACGCGCTACGGCATCGCCTGCACGAGATCGAAGTGCGGCGCCAAGGCAACGAACTGGTCGGGCAGTTGCTGGAAGCCGCCGGGCGCGCGGTGCGCGAATTCGAGGCCTGGTTCGACGACACCGTCAGCCTGCGCGCGCGCATCCTGCGCCGGCTGGCCGGCGTCACCCGCAAGGACAATATCGCGTTCGATGGTCTGGCGCGCGTCTCGCACGTCACCGACGCCACCGACTGGCGCGTCGAATACCCCTTCGTGGTGCTGACCCCGGATACCGAAGCCGAGATGGCCGCGCTGGTGGCCGGGCTGATCGAACTGGGGCTGACCATCATCCCGCGCGGCGGCGGCACCGGCTATACCGGCGGCGCGGTGCCGCTCACCGACAAGGCCGCGGTCGTCAACACCGAAAAGCTCGAGTTCCTGAGCGCGGTCGAAATGCGCCACCTCCCCGGTGTCGAATTCGAAGTACCCACCATCCACTGCGGCGCCGGCGTCGTCACCAAGCGGGTAATGGAGGCGGCCGACGCGGCCGGCCTCGTGTTCGCTGTCGATCCGACCTCGGCCGAGGCTTCCTGCATCGGCGGCAATGTCGCGATGAATGCCGGCGGCAAGAAGGCCGTGCTGTGGGGCACCGCGCTCGACAACCTGGTGTCGTGGCGCATGGTCACGCCCGATGCCGACTGGATCGAGGTCACCCGGCTCAACCACAACCGCGGCAAGATCCACGACACCACGGCTGCCAGCTTCGAAATCCGCCGTTTCGGCCCGGACGGCAAGACGCCGAAAGGATCGCCGGACATCCTCACCATCCCCGGCAGCCGCTTTCGCAAGACTGGACTCGGCAAGGACGTCACCGACAAGTTCCTCGCCGGCCTGCCCGGCATCCAGAAGGAAGGCTGCGACGGCCTGATCACTTCGGCGCGCTTCATCCTGCATCGGCTGCCGGCCCACGCCCGCACCGTCTGCCTGGAGTTTTTCGGCAGCGCGCGCGACGCCACGCCGGCCATTGTCGAGATCAAGGATTACTGCGACGCCCATCCCGACATCCTGCTGGCCGGCCTCGAGCACCTCGATATGCGCTACCTCAAGGCGGTCGGCTACGCCACCAAGTCGCCGCGCGCCGCGCGCCCGAACATGGTGCTGCTGATCGACGTGGTGTCGGACAACGATGTGGCGGTGGGCGAAGCGGCATCGAAGATCGTCCAGCTCGCCAACGCGCGCAGCGGCGAGGGCTTCATCGCGGTGTCGGCGGAAACCCGCCGCAAATTCTGGCTGGACCGCGCCCGCACCGCGGCCATCGCAGCGCATACCAATGCATTCAAGATCAACGAGGACGTGGTGATTCCGTTGCCGCGCCTGGGCGACTACACCGACGGCATCGAGCGCATCAACATCGAATTGTCGATCAGCAACAAGCTCAAGCTGCTCGATGCGCTGGGCGAATTCTTCGCCGGCAAGCTGCCGCTGCTGGAGGACGAGGACACCGTCGCCGACCCCGCGCAGGTCGAGGAAAAGCGCCAGCATGCGCGCGCCCTGATCGAAGCGGTGCGCGCACGCTGGGGGGAATATCTGGCCAAGCTCGACGCGTCGCTACCCGAAGACGCCAGCGAGTCCCTCGCGCCTCACCCCTCGGCACTCACCGTCTTCACTGCGCTGCGCGACAAGCACATCCGCGTGTCATGGAAGCGCGAGGTGCGGCGCGAGCTGCACCAGCTGTTCATCGGCCGCGAGTACACGCCGGTGCGCGAAGCCTGCGATCGCATCCACAAAGAGGTGCTGAAGAGCCGGGTGTTCGTGGCGCTGCACATGCATGCCGGCGACGGCAACGTGCACACCAACATCCCGGTCAACTCCGACGACTACGCCATGCTGCAGGCCGCCAACGCGGCGGTCGTGCGCATCATGAAACTCGCCACCGAACTCGGCGGCGTGATTTCGGGCGAGCATGGCATTGGCCTGACCAAGCTCGAATTCCTCGACGAGGCCAGCATTGCGGCCTTCGCCCGCTACAAGCAGAAGGTGGATCCAGGCGGCCGCTTCAACAAGGGCAAGCTGTTGCCCGGCGCGGACCTGCGCAACGCCTACACGCCGTCGTTCGGCCTGCTGGAAGCCGAGTCGATCATTCTCGAGGCGTCCGAAACCGGCGC
This sequence comes from Thiobacillus sp., assembly GCA_027344185.1. Classification (GTDB taxonomy): domain Bacteria; phylum Pseudomonadota; class Gammaproteobacteria; order Burkholderiales; family Thiobacillaceae; genus Thiobacillus. Next base: position 6,391 of record DAHWJK010000251.1, read on the forward strand.
GATTGCCGATTCGATCAAGGACTGCCTGCGCTGCGGCAAATGCAAGCCGGTGTGCAATACCCACATCCCGCGCGCCAACCTGCTGTACAGCCCGCGCAACAAGATTCTCGCGACCTCGCTGCTGATCGAGGCCTTCCTGTACGAGGAACAGACCCGCCGCGGCGTGTCGCTCAAGCACTTCGAGGAATTTGGCGACGTTGCCGACCACTGCACGATCTGCCACAAATGCAAGAACCCGTGCCCGGTCGACATCGACTTCGGCGACGTCTCCATCGCGATGCGCAACCTGCTGCGCAAGCAGGGCAAGAAGTCCTTCAACCCCGGCACCTGGTCGTCGATGGCCTTCCTGAACGCAACCGATCCCGCCACCATCAAGGCGCTCAGGAAGCCGCTGATCGAGTGGGGCTACGCCGCGCAACGCGCGGGCCACACCCTGTTCAAGCGCATGAGACTGATCCAGGCGCAGACAAAAAACCCGCCCGCGTCGCTGGGCCGGCCCGGCGTCGTCGCGCAGGTGATTCATCTGGTCAACAAGCCGATGCCGGGGGGGCTGCCGAAGAAAACTTCGCGCGCGCTGCTGGGGCTTGAGGACCCGACGATCGTGCCGATCCTGCGCAATCCGGGCAAGTTGTCCGACGATGCCGATGCGGTGTTCTATTTCCCCGGCTGCGGTTCGGAGCGGCTGTTTTCCCAGGTGGGGCTTGCCACCCAGGCGATGCTGTTCGAACTCGGCGCGCAGACCGTGCTGCCACCCGGCTACCTGTGCTGCGGCTACCCGCAGACCGCGGGCGGACAGGCCGACAAGGGCGAGGCGATCACCGCGGCCAACCGCGTGCTGTTTCACCGCGTCGCCAACACGCTCAACTATCTCGACATCAAGACCGTGATCGTGTCGTGCGGCACCTGCATGGACCAGCTGCTGAAATACGAATTCGAGAAGATCTTCCCAGGTTGCCGGCTGTTGGACATCCACGAATACCTGATGGAAAAAGGCGTGAAACTCGACGACGTCAGCGGAGAGCGCTACCTCTACCACGACCCCTGCCACACGCCGATGAAGACCCACGCGCCGATGAAGGTCGCCAACGCACTGCTGGGAGGCAGCGTCAGGTTGTCGGACCGCTGCTGCGGCGAATCCGGCACGCTTGCGGTGAGCCGACCCGACATCTCGACCCAGATCCGCTTCCGCAAGGAAGAGGAAATCCGCGCCGGCGTCGCCGCGTTCGGCCCCGGGACGCAGCCCGTCAAGCTGCTGACCAGCTGTCCGTCGTGCCTGCAGGGCCTGGCGCGCTATAGCGACGACGCCGGCACCGAGCCGGACTACATCGTGATCGAACTGGCGAAGAAACTGCTGGGAGAGAACTGGATGGCGAATTACCTGGCTCGCGTGGGTAACGGCGGCATCGAGCGGGTGCTGCTGTAGTCGCTAACGGCAGTTGATCGCGCCGTGCGAACCGCCGGCCACCGGGATCACCGACGTCGATAGCACCTGCGCACGCTCGACTTTTTCATCGGCGCGGTGCTGGCCGGCCTCGGGCTCTTGCCTGGCGCACCCGCCGCAAACGGCCTGAAGCTTGCCAAGCCCGCCCACGCCCCGCACCATGCAGGGCGTTTTGTTTTGGGAGGATTCAATGACGGCCTGCCCCTTGTGCGACACCCCGGCTGGAGCAGTCCTGTGGCAGGACGCCTGCTGCCGCGTGGTGCTTGTCGACGAGCCGGATTACCCCGGCTTTATGCGGGTGATTCTGGATGCCCACGTGAAGGAAATGACGGATTTGCCTGCAACCGACCAGGCGGCGTTGATGCGGGCGGTGTTCGCCGCCGAAGCGGCGCTGCGCGAGGTGCTGGCGCCGGACAAGGTCAACCTCGCCTCGCTCGGCAATCTGGTGCCGCATCTGCACTGGCATGTGATCCCGCGTTTTGCGGACGACCCGCATTTTCCGAATCCGGTGTGGAGCGCACGGCTGCGCGATACGCCGCACGACGCGCCGGCCGCGCTGGAATCGCTGCTTGCGGCGGCGCTTACCCGGCGGCTTGGCCGCGCTCGGGAAACGGAATGACGGTCGCGCCTTCCGGCGCGGACTGCAGCCGGGCGGCGGGAAAACAGGCTGAGAACGTGCTGCCCTTGCCAGGAATCGACTGGATGTCCAGCCGCGCATCGTGGCGGGTCAGCACGTGCTTGACGATGGCGAGCCCGAGCCCGGTGCCGCCGGTTTCGCGCGAGCGGCTGCGATCGACGCGGTAGAAGCGTTCGGTCAGGCGCGGGATGTGTTCGGCGGCGATGCCTTCGCCGGTGTCGGCCACGGAAAAAACGCCCTCCCCGTTGCGCGCGCGCCAGGCCAGCGTGATTTCGCCGCCATCCGGGGTGTAGCGCACCGCGTTCGATACCAGGTTGCCGAGCGCGCTGCGGATTTCCTGCAGGCTGCCCTTGAGCCAGGCTTCGCTGTCGAGTTCCAGACGGATCCGGTGACGTCCGCGGCTCAGCGATTCGGCTTCTGCTTTCATCGCCTGCGCCAGCTCGGACACATGGATGGTTTCGTCCTTCAACGCATGCTCGGCGCTTTCCAGGCGCGACAGGATCAGCAGGTCGTCGAGCAGGTGCTGCATGCGCCGGGTGTGGTCGAGCATGAGGTCGAAATAGCGGCGGCTTTCGGCAGCCGGCAGCTCGGGCGCATCCGCCAGGGTTTCGACGAAGCCGCCGACCACGGTCAGCGGGGTGCGCAATTCATGCGATACGTTGGCGATGAAGTCGCGCCGCATCGCATCGACCCGCTCGAGGTCGGTGATGTCGCGCGCCACCAGCAGTTTCTTGCTTTCGCCAAACGGCACCAGTTGCATCGACAGGGTGATTTCGCGGTTGACCGGAGACTTGCAGACCAGCCGGCGCGAATAGTCGGCGGCATCGAGAAATTCCAGGAAATGCGCTTGCCGCAGCAAATAGCGCACAAACTGGCCGCGGTCGCGGTCGCAGTCCATCCCCATGTAGGTGCGCGATGCCGGGTTGCACCACTCGATCTGCTCGTTGCTGTTGAGGATGATCATGCCGTCGGGCACGGCCATCGCGGCATGCTCGAACTGTTCGAGCGCAGTGGTGAGTTCGCTGCGGCTGGCCTTCTGGCGACGCTGCAGTTTTTGCAGACGGTAGAAGATGTCGCCCCAGGTGCCGGTGGCATCGGGCGGGGCCACTTCGTCGGGGTTTTCCAGCCAGCGCGCCAGACGGAATTCCTGCCACAGGCGGCGCACCATCACGAAGGCCTGGATCCCCGCCAGAAAGCCCAGCGCGGCGACCCAGCCCCATCCCGCCCACAGGAACAGCGCCACCAGCATGACGCTGGCCAGCACACCGAGCGGACGCCACCAGAAACCCATATTGACCTGTCCGATGAAACCTGAGGTGCCCTGATTATCCCACGTCGGCCGAAAAGCGATAGCCCGACCCGCGCACGGTCTGGATCAACTCGGCGTGGCCCGACGGCTCCAGCGCCAGGCGCAGGCGGCGGATATGGACATCGACCGTGCGCTCCTCGACGAAGACATCGTCGCCCCACACCTGGTCGAGAAGCTGGGTGCGCGAATACACCCGTTCGGGGTGGGTCATGAAGAAGTGCAGCAGGCGGAAGTCGGTCGGGCCCAGGTCCAGCGCCTGGCCTTTGCCCTGCACCCGGTGGCTGGTGGGATCGAGCCGCAAGCCATTGATTTCCACCGGCTCGTCGGTCATCTGCGGCGCACGGCGGCGCAGCACGGCCTTGATGCGCGACACCAGCTCGCGCGGGGAAAACGGCTTGGTGATGTAGTCGTCGGCACCGGTGTCCAGCCCCAGCACCTTGTCGCGCTCCTCGCCGCGCGCGGTCAGCATGATGATGGGGATCGGCTGATAGCGTTCGTCGCTGCGCAGGCGCTTGCACAAATCGATGCCCGACATGCCGGGCAGCATCCAGTCGAGCAGGATGACGTCGGGCAGCGTGCTTTTGAGGAATTTCAGCGCATGCTCGGCATCGCCGGCGGTGGTGACCTGATGGCCGGCCTGCGCCAGATTGAATTTCAGAAGTTCCTGGATCCCGGGTTCGTCTTCGACCAGCAGAATATTGGCAGCCATGGGGGTTCCGCGTATTGGGTGGGAGGCCATCCTATGACAGCAGTATGACTGATTTATGACGACCGGCATCTGCGCGCGCCTCCGCCACCCTGTGCGCTGATAGAATTCCCGGCTGATTCGCTCACTCCCACTGCCATGGATAAAACCACCCATTTCGGCTACAAGCAGGTCGCCGAGTCCGAAAAAGCCGCCAAGGTGGCCGAGGTCTTCCATTCCGTTGCGGCGCAGTACGATCTTATGAACGACCTGATGTCGGCCGGCCTGCACCGGCTGTGGAAACGTTTTGCAGTGGCGCAGGCGGGGCTGCGGCCCGGGATGCGCGTGCTCGACGTCGCCGGCGGCACCGCCGACCTGACCCGGCTGTTCCTGAAGGAAGTGGGCGACGCCGGCACGGTGCTGCTTACCGACATCAATTTCTCCATGCTGCGCGAAGGCCGCGACCGCATGCTGAACGAAGGCAAAATGCCCCCCACGGTGCAGTGCGACGGCGAGCGACTGCCCTTCCCCGACAATTATTTCGACTGCGTGTCGGTCGCCTTCGGCCTCAGGAACATGACCCACAAGGACCAGGCGCTGGCCGAGATGCACCGCGTGCTCAAACCCGGCGGCCGTCTGCTGGTGCTGGAGTTCTCCAAAGTGTGGAAGCCGCTGGAACCGGCCTACGATCTGTATTCCTTCAAACTATTGCCCTTGATGGGCAAGCTCGTGGCCCAGGACGCCGCCAGCTACCAGTACCTGGCCGAGTCGATCCGCATGCATCCAGGTCAGGAAGAACTGAAGGCCATGATGGAGGCCGCAGGCTTTGCCAAGGTCAGCTACCACAACCTGACGGCCGGCGTGGTGGCCTTGCACAAGGGCTTCAAGGTTTGATTCCTGAAACCCTCATCGAGCGCAGCCTGAATCACCTGCTGCAGCAAACGCCCGGTGCGGCCGACATGCTCGTCCGCCATGCCGGGTGCAGCGTACGCTTCGATCTCGCGCTCACGCAACTCGATTTCCGCATCGCCGACGACGGCTGCTTTTCCGAGGCGGTGGTCGATGCGCCGGATGCTGTCATCCGACCGACCCCGGCGCTCGTCGCCCGACTGCCGTTTTTTGGCCGCGAGGCGCTGCGCGACGCCGACTACAGCGGCGACCCGGCGCTGCTCGCCACGCTCGACCGCGTCTTCAAACAGCTCGGCTGGGACATCGAGGCCGACTTGGCGCCGGTCGTCGGCGATATCGCTGCGCACCGTCTGCATGCGCTCGGCCGCGATGTCCTGGCGGGGCTCGCCCACGCCGCCGCTGCGCTCGGGCACAACGCCAGCGAATATTTGGTCGAGGAAGCCGAGTTGATGGCGCGCGGCGTCGATGTGGCGCGCTTCAACCGCGCGGTCGACACGCTCGCCGACGATGCGGCACGACTCGACGCGCGGCTGCGTGTGCTGGAAGCCCGCCGACCCGAACAGGACGCGCAGCCGCGGCCCGCATGAAGCTGCTGCGCCTCGTCCGAATCCTCACCGTCGGCCTGCGTTTTGGCCTGGAGGAATTCTTCCTCGGCCACGAGCGGGTGCGCCCGCTGCGCTGGCTGGTGCGCGCGACGCTGTTCTGGCGGCCGCTGACCGAGCCGCGCGGGGTACGGCTGCGCCGCGCGCTGGAGGCGCTGGGACCGATCTTCGTCAAGTTCGGGCAGATGCTCTCGACCCGGCGCGATCTGGTGCCGCTCGACCTTGCCGACGAACTCGCCCAGCTGCAGGACCGGGTGCCACCCTTCCCCTCCGTCCAGGCCATCGCCACGCTGGAAGCTGCGTACAAAAAACCCCTGGCCGAGATGTTTGCGGAATTCAATGCCACGCCAGTCGCCTCCGCCTCGGTGGCGCAGGTGCATTTCGCCCGCCTGCATGACGGCACCGCCGTCGCGGTGAAGGTGCTGCGCCCCGGCATCGCGCCGGTGATCGCGCACGACGTGTCGCTGCTCTACGCCGCCGCCGGACTGCTTGAAAAGCTGTTTGCCGACGGCCGCCGCCTGCGACCGCGCGAAGTGGTGGCGGAATTCGAAAAGCATCTGGAAGACGAGCTCGATCTGATTCGCGAGGCCGCCAACTGCTCGCAGTTGCGGCGCAACTTCAAGGATTCGTCGCTGCTCCTGGTGCCCGAGGTGTACTGGGACTACTGCGATCACGACGTCATGGTGATGGACCGCATGGACGGCATCCCGGTCAGTCAGATCGAGCGGCTGCGAGAATCCGGCGTCGACATCCCGAAGCTCGCCGCCACCGGGGTGGAAATCTTCTTCACCCAGGTATTCCGCGACGGCTTTTTCCACGCCGACATGCATCCCGGCAACATCCTGGTGCGCCCCGGCTCCGAGCAGTACATCGCGCTCGACTTCGGCATCATGGGCACGCTCACCGAAGTCGACAAACAGTACCTCGCGCGCAACTTCCTCGCCTTCTTCCGCCGCGACTACAAGGCGGTGGCGCTGGCGCATCTGGAATCCGGCTGGGTGCCGGCCGATACCCGCATCGACGAACTGGAAGCCGCGGTGCGTGCAGTGTGCGAGCCGGTATTCGACCGTCCGCTGAAGGAGATTTCCTTCGGCCGCGTGCTGCTGCAATTGTTCCAGGCTTCGCGTCGCTTCAACGTCGAAATCCAGCCGCAGCTGGTTTTATTGCAGAAGACGCTGCTCAACATCGAAGGCCTCGGGCGCCAGCTCGATCCCGAGCTCGACCTGTGGAAGACCGCCAAGCCCTTCCTCGAGCGCTGGATGAATGAACAAGTCGGCTGGCGCGCGCTGGTGAAGAACCTGCAGACCGAAGCGCCCAAGTGGGCGGCCCTGCTGCCGCAGCTGCCGCGTCTTGCGCACCAGGCGCTGAACGACAACCGGCTGGCGCCGCTGGAAGCCGGCCTCGCCCTGATGCTGCAACAGCAGCACGCTCGCAACCGCTGGCTCGGTGTCATCGCCGGCCTGCTCGCCGTACTGCTGGTCACGACCCTCTACTTCAACCTGCGATAAAGGACTCGCCATGCTGATCGGTTTCGTCGTGCTCTACCTCGTGCTCTCCATCGGTATCGGCCTTTATGCCGCAACCAAGGTGCACAATGCCAGCGACTACATCACCGCCGGTCGCTCGCTGCCGATGTTCGTCGTCGTCGCGATGGTGTTCGCCACCTGGTTCGGGGCCGAGACCGTGCTCGGCATCCCCGCCACCTTCCTCGACGAAAACCTTGGCGGCACCATTTCCGATCCCTTCGGCGCCGCGCTCGCGCTGATTCTGTTCGGCCTCTTGTTCGCGCGACCGCTGTACCGGATGAAGCTTCTGACGCTGGGCGACTATTTCCGCCAGCGCTACAACCGCCCGGTGGAAATCGTCATGTCGCTGGCGATCGCCGCGTCCTACCTCGGCTGGGTGTCGGCGCAGGTGGTGGCGCTGGGGCTGGTGTTCAACGTGCTGTCGGACGGCGTCATCACCACCTCGCAGGGCGTCATGATCGGCGCCGCCGTGGTCGCGCTCTACACCCTGTTCGGCGGCATGTGGTCGGTGGCGCTGACCACGCTGGTGCAAATGACTGTGATCGTCGCCGGCCTGTTATGGATTTCCTGGCTGGTGGGCGGCATGCCCGAGGTGGGCGGCGTGGCACCGGTGGTCGCGCACGCCGCGGCCGCCGGCAAATTCGAATTCTGGCCGGCGATGGAATGGACGGCGATCGTCACCTTCGTCGCCGGTTTGCTGACCATGGGCTTCGGATCGATCCCGCAGCAGGACGTGTTCCAGCGCGCCAATGCGTCGAAAACCGAGCGCATCGCGGTGTGGGGCACGGTCATCGGCGGCGTCCTCTACTTCCTTTTTGCCGCAGTACCGATCTACCTCACCTATTCGGCAACGCTGGTCGACCCCATCATGACCACGGCGCTGCTGGCCGAAGACGCCCAACAGGTGCTGCCCACTTTCGTCAAGACGCATCTTCCGCTGTCGGCGCAGATCATTTTCTACGGCGCGCTGCTGTCGGTGATCATGTCGACCGCGTCGGGCACCCTGCTGGCGCCGTCGGTCACCCTGTCCGAAAACGTCATCAAGGAATTCCTGCCGCATCACCGCATGAGCCAGCAAAAGCTGCTGCAGGTCACGCGCGCCGTGGTCGTCGTGTTTGCGCTGCTGGTTGTGGCGTATTCGCTGTGGTCACTGGAATCCTCAACCAGCATCCACGCCATGGTGGAGAACGCCTACAAAGTCACGCTCGCCACCGCCTTCGTCCCGCTGGTCGCCGGCATCTACTGGAAACGCGCCAGCAATCTGGGGGCGGGGTGGTCGATCGGGCTGGGCTTCGTCTGCTGGGTTGCGATGGAATTCATCGCCCCCGACGCCGCGCTGCCGCCGCAATTTGTCGGGCTCATCGCAAGCCTGGCCGGCATGCTGGCGGGCTCGTTGTATTCGCCGCCCAAGCCTGCGCATGCCTGAAGCCGACCGGAGAGGGACTTTTTGATATTCATACACGAGCAGAATGGCTTCTGCTCCAGGCCGGACATTGTCGGAAAATTTTACAATTGCCTGTAGCGGGCCGCGCGCGCCCCGCCCAATAACTCCAGTAAGCGATTGTTTATAATAATAATTCTTAACTTTTAGCCACCCTTGGCACGGCTGATGCTTGAAAAACTGCATAAAGCAGTAGATGGGGGCGGGGTTGCCGGATGTGCGTGACCGTGTCGGGTCCGAGACCTTTTCCCCAATACTCATTTTCAAGAATGCTCAGGTTCAGGCCCATTCGGCCAAAACAAAAGTTTTCATGAATTGATTATCAGAATGAGGAGGGAAATCATGACACACCCCAATTTAAGAATGACCGTGATGGCGGCTGGCATTGCAATGGCGCTTGCCGGCACTGCCGCACAGGCATCCCACTTCCGCGGGGGGGCGTTGCTCCCCACCGTATCCGCCGGCGGGCTGCTGACGGTTAATTCAACGACATTCTGGCGCCCGTCATCAGTGAACCACCTCTCTGTTCAGGTTGCGGGAGCCGCCGCCATCAATGCGGCCGGTGTCTACGCAGCGGACGACACCAGCGACAGCCGCTTCACCAAGGCGACCGGAACGCATACCTTCCAACTGCCCGGCGCGGGTACTTACAACATCACGATGTCGAGCTGCTGCCGGGTGAGCGGGATTCAGAACTACGTTGGCGGCAGCTCCACGAGCTGGGCCATGAATTCCAGCATTTTCTGGAACGGCAGCAGTGCCAGCACCCCGATCCTGTTCAACTTTTCCAACGTGCAACCGGAAGTCCTGCGCGGGGCCAATTATGTGGGCAACCTGGGCGCCTTGGCCGGCGCAGGCCTCACCCTGAGCTACGACCAGGCGCTCAACGCCCCGATCGCCTCCCAGCCGCCCGGTTTCACCATCAATCCAGCGACCGGTGCGCTGTTCATCCCGGCCGCCAGCACCGCCACCTATGTGGACAACCCCACGTCCAACATCGGCGCGGACTACAGTTTCAGCGGCAACATCTTCGCGCATGACGGCAGTGGCGCGCTGCGTGGCCAAGTGGAGTTCGAGTGGCTGTTCGATGCTGTCAATACCGCGTCCAACACCGCGCCCACGGTCAACGACCTGATCATCAATGCGCTGATCGGCGACGTCGTGAACACCACCGTTACGGGGGTCGACGACGGCCAGCCCAATCCGCCGGGTGCGCTCTCCTGGAACGACATTGGCCTGCTGGGGGGGCAAGGCACCTGCACAAATGCACCCACCTTCAATACCGCAACCCAGGCTTTCTCCTGGGATACGGCCAACTGCACGGCGGGCACGTACATCTACCAGGTGCAGGCGTCCGACTCCCTGTTGACCGACTTTGGCACCATTACGCTCAACCTGTCTTCCGGGCAGACACCTCCCCCTCCGCCGGGCGTGCCGGAACCCGCAACCATGTCTCTGCTCGGACTGGGCGCTCTGGGACTCGCAGCGTTTACCCGCCGCCGCCGCAAGGTTTAAGCGTTCCGGCATCACCCCACCGACTTAAAACTCCCCCATTTCCGGGGGAGTTTTTTCTTCGGGCGCGCTACACTCTTCTGGCCCAGTCCAAAGACAGACCATGCCCACGCTCGAACCCGGACGCAATGCGCCATGCCCCTGCGGCAGCGGCAAGAAATTCAAACGCTGTTGTGGTACGGCCCCCTCCGCGTACGTCGCGCCGCCACGCGACGACCTGCAGCAAGCCGCCTCGCTCATTGAGCTTGGACAATTCACGCAGGCGGAAACGCTGCTCGCTCGCCTGACTGAAACGCAGCCGCGCAACGCCACCGGTCACTTCCTGACGGGGTATGCCGCGCTTCAGCGCGGGCATCACGCCGAAGCGGCCACGGCGATGCACAAGGCCATCGCGCTGGGACTACGCGATGCCGCGGCTTATTACCATTACGGCGGCGCGCTCGCTGCCCTGGGCCGGTTTTCCGAGGCGGCGGAGGCGTTCGAGCAGTCGCTGGCACTGAAACCGGATTTTTTGCCCGCGCGCACCAATCTCGCGAGCTGCCTGTTCGAGCTGCGTGATTTCGCACAGGCAGAACAGCAGTATCGGCTGACGCTGGCAAGCGATCCGGCCAATCTCGCGGCCTGCCACAACCTGGGTCAGGTTTTTTACCTCACCCAGCGTATCGGCGAGGCAATCGAATTTTTCCAGCGCTGCGCCGAGGCAGCCCCGCATGTCGCGGAATTCCGCGCCAGCCTAGCGACCATGCAGGAGGTCGACAATCGGCTGGACGCAGCCGAGGCGTCCGCACGCAGGGCGCTGGCGATCGAGCCGCACAACGTGACCGCCGCCATCGCGCTGGCACGTGTATTGCGCAGGCACGGGCGGGCCGAAGAAGCGCTCGCCGCGATCAGCGCTGCCGATCTCCGCATCGGCATGCCGCGCGCCGCCATCGCCTACTGGGCCGAACGCGGCCAGATTCTGGACGCGATGGGCCGTTACCGCGAGGCCTTTGACGCCTATGCCGCAAGCAAGGTGCTGCTGGCCGAAACCCGGGTTCAAGCGTACGACCGGCAAGCGACCGAGCAGGCACTGGCGGGCGAGCGTGCCATGCTGACGCCGGAGCGGATTGCAGACTGGGCGCTCAAAGCGGAACCCGGCACGCCGGCTCCTCTCTTCATCGTGGGTTTTCCGCGCTCGGGCACCACTCTGCTGGAGCAGATGCTGGGGCGTCACCCGCTGATCGTGCCCTGTGGCGAACTGGAAACCTCGATGGAGCACGCGACCGATACGGCGGACTATTTCAACTCCCTGACCCAGCTGGACGCGCGCGATCGCGAAGCCCGGCTGATGGCCTTGCGGACCGACTATATGGCCCGACTGCACGATCACGCCCGCGATGTAACGGGGGTGCAATATGCGAGTAACAAGCTGCCGCTGAACCTGATGCGCATCGGCATGATTCGCCTGCTGTTTCCGCAAGCCCGGATCATCCACATCCAGCGCCATCCGCTCGACGCAGTGTTGTCGGCCTATTTCACCCCCTTCCTGTTCGGCAACGCGTGGTCGATACGACTTGCCGATGCCGCTCACCTGTTTGCGCAATCGTGGCAGCACGCGGAAGCCATGCAAAAACTTCCGGGAACGCATTGCCTGCGCGTTCGTTACGAGGATCTGGTGACGGATCCCGAACCCGTGCTCCGGCAGGTGCTGACCTTCCTCGATCTGTCCTGGGATCCGGCGTGCCTGGACTTCCAGCAGAGCGCGCGCATTGCGCGCACGGCAAGCTATGCCCAGGTCGCGCGCGCCCTGTACCAGACGTCCCTAAAACGGTATCGTCATTACCTGGACTTCATCGATGCGGAAACACTGGCGCTGTTGCAGCCGGTCATCGCGGAAACGGGCTACGAAGTGGAACACGCGCACGCCGCCCCCTGACCATCCCGGCCCGGAAAAGTCTGCAGATTGGTTGCCCTGCCGTCCGCGAACGCTTACCGACAATTTCAAGGAGAGCCTGTGTCACGCGCCCGTTTTTCTTCCCTGATCGCGACCCTGCTGTGGGCGGCGTCGCCTGCAGCGCTTGCCATTCCGCTCACCCCCAGCCAGGCGCCGCAAGCCGGCCTGGGCTTGTCCGCGATTCAATGGAAGGACTCGGCCCTTCTCAAGGAAGCGGTGGAATTGCTGAACCGAGGGGAATCGCAGCAGGCCAAGGTGCGGCTTGCACAATTCCTCAAGCAGTCTCCCAACGACCCGCGCGGCCCGGAGCTGGCGGGCATGATCCTGATGGCGGAGAAAAACTATCAGGTCGCGGTGGTTTCTTTCGAACGCGCACTCGCGTTGAACCCGAACAATCCCGCCGTGCTCGCCAAGCTGGGCGTGTCTCTGCTGCTGCAGGACAAGAAAAAGGAAGGCGAGAAAATGCTGCTCAAGGCGATTGCCTTGCGCCCGGGCGAACCGCTGGCCCGGCGTTATCTCGGCTGGCTGGAGGAGGGACGCGGCAATCTGAATGGCGCCGGTTCCCATTATGTGGCTGCACTCAATGGCGGCGATTTGCCCGCTTCCGGCTTGACTGAAATTCACGTTGCGCTGGGACGCATCTACAGCGCGCTGGGCAGGCACGAGCAAACGGTCCGGCTCCTTGCGCCCTATGCGACCAAGCCCGGCACCGGCGAGCTCGGACAGGTTGCGCGCCTCCAGCTCGCATTCGCTTACCTCGAACTCCAGCGCGGCGCCGACGCGGCCCCCTTGATCCGCAGCCTGGAGAAGGAGATCAAGCCGGAGAATCCGGAATTGCGCTTGCTTAAAGCGTATGCACAACTCGATTCCAATCCCGCCGTCGCCCGTGGGCAGTTGCAGGCACTGGTCAAGTCCCATCCCGTCTTCACCGGCCGTGCCCGCTTGCTGATCGCCCGCAGTCATGCGGTCGGCGGGAATGCCCCGCTGGCGATCAAGGAACTCGAGGGATTGGCCGCACAGGTTGAGAAAGACGATCTGTCCGGCGTGCTGACCGCGCTGGCCTCGCTTCAGATTTCCAGCGGGAAAGCCGCTGCCGCAGCACGCATGCTGGAAACCCATGCCAGAAAGCATCCGGATCTCCCCCAAATCGCCTATCTCCTCGCCGAAGTTCGGGTTCAGACGGGCGACATCGCCCAGGCGCAGGCCCAGCTCAAACAGCTGGTCGCCAAGTATCCCGATTACGCCCAGGCCTATGCGCTGCTCGGCCAGATCGAACGGAGCCGCAACGCCCTGCCCCAGGCTGAAACGCAACTCAGAAAAGCCGTCGCCCTCGACAGCAGCCTGGTCAATGCCTGGGTCAATCTGGCGGGCGTCTACGCGGGCCGGAAAGACCTGTCCAAAGCCGAGGCTGCACTCAAGCAAGGTCTGGTCACCAACCCCGGCAATGCAGTGCTGCAATACGAGCTCGCCAGCATTTACGACGCGATGGGACGCGGGAAGGACGCCAACCCGCTTTACCTGGGCCTGCTCGCCGCCTATCCGGACTACGTTCCGGCGCTGAACAATCTCGCCGTCAACCTGGCGGACAGCAACGACCTGTCCAGCGCCAGGAAGTACGCAGAAAAAGCGTACCAGATCGACCAAAACCACCCGACCGTACAGGATACCTATGGCTGGATACTGGTGCTGAGCAATGAGGTCGCGAAAGGCCTGCCCCTGCTGGAGCAGGCTGCGCGCGGCTTGCCGGGCGACCCGACTGTCCGCTACCACCTGGGGGCGGCCTTGCTGAAAGCAGGCAGGGCCGAACAGGGAAAACAGCATCTGCAAGGCGCGCTTGCCTCTGGTCTGCCGGAACCTTTGCGCAAGAAGGCACGCGCGCTCCTGAACTGAGCCGGCACCCGCCTGCCCGGGCGCCGATCAGCGCAGGTAACCCTCGTGCTCGAGCTTGAGCAGAATTTGCTGCACGGCCTCGTCGATGCCCAGGTCGGTGGTGTCGATCGCCAATTCCGGCTTTTCGGGGATTTCATAGGGATCGGATACGCCGGTGAATTCCGGGATCAGGCCGGCGCGCGCCTTGGCGTAGAGCCCCTTGCGATCGCGCGATTCGCAGGTTTCGATCGGCGTGGCGACGTGGATTTCGACAAAGCCGCCCACCGCTTCGATCATGGCGCGTACGTCACGACGCGTCTGCCTATATGGCGCGATCGGGGCGCAAATGGCAATGCCGCGATTCTTGGTGATTTCGGACGCGACAAAACCGATGCGCCGTACGTTGATGTCGCGGTGCGCCTTGGAGAAACCGAGCTCGGATGACAGGTGACGGCGCACGATGTCGCCGTCGAGCAGGGTGACGGAGCGGCCGCCCATTTCCATCAGGCGCGCTGTCAGCGCGCGTGCCAGGGTCGACTTGCCCGAGCCCGACAGGCCGGTGAAAAACACGGTGAAACCCTGGCGTTCGCGCGGCGGGCTCTGCCGGTGCAGTTCGGCGAGTACTTCGGGAAAACTGTACCAGTCGGGGATTTTCAGGCCGGCACGCATGCGGCGATGGAATTCCTCGCCGCTGAGCGTCAGCAGACGCGCGCCGGGAGGCGCGTCGAATTCAGGCAGATGCTCGGCACGATCCTCCACATACACCATGCGCGGGTAGGCAATCAGCCGCACGCCAATCGCGTCGGCCCACTCGGCAATGGGCAGGTCGGCATGCGACTGGGTGAGGTCCTCACCGCGCCGGCAGGTGCCGTCCGACAGATGTTCTCCGCCCGCGATCAGCAGGCTGCAGCCGTAATTGCGCGCGACGATGGCGCGCAGCAGCAGGGCAAGTGCGCTGGCCTCGCGCGGCGGGGACGGCAGCAGCGACAGCTGGGTGCTGGCAGACGGAAAACGGTCGCGGACGGCGAGGAAGCTGCGCACCAGTCCGAAATACGCAGGCGCATCGGTGATATCCCCGCCCACCTGCGGATGCAGCAGCAAGTTGGCTTCGTTCTCGATCGCGCTTTTCAGGCAAAACTCGAATTGCGCGCGATGCATGGGCTGGCGTGCTTGCCAGGCCACGACGCGGCCCCAGCCGCGGCGCGCGAACAGCGCACGCAATTCGGCCGGGGTGGCGCGCAGGCTGGCGAAATCGGGGTGCGACGGCAGCGCCGCGCCTTCGATCGCGCCGCCAAGATGCCAGCGCGCGCCATCCTGCCAGACATCGCTGACGCTGAGCACGGCCAGCATGAAACCCTCGCCGTCGCGCAACGCAACGCGGTCACCCGGTTTCAGTTCGGCGGCGCTTTTTTGCGGGCTGGAAAGCGTAATCGGCAGCGGCCAGAACGTGCCGTCGTCGAGTTTCCGCTCGGCGTCGACGCGCGCGCATTGGGCTTGCGTCATGAAGCCGGTCAGCGGCGAATAGGCGCCTGACATCAGCATCTCGAGTTCGCACTGCTGCTGCCAGTCGAGGTCGAGCGAAGGCAGGCTCAGGGCTTCCTGCCTGAGCGCATCGCCCCGCGCGGGATCGATCAGACCGACCAGGGTGCCGCCGTAGGGCGCAATGGGTTGATTCACATTCAGCTCCGGGAAAGACCGCAAGACTATTTATAAATGTCGAAGAAACTAGCAATAAATCGGCCAAGCCCGGATTCGGGCAGGTAATTGATGCCGGCGGCGGCCTTGCGCCCGCCGCCGGTTTCGAACTGGCTGCACAGCACATCGGCGCCGGACCTGGCATGCAGCGGCGCACGCACGCTGACGACATAACCGCCCTCCGGCTTGGCGGTGAGCACCGCATGGGCCTGCGCCGGCGACTCGACTGCCAGCTGGTTGCCAAACACGCCGGAAATCCGTCGCGCCCATTTTTCGGCCGGCAGCATGAAGACGCGCCCCGAGGGACGCGCGTCCATCGCGCTGACGGCCACGGCACGCGCCATGTCTTCCTGATAGCCAGCGTTCAGCGTTTGATAGGCCGGCGACTCGGCGATGAAGGCGAAGGGATCGGCAAACGGGCGCATCAGGCGATAGAGCTCGGCCGGATCGAAAAAGAGGTCGTCCAGCGTGTCGCCGTAGCCGTTGTAATTGAGGCATTCGCCGAGCGACTGCAATTGCGACAACTGGTCTGCGGACAGATCAAGGGGCGCCGCTGCGGCACGCGCGGCATCGGCCAGGTTGTCCCCGAAGGCGGCAGTCACCGCCCACGCCAGATGCCGGTCCTGCAGATGCCGGTTTACCAGCAGGCTGGTGCAGACGTTGGCATCGGTGTCAATATGCGCTTCGAAATTCGGATGCGACGGAATGTCGCCCGGCTGGTGATGATCGAAGTAACGCACCTGGACGCCATGCGCCAGCAGGCGATCGAGCGCGTCACGATTCTTTGACAGCGCGATATCCAGCACGGTGACGCGGTCGCCCGGTTGGGCCTTGACCCGCTTCAGCAGACTGATATCGCGCTTGGGTCCGGTGACCAGTTCGGACTCGGCAGGGTCGGCCAGACGCAGCTGGTGCAGTGCGCAGAGGCCATCGGCGTCGCCGTTGAAAACGTCAATGAGAGGCATGGGCAGGATGTCGTCGAGCGGCGCGGAAGTGCGGCCATTGTAGGGAGGCAAGCACGGCAATGACAAGCCCGTGCAGCACG
This sequence comes from Thiobacillus sp., assembly GCA_027344185.1. Lineage (GTDB taxonomy): Bacteria > Pseudomonadota > Gammaproteobacteria > Burkholderiales > Thiobacillaceae > Thiobacillus. The sequence continues at coordinate 22,995 of DAHWJK010000251.1, forward strand.
GCGTAACGCAGCCAGACGGCGGGCAGCGACGCGTAATGCTGCCGATCGCTGCTCAGCAGGAACTGCAGGGCCGAAAACTGCTGGCCGTATTTGTCGATTTCGCCGGCCAGACCGAAATGGAAACACACGGCCGCGAGCGGCAGCGACAGCGCCACGCCGGCCCATCGTGCAGCGCGCTGCGCCGTGGCGGCTGGCGACGCCAGCAGTGCGGCCGCAGCGAATACTGCATACAGGCCTGCACACAGCAGCGCAAACGCCAGCGGTCGCGGCGTGGCGATAAGCTCCGTCAGGTTGTCGGTCGCGGCCTGTGCCACCACCCCCCAATACGCCAGCGCCAGGGACGGCAGCGCAGCCCAGAAATGCAGTGCACCGAGCCGCCGCCCGCGCCAGCGACGGACGGTTTGCGCGGCAAGGTACAGCAGCGTGCCGGGAATGGCGGCCAGCGCGATCCAGCGCAGCCCGAGTTCCAGCCAGCGCGGCCAGTCGAGGATGGGGCTGCCCACCAGATCGAACAGGCTTTCCTCCGGCACGGCAGCGCGCAACAGCATAAAAGCCAGCGCACCGTATGCCAGCACGCCCAGCGGCACCTGAATCATCCGCAACAGGCCGGACACCCGGCGGCGCGCCAGCCACACTGGCCACACGGCCAGCCAGACGCATGCCAGCGCAAGCAGCAGCGCCGACAGCCAGGCCGCATCGGGCCGGAACAGCTCGCGCACGTTGTACGGCACGAACGCGGTCTGCGACGCGACCCAGAACAGCAGACTCATGCCGCCCAGCATCAGCGGCAGGTGCCAGCGAGAAAGGGACCCGGGGGATGCAACGATGGCTGCCGGGGCCTCATCCTTGTCCGCTTTGGTGGCGATGCGCACCGGCGCATGGCGGGGAGCGCGCAGCAGGTGCCGCACCACGGCATAGCCTGCCAGGCCGCCGAGCCAGGCCAGCAGCCCGTCGGTGAGGTCGACGATCTTGTGCGGCAACATCAACTGCCCGCCTTCAATCGCAACGGGCAGTCCCGCCAGCACCAGCATCGCCAGCGCAAACAGCGGGACGCGCCACCGCCACGGCTGGCGCGCCACGCCCCACGCCAGCAGGCCCCCGAGCGGGGCGAAGAAGAGGGTTTTGCGCAGCACTTCGGTAATGGCGCGAAACTCCGTGCCGAAGTAATACACCTCGAACGGCACCCGCTGTACGAAGTCGAGCCGGCTCTTGATGAAGGCGCCGTTTGTCTGGAAATCAAAAGGGAACCAGAACACCACGCCCAGCAGCAGCACCCAGGCTAACGCCAGCGCGAACGGCAGCCAGGCCGACCACGCCGGCATCGGGCTGGCCGGGGACACGCGCACGGCCAGGCGACCGCCCGCCCAGGTGCCCAGCGCCGCTCCGGCGGCGGCGGTGAACAGGTCGGTGACATCGCTGACCCGCGAATAGACGAACAACTGCAGGATCTCCAGCAGGGCGGCAGCACCAAATGTCATGCCCCACACGCGCCCGGCGCTGCGCGTGCCGTCGAGTCGCCACATCAGGGCCAGCGGCGCCCAGATCAGCGCGTCGGTGGCGATTTCGTACAGCGCCTCGGCCGCATCGCCCGGCAGGCTGCCGAAAGGAATCAGGTTGACCTTGCCGTCGCGCCACTGATGATAAATCTCGACCAGGCTGATGGTGAGGTCGAGCGGCAGCACGTTGTAGACCAGCACGCCGGCGAGATACACCCATGCGAGCCGCTCGGCGAGGGCGGCGCGGGCATGCGTCTGCTGCCAGGCATGCAGCCATTCGAGAAACCGTCCGCCCACGCCCCACCAGACCAGCACGCCGAGGATGCCGCCCAGGGTTTCGGCAAAGATGTCGTTCTGCGACACCGTGCGCTGCGGAAAGAACAGCTGGGTGAACTCGATGCCGACACTCAGTGCAGCGGCCGCAGGAATCAGCAGCAGGGTGATCAGCACGCTGCCCGCACGACCCGCACCGGAGGTCAGGACGCCCATCCATAGGAAAGTCAGCGGGATGAACAGCAGCAGGTTGGCCACCCAGTCGGCGCGCGAACCGATGCCCAGTCGCAGAAACGGAATCGCGCCAAAACGCGCCACCGCTTCATCCCATGGGATGGCGCGGTATTCCAATGGCACCAGGCTGCCGTAGACGACGAACGCGGTATAGGCCAGCGCAGCCGACACCAGCAGACGACGGGAGGCGGTATCGCTTGCGCCCATCAGGGGGTTGCCGCGTCCAGCGCGGGGAGCAAGGAAGAAGACAGCTGTGCGCCGGGGCGCGGGCTGGGTCGCCAATCGGGATACGCTGCCAGTTCGTGCAGCAGCGGAGCCGGGGCGTGCGGCGCCGCCTGGCTGCGCGCCAGCAGACGCCGCGTCAGCCTGGCCGGCGCAAGTGCCAATAAGTCTGGCTGATAAGGCAGGGAAAGATTGTAAGCCGCCTCGCCGCCAACGATGGGCGTGGCGGCGGCAATCACATTCAGGATCACGCGCTGTCGATATGTCGTGCCCTCGCGCTGCCGAACCTGGATGCCGGTGCCCGATGCCAGCACCGTGTTGGAGAAGATATTCATCTCGCGCGGCACGTCGTTGTGCGGCTGGATGCGGATCGCATCGCCGCCGCCGTTGATGAACACATTGCCGTACACCGCCACCCGCCCCTCCGCCTGCAGCAGCGCTTCGCTGGGATTGTGCAGAAACACGTTGCCGTAGACCAGATAGCGGTCCTCGCTGCCTGCACCCGAAACCGGGACATGACCGAGCAGGACGTTGGGGCGCGCCAGCGGGCCGGACGCGGCGTCCTCCTTGGAAAACACGTTATGGCGTATCAATGTGTCGTGGCGGTCCGCATATTCCGGTGTGCGGACTGTCTGATGCTTGATCTGCAGGTTGTAGCCCAGCGTCGCGCTGACGTGATTGCCCTCGATGAGGCCGCCGACAAAGGGATCGCTGCCGTCCGCATCGCCGAAGTACATGCCGGTGCCGACACGCTCGATGCGGTTGTTGCGGACCACCCAGCCGTACGCCGGGCATTTGCTGGAAATGCCCACATTCTGCTGCGACGCGGCATGGTCATGGATATGCAGATGTTCCAGCGTGATGAAGTCGGCATAGCGGCTGTGGCCTTCGGCCTTGACCGCATCGACCGGCAGGTTGCGGCCATCGAGCGCCAGATGCCGCACCACCAGATGGCGCACATTGACCAGGCTGACGGTATTGGCGCGCGGCCGTGCGATGAAACGGGGCGGGGCGGCGGGGTCGGCCGCCTCGATCACGATCGGCTCGCCGGCCTGGCCGGAAAGATGGTGCAGCGGCAAGCCCTGCAGATACTCGCCCGACGCCAGCAGCAGCCGATCGCCTGGCTGCAGGCGGCGCAAGTGCACACGATAGTCCTCCGGCCCCGCCTGGTATTCGGCTGCCGCGGCGCCCCCGGCCAGCACACACAGCATCCCTGCGCAGGCCAGACGCAGCATGCTCACTCCGTCCCGGTCGCGGGCAGGCCGCTGCGCAACAGATCCAGCTTGCCGCACAGCACGCGCGTCATTCCCGAGACACTCTGCCGGCCGGTATCCACCACAATGTCGGCAATTTCGCGGTACAGCGGATCGCGCTGGCGATACAGCTCGCGCAATTTCTCGAGTGGATTGTCGGTCTGCAGCAGGGGGCGGTTGCGGTCGTGCCGCGTGCGCTCATACAGGTGTTCGGGCGAGCCGCGCAAATAAATGACCACGCCGCTGTTTTTCAGGTTTTCGCGGTTGGTCGCCGACAACACTGCCCCCCCGCCGGTAGCCAGCACGATGCCGGACAACGCAGTCAGCTCGGCAATCGCCGCCTCCTCGCGGCGACGGAACCCCGCTTCGCCCTCGATTTCGAAGATGACCGGAATCTTGACGCCGGTGCGCGCCTCGATCTCATGATCCGAATCATGAAAAATGCACCCATAGTGCCGGGCCAGAAGCCGGCCCACCGTGGTCTTGCCGGCACCCATCAGCCCGACGAGGTAAAGATTGTCGCGCTTGCTCATGGCACCATTCTAATGGACGGATAGCGGCGGGGCGCAGCATCGGGCAGACGAAAAAAAGCGCGGGACACGCCCGCGCTTTTTACGATCTGCCGCGATCAGCGCAGCGTCAGGCGTTCATCGAGGATGCGCGGCGTAATGAACACGATTAGTTCAGTCTTCTGGTCCTGCTTCGATGTTTGCTTGAACAGGTTGCCGAGGAATGGCACATCGCCCAGGAATGGCACCTTATTGACGTTATTCAATTCGGTTTGATCGAAGATGCCTCCCAGTACCAGTGTTTCGCCGTTATTCACCCGCACCTGAGTTTTGATACGCCGCGTAGCAATGGCAGGTACTGTAAAGCCGCCTGTCGTAACACTGCCGCCCGCGTCTTGTGCATCTTTTTGAACTTCTACCGTCATGATCAGCGAATCGTTATTCAGGATTTGCGGATCGACCAGCAAGCAAAGGAAAACATCCTTGAAAGAGACGGTAGCGGGCTGGTTGGCCGATCCGGGCGTCACAAAGGGGATCTGCGTACCGTTAAGAATCACCGCAGGCTTCTGGTTCGTTGTCATCACACGCGGGTTCGACAAGATTTTGCCCCGGTTGTCCGCCTCCATCGCTGTCAGTTCCAGGCTGAGCAGATTATTGTTGGAAGGATTCAACAGCGACAAGGCAATCTGTCCCACCGCATTTGCAACGCCCAGATTGACTTGAGGCGTGACCGTCGGCAACCCGCCCGCGGCGATACTGGCGGATTCGTTCAGCGTACCGCCAACCCCAACCGTTTCCCGGCCCGTATTCTTGAACAACCGGGTGCCAAGACGCACGCCCAGATCCCGACTCCAGTTGCTGTCTGCAATCACAACCCGTGCCTCGATCATGACTTGACGTGCAGGCACATCGAGACGCGCGAGGAGTTCACGGACTTCCTGAATCTTGCGTGCGGTATCGGTAACGATCAGCGTATTCGTTTTAAGTTCAAACGTCGCTCGCCCCCGTTTGGTCAGAACTTTCTGCTCTGCATCCCCGCCCTGCGTCTGCTGCGAAGCCTGGGCCGCCCTCCCGCTTATACCCTGCGCCTGGGCCGAACAGTTCACCGCATCGCCCGCAGCATTCTGGGCCGTCCCGGCGGCGCCATACAACATGGATTTTGCTTCATCCGCCCGCATGTAGTTGAGTTGAATATAGTCCGTCGTCAAGGGCTCCAGATCCGCCACGGCCGACTTGGCCTCGAACTCGAGCTTCTCCTTGGTCAGCAATTCGTCCTTGGGCGCAATCCAGATCACGTTGCCGTTCTGGCGCTTGTCGAGCCCACGGGTCTGCATGATGAGATCGAGTGCCTGGTCCCAGGGCACGTCTTTCAGGCGCAGGGTCAGATTGCCGGTCACGGTGTCGCTTGCAACAATATTGAGGCCGGTGAAATCGGCGATGACCTGCAGTACGGAGCGCACCTCGACGTTCTGGAAATTGAGCGAGAGTTTCTCGCCCACATATTTCACCCGGCCGTCTGCGGTTTTCTTCTGCGCGTCATCGCTCTGCTTCACTTCAACGATAAAGCTGTTGTCAGCCTGATAGGCCGCGTATTCCCAGCCGCCCTTGGGCTGGATCACCATGCGGGTGTTGTCGCCGAGCGCGTAGGTCTCGATGAACTGCACCGGGGTGCCGAAATCAGCCACGTCGAGACGGCGCTGCAAGGCTCTCGGCAACTCGGTGCCAATGAAATCGACGACCACGCCATCGGCCTGCTGGCGAATATTGATCCCCGCCTGCGCGTCTGAAAGCGTCGTCACGATGCGGCCCTCGCCCGCCGCGCCGCGCCGGAAATCGACATCGCGGATGCTGTGGCGCGCGGCGCCCGGCGTTGCCTCTGAAAAGCGCGGGCTGGCATTGACCGGCGCGGTACCTGCGCCGACATCGCCCAGTGCGATCAGCAATTGTTTGCCGTCAATGGTGGTGTCGTACTCGACCGACTTGTTCAGGTTCAGCACCAGACGCGTGCGCGTCCCCGCCTGCACCACGTTGACGCTCGACAGCGGGCCCAGGTTGGATTCGACTGTATTGCGGCCCAGCGCATTGCCGGTGTTCGGCAGGTCGAGGGCGATGCGCGGCGGGTTGCCGACGCTGAAGCCGGCGGGAGTGGCCGTCAGCGGATTCTTGAGCGTGACGCGGACGACCACCTTGCCGCCCGGCAGCGTCGTGGTCTCGACCTGTTGTACCGCGTTTGCGGTCGGCGGCACGTCGGCGGCGCGCACTGCAAAAGACAGCATCAACCCGGTCAGGAGCGTGGCTCCGAACAGGCAGCGGGTCATGTCCCGGGCAATGCTACGAACTGTGATTTTGGGCAATGCGTTCATGTCAGCCTCTTTAAAATTCAGTGCTACGAATCATTCCTGCAGAATCAGGGCGCTGGTGCGCTCGGACCAGTCCCCGGCGCTATCCTGGACAATCTCGCGCAGCGTCACCTCACTGGCGGTGATCTGCGTGATGAGGCCGAAGTTCTGGCCTGCATAGTTGCCCTTCTTGACGTGGTAGATCGCATTGTCCGGAGTCTTGATCACGGCATGGATCTCGCCTTGTTTGGACAGCATGCCGACCATTTTCAGTGTCTCCAGGGAGAATGACTCCAGCGGCTCCTTCGGACGATTGAAGTCGGGCTGCATACCGCCGCCGCCTCCGGTGGAGAGTTTTCTCGGCTTGAACGGGTCGGGCAGGTCAAAGGCGTTATAGCTGAACGGTTCGTACACCTTGACTTCCGGCAGCGGCTCGATCTTGCCTTGCATGTCCTTGCCGGTCTCGGCAACGAAGGTGTGCAGGTCCTGCATGTCGCCGCCGCCGCAACCCGCCAGCCCCAATACGAGAACGAAACTGGGCAGTCGCTTCATTTTGGCTGCTCCTTGTTTTGCTGCTTGCGGGCGATGACTTCTTCTTCGTCCAGGTAACGGTAAGTTTTGACGACGGCATCCATATTGAGCACACCCTCCTTGGCCGGTGCCAGGGAGATGTTCTGCAAGGTCACGATGCGCGACAGCTTGGAGACGTCGCTGACGAAGGCGGCGATGTCGTGATAACCACCGGTGACCTTGACGGTGATGGGCGTCTCGGCATAGAACTCGGTCACGGTTTCGGCATCGGGCTTGAACAGCTCAAACTGCAGGCCGCGTCCCAGACCGGCCTGGTTGACGTCGGTGATCAGCGCATCCATTTCCTGCTTGTTGGGCAGTTGCTTCAGGAGCGCGCCGAAGGCCTGTTCGATGTCGGCCAGCTGCTTGGTATACGCTTCCAGATTGACGGCCTGGTTCTTCTTGGTGGCGAATACGCTGCGCAACTCGGTTTCTTTCTGCCTGGATGCGTCCAGGGTCTCCATGCCCCCACGCCAGTCGAACCACCAGCCTGCAGCCACGATCGCCACGAAAAGCACCACCAGCGCCGCCAGCTTGGTTGGCAACGGCCAGTCGGCCAGCGTTTTCAAATCGAGTTTGTTGAGTTCGTCAAGGGTCATGCCTTGCCCCCTTCCTTGTTCGCATCGTCCGTTTGCTGCGGGTTCTGCTTGACCGTCAGCACGAATTCGTTGGCGCGCAGATTGTTCACCGTGACAGCCTTGATCTCGACCAGTCCGGCCGATTCAAACCAGGGCGAACTCTCCAGATTGCGCATCAGCGTGGAGACGCGCGCGCTCGACTGGGTATAGCCGGTGAGGGTGATCACCCGGCCGTCCTGCTTGAACGATTTGAGATACAGCCCGTCGGGCAGCAGACGGATCATCTGGTCGAACAGATGGACGACCTCGGTCCGGTTGGATTGCAGCGTCTCGACGACCTGCTTGCGTTCCAGCAGTGCCTGGGTCTGCTCGCGAATTTTCTTGATTTCGCCGATCTGGCTGTCGAGGCGTGCAATTTCCTGTTCGAGAAAGGCATTGCGTGCCTCCTGTGTGGACTGACGCGCCGCGATCAGGCTGTGCCCGATCACGACAGCAACCACGCCGGCGACGACAGCAATGCCGAGCAGGATATTGAACTGGCGGCGCCGTGCGGCGCGTGCCAGTTCGCGGTGGGGGAGCAGGTTAATGCGGATCATTGGGGGTCAAACCTCCGCATGGCTAGGCCGCAGGCGACAAACAGGGAAGGCGCGTCGGCGGTCAGCGCCTGCGGCCGGATCTTGGAACCGACGGCCATGCTGGCAAACGGGTTGACGACCATGGCCGGCGTGCCGGTGCGCTGGGCGACGACCTCGTCGATGCCCGGAATCATGGCGCCGCCACCGGCCAGCAGGATCTGGTCGACCTTGCGGTACTGGGTGGAGGTGGTGAACAGTTGCAGGGCACGGCCGATTTCCATCGCCAGCGTCTCGCTGTAGGGCTGCAGCACCTCGGCGTCGTAGCTTTCCGGCAGGGTGCCGCGGCGCTTGGCGTTTTCGGCCTCTTCGCTGGTCATGCCGTAGCGGCGCGAGATTTCATTGTTGAGCTGGTTGCCGCCGAAGCCGTGTTCGCGCAGATACACCGACTCGTTGTTGTTGAGGATGTTGATGTGCATGTTCTGCGCGCCGACGTCGATGATCGCCACGGTCTGGCCGTCGCCGCTGTTGGGCAGTTGATGGGCAATTTGTTCGTAGGCGGTCTGGGTCGCAAAGGATTCGACATCCATCACCAGCGCCTTGAGGCCGGCGGCCTCCACGGCGGCGACGCGGTCCTCGACCTTTTCCTTGCGCGCGGCCGCGAGCAGGATCTGCACATCGTCGGGGCTGGCAGGCGATTCGCCGATCACCTGAAAATCCAGGTTCACTTCGTCGAGCGAGAAGGGGATAACCTGGTTGGCCTCGGCCTCCACCTGGTTTTCCAGGTCGATTCCGCTGAGGCTGGCCGGTGCCAGAATCTTTTTGGTGATGACCGCTGAGGACGGCAGCGCCAGCGCCACGTTCCGGGTCCGCGTGTTCATGTTTTTCCACGCGGTGCGCAAGGTGTCGGCAACCTGATCGAGATTGGCGATGTTGCCGTCCGTCACCGCATCCTTGGGCAAGGGCTCGATCACATAGCGCTCCACCCGCAGCATGCCTTTGCCGGCATCGGACAACTCCACCAGCTTGACGGCGGTCGTGCTGATATCGAGCCCCAGGATGGGCAGGCCTTTGGCAGACAGCCAGTCCAGATTAATATTCAGGTGCAAGAGTTTTCCTTTACGCTTCTGTGAGTTGGCGCTTTTTGTTGTTATTGTTTTTAGATGCTAGCAACAACACACGGTTTTTAACAGTTTTTTTCTCGACACACCGCAAGAGTTGAACACATGTGTCCAATTTCCAACACCACTAACGCCTATAATCGTCGGAAACTTTAGGCACACTTTTGAATTAAGGAACGGGATGTTTTCCAAATGGTGGCATTACGCGCTGGCACTGATCGTCAGCCTCGGCGTGGTCGGCACGGCGCTGGCCGGGCTGGCGGCCGCGCTGAT
>DAHWJK010000370.1:0-14139 GCA_027344185.1 Thiobacillus sp.
GACAGCGTGGGACAAAACCGCTGAAAGCCGCATATTTGCTGGCAATGCGTGGGACAAAGTCGTGGGACAGCGTGGGACAAGCCTTGTCCCATTCGCCGTAAATCCGTGGGACACGGGGCTCCATGATTCGGTCTGAAGACCTGCTGCGCGCACTGCTGGATGCGTGCTTGCGCGGGCATGTCCTGCAGGGCGAGGCCGCCCACTTGCTGGGTATCCGAAAGGCAGACCTGGGTGATCTTGTGGCGTGGCGCATGATCGAGCGCGGGATCTGGCGCTTGTATGAATCTGCGTTCGCGCGGGCCTTCCCCGAATGCAACGCAGCCCTTTACCAGTTGGATCGGGTGGATCCGCCCCCTCCCTTGCGCACGGGTTGGCAACCCGGCCCGTGCCAAACCTACTCAGCCACGGAAGCAGTAGGGCTCCCGAAAGCACAGGGACGACTTCACTCTCCGATGTCCAACGCAGCGCGAGATTTCGCGGAACCCGGAAACGACCTTGGGTGAGAAAATAGTTATTGGTGGACTCGCCCCCAGGCGCTCCACGCCGCGCCGCCCCGGCCAAAGGGCGGCAACTATAAGAACGGGCCGCGATCTGCGGCCTTTTTCATCACTTGGCGGCGCGTGCTGGGGCATTCGCTTGCGAGGAACAGACATGGCATTTCGTGCGTTTGGCAACGCCCCGCAATGGGGCAACTCGGAGATTCCGGTTCCCGGGCAGGACTAGGACATTGCGCGGGCGAATTCCGACCCCTTCCGCAACCCGCTGGTGCAAGCTCTTGGCGGCACGCCCGCAAACTCCCTTGCAGCGTCTGGCGTAACGCTGGGCAACCCTCAGCGCATGGCCGACTACCAGTCGGATTTGGCGCGCGCGTTGGCCGACATGCAGCAGGCACAATCGCTAGGCGAGCAAGGGGCCGCGATGGCAACGCCTGAGTACATCCCCAACTCAGGGGCCTTGGGTGCGCTGGCAATGGTGGCGCAGGCATATGCCGGGAAGAAGGTACGCGAGCGTTCGCGGAACGAGGAAGCCGACGCACGCGACCGATACTTCAAGGGTGCCTCTGAACTGGAGCGCCAGAAGACCGAAACCGAAGCGCAACGCAAGCGCGATGAGGCCGCTGCGGCCATGGCGCGCAATGAGGAAATCTTGCGCAGCGGCGATCCGGTCAAGATTGCCGCGGCCGGCTTGAAGCTGCCCGAAGAAAGGCAGACCCACGATCTGCGCGAAGTGGGCGGGAGGCTGTACTACGTTCCCCGCAATCCGCAGGCGCGGCAGAGTGACCCCGCGAACACGCCGACTCAAAACGCCAGTTTCGACCTGCTGCGGGCTGCTGTTGAGCAGCAAGAGTCGCGGGGCAATCCGAACGCGGTAAGTCCTGCAGGTGCTGTAGGCCGAATGCAGACGATGCCCGGCACCTTGCGCGATCCTGGCTACGGCATCGCACCGGCGAGGGACAACTCGGACGGGGAGCTGACACGCGTTGGCAATGAGTACCTGAAGGCCATGACTGACAAGTACGGGCTGGAGGGTGGCTTGGCGGCCTATAACTGGGGGCCGGGTAATTGGGAGCGTGCGCTGTGGGCATCGGGCGGCGATCCGGCCAAGGCGTTGCAGCGCGCCCCCAAGGAAACCCGCGCGTACGTGCCGAGCGTTCTGCAGCGCATGGGTGGCGGCGTTGGGATGGGCTACGGACTCCCTGAGGGTGCGATTCCGGTGGCAGGCATTCCGGATTCGCCGATCAATCGGGACGCGCCGTCCGGCTACCGCTTCAACGCTGATGGCAACCTGGAGCCGATCCCGGGAGGCCCGGCCGACCGCAAGCAGAATCCCGTAGCGTCGGACTTGGCGAAGGGCGAAATGGGCATGCGCAAGGAGGTAGAAGATCGGATCAAGCAGGATCGAAGCATCCTGAACATGTACGGCAACATTGAGGGTGCAACAAAGGATGGCACTGCGGCGGGCGACCTGTCCGCCATCTTTGCGTTTATGAAGATGCTCGATCCCGGCTCAGTGGTTCGGGAGGCAGAGTTCGCGAACGCACAGAACGCTGCGGGCATCCCTGATCGTGTCCGCAATCTCTACAACCAGGCGCTCAAGGGCACGCGCTTGAACGATACGCAGCGCGCGGAGTTCATGGGCGAGGCGCGCAAGCTGGCCAGCGCAGCGCAAGCGCGGATCACCAGCGTCACGCGGGAGTATCAGGGCATTGCCGACCAGTACGGCTATGACCCTAAGCGGGCGACCGGCCAGCCGGACTTCCGCGACGTTACCAATCAAGGGGCGAGCACGGATTCCATTGATGAGCTTGTCCGAAAGTGGAGGGCGAAGTAATGGCCGACCTGAAGGAAATCGAAGACGCGCTGCGAGCAGCGGACGCGGCTGGTAACGCGGAAGACGCCCGCAAGCTCGCAAAGGCATACGAGGATGCGCGCAGGGCGCAGCCCGATTTTGGAGACGTTCGGGGCAGTGTGCGGACTTCTGAGCAGTTCAACGCCCCTGCGCCACCCAAGCGCCCGGAAACCAAAGGGGACTTGTTCCGGTTCAACTCCGACTTTCAAGACCGTTCGGGCGTCGGCGCACTGGGGATGCTTTGGGGCGCTGCCAAGGACATGTTTGGTTCCGAGCAAGGCGCGGCGGAGTACCTGGCGAAACAGGCCGGGGGCACTGTCGGGCAAGACGCGGACGGAAGCCCGCTTGTGGTTCTGCAAGATGGCACGCGCTACCGCTTGAACAATCCCGGCTTCGATAACGCAGATGCGGCCAAGATTGTGGGCAACGTTGCTGCAGCTTGGACGCCAGCGGGTTGGGCTGCGCGACTTGGGCAAGCACGCAGCCTTGGCTTGGGCGCACGCGCAGCGTTGCAGGCGGGTACGGCTGCAACCACCGAAGCGGGCCTTCAGGCGGCAACGGACAACGGCAATGTGAGTGCCGAGCGCGTTGGCCTAGCGGCTGCAGGCGGCGCAGGCGGCGAAGTGTTGGGTTCGGGGCTGGCGCAGTTGGCCCATCGAGGCGGCGCAGCCATTAGGAGCCTCACGGGGGCGAATGCAGATGAGGCGGCGGCTGTGCTGGCAGGGTAGGGGGTTAATGCCCCTGGCATCGCGGCAAAGGTGGATGCTGCGCAGCTCAGGGCCGGTGCAGATCCGCGAGCTATTGCAGGCGAGGGTGCATTTGGCTTCCAGTATTCGTTGGGTCAGCGGTTGACCGATCCGGCGCAAAAGTTCCGCCAACTGTCCCGGGAGGAAGTGCTGCGGCAGACGCCTGGCGGGCACGCTGCCTTCAATGCGATGCGCGAAGGCAACCTGGACAAGTTGGGTGAAATCCTGACCGGCATGGGTGAGCGGTTCGGCTCGCGAGCCGCTGCTACCCCTGCAGAGATGGTGCAGGGCTCTGCGGAAGGTCTAGTAAGGCAGGCAGATGAACTGGGCGGGCGCATCTCAGCGGCCTACTCAAAGGCGGCCGAGGGTGGACGCACTGCGGTGGGCGCGGATGCGGTGGCAGCCTTGCCGGACAGGCTGCGACAGGCGGTATCGCAGTTCGACGTGAACCCCGTCACAACGCCGGCAACGCAGCGCGCGCTGGAGCAGATGCGACAGGCGGCAACCCTGGGCGATAACGTCAAGGGCGTCACCCTGCGGGCCATCGAATCGCAGCGGCGCATCCTCAACAACAGTATTGGCGCAGCAGCCAATCCCACCGACCGGGCGGCCCTGAAGGCGGTCAAGGGTGAGTTCGACGGCTGGTTGGACGACGCTGTTGAGGGTGCGCTGGTGTCTGGCGATCCTGCAGCCCTTCAAGCGTTGAAGGACGCCCGCGCGCTGCGGTCAGAGTTTGGGCGCAGGTTTGAAGGCGGGACGGAGGCGGACAAGTTCATCCGAGGACTGTTGGACGGCTCACGAACCCCTGAAGAACTGCTCAACGTCGCCCTTGGATCGTCGCAGGTGTCCAAGGCAGGAGGTGCGCGATTCATCGAACGCCTCCGCGTCGCTGCCAAGAATGACCCGGGCGTGATGGGTGGACTGAGGGCGGCGCACTTCAACCGGCTCACGCGAGGCGCGGACGGGAACCCGCTGGATTTGGCTGCCATCGTGCGGAATGTGAAGCGGACCCAGTTCAACAACGGCAGCGTGGTGAAGGCCCTCTACACCCAGCCGCAATGGGACGAGATCTGGTTCCTCGCGTCGTCACTGGAGCCGATGCTCGCCAAGGGGGACTTCGCCAAGTCGTCGGGAACTGCGGAGCGCCTGGCGCGAATGCTGTTTTCCAAGATGGGCGGCGGCGTACTCGGTGACGCATTCAACGGGATTACGTCGGGCTTCAAGGGCGTACAGGCGCAGCGGGCAATCCGGGCACCTGTGCGGCCGATCCTCCCCGCTCCCGCTTGGGAACCCGCTACGGGAGCGCAGGGCACCGATGAGTACAGCCGCTAAAGCGGATCAATGCGCCCCGTTCGCTTCAAGGAGCGGCGGGCGCAGTTCCAGCCAAAGGCGAACGAGACGCCGGCTACCACGATGAGCAGCAACCACCACACGCCCAGCCAGTAGGCGGGCGCGATTGCGGCCAGCACGGCCGGGATTCCCCACAAGGCGAAGCCGACAGGCGACTCAAGGAACCACAGCGCCAGCCGCTTCCAGCGCGGCAAGTGCAGGTCCGAGTGGTAGAGGTCGCCCATAGACGAATCCTACCCCTGACAACCCCAAAGGACACGACATGCACCATGTTTCATTGAGGCCGAGAATTGCATCGGCTGCACACCTATACGCCACACTTCAACTCGGTTATGCCGATGGCCTCCGCTCCCTGCTGAGGGCATTCGTCCTGCTCGCCGCGTTCCTCGTGTTGGCTGTCACGCCCACGTTGCACCTATGGCGTGTTGGCGTTGTGGGGGCGGGCCTTACCTTCGCTTGGCTGGCCCTGCTCGCGCTGGATCAAATCGCCCGCCATTGGTTTATGGACGCGCTGACCCTCCAAGACGTGTTCGCCGATGCTCATGGCCAGTTCGGTGGGAACGGTGACGTGGATACGTTCCTGGCGCGTGTGAGTGGGGAGGTTCCCCCTGGCGAGTTGGCGCAGATCGAGCAGATCGAGCGGCAGCGCGCGGAGGATCGGCAAACCCAGGCCGAACGACGTGCCTTGGATCTAACCTCCGCAGTTCCTTCCACGGGCGCGGACTCGCTGTTGCGGGCACGCAGCGCATCCGAATCATCGCATTGAGGCCGCGCATGTCGAAGCAAGAACAACTCCGTGCGCTCACCGAAGAAGAACGCGAAGCTCTGACCCCTGAACGCGTGGCGGATGCCATGTCGAAGATGGTCATGGATGGGGAGCAATTAGCCGCGCTCACGGGCACCTTCGCGAGCAGGTGCGCCGAAGGCTTGACGTGGCCTGCGCTACTACAGGCGCAGCGCGAGCAATTCCTGACTGTCGTGGAGGGGAATGATCTAAAGCCGGTCGAAGGCATGTTGTTGGCGCAGGCGGTGACGTTGAACGCCATCTTTGCGGATCTGGCGGGGCGTGCCGCGCTCAACATCGGCACCTATCCGGAAGTGGTGGAGCGCTATATGCGTCTGGCGCTCAAAGCCCAATCGCAGTCGCGTGCAACGCTGGAAACACTCGCTGAGGTGAAGAACCCGCTGCGCTTCGCCTACGTGCGTCAGGCGAACATCGCCAACGGGCCGCAACAGGTGAACAACGGGGAAGTTACGCGGGCGGAAGAAAGGTTGCCGCCAAACGAACTAGTGGGGGAAGCCAATGTCTTGGACAACGGAGCGCCGGCAAAGGGCGTCGGAATCGATGCGCGAGCGCAAGCCGTGGTTGCGTTCGACAGGTCCACGCACGCCCGAGGGAAAGTCAAAATCAAGCCGCAACGCGTGGAAGGGCGGAGTACGGCCGGCATTGCGCGAGCTTGCTAAGGCGCTGCGGGCGGTTCGCGTGGGGATATGACAAATCTGCGCTCTTTGGCGAAGTGCCGCTAACCCAGTCGGCTAGCTAATTGCCGTTGAACTTCGCGGTGACTGGTTCCCCATCGATAAGGAGCGACACTTCGATTGTGATCGGTTGCCCCCGCTTGACCTTCGGCAGGTCGAACAGGATATCGCCCGTCAAAGCTTGGCCCGGATCAAGGGTTTGCGTGAGCAGAACGCGGCCGTCTAATGCCGCCCTGTCTGCCTCATTGAGGGCCTTCGCTTGCCTCGCGGTTGCGGCCGTTTGAGCGTTGGCGCGCTGCTGGGCCGCCAAGGCTGCGTTTGAGTCGTAGGTCGAGCCGCTAAAAGACGCCGTGGTCCCGTTGGCACTCACCGTCCCCGTGTGCGTGCTGTAACCGGCGGTGCCTGCTGCGTAGCCACTTGACGCGGCAGCAAGTGCGGCCCCGATTGCCCGCATTCTCGCAGCCTTGGCCACCATCTTCTGTCGATCCGCGCTGGAGTAGACATGGAGAGCAGACGCGCCGTGCGAAATGGACACGTTTCGCTCATCCACGTTAAAGGGGGTGTCGCTTCGATTCAGGACGCCCACCCACAGCGCAGCTCTCTTTTTGCTTTCCACGTTGATGGCGAGCAACAAGGCAGCCTTCGACGTTTCCGCGTAGAGCAACGGGGTTCCGCGTTCGTAGCGCACAGACTGGCCGATACTTGGCTCAGGCAAGAACGAAGGTTCCGCCCCCGACGCGATGACTGGTGCTATCGCGAGCGCTAATAGAATTGTGAGTCGCATCGCCGCCGCCCCCCCCCGCTGCATGCCTGCCGATCCTAACGCACTCCCCGCGAATGTAGGCATTTGGTAGGCAGCTCTTATGCGGTCGGGGAAGTCCTACGCCACGATGCGCAACTGCCCGACTGCGCAGGGCTGCGGCTTGGGGCAACCTATCTCTGCGCCCTCGGAAGCTGCTGGAACGCCTGACAACGGACAGGCAACGCACCCCGAGGGCGCCCCTGCTTTAGCTATGCAAGGTAGCGTTCGCCTGTTGACGGGGGCTTCAATGGTTGGGTCTAGACTGGCTGTCCCGAGCCGTGGGCCTTTTCCGATGTGCTACTCCGCGCAGATTTGGACCAACTGGCGCAAATACCAGCGCGCCTACGGCGCAACCATCGACATCGATGAGTTCGCCCGGCTCTACGCGGCCCGGGCCGAAGACCGCCGCGTGAAGATCCCGAAGGGCTTGGACCTGGCCTTCCTCAACCCGGCCAGCCCTGCCGAGCGGCGCATCCGGGACTACATCGAGGCCTACGACGCCGAGACCATCGCCGCCAGCGAGCCGGAGCTGTTCAAGCAGGCCAAGCGCCTGGCCGATGCCGAGCGCACCCTGCAGACGAAGGAGACGAAGAAGGCGCTGAACGACCAGCGGATCGCCGGCAACAAGATCAAGCAGCTCAAGCGCTGGATCGCCGACGCCAGGCGCATCGAGCACGACCCAGTGCGCGACGACCGGATTTTCCCGGACTGGTATGCACCTGTTCTGGTGCAGGAAGGCGGCGAGCGCATCGTCCGCCCGATGCGTTACCACTGCCGCCCTGCCGGCATGGATCCGTCGATCGACCGGACGAAGACCGGCCAAGTCTCGGGAACTTACAACGCCCGCCGCGACAACCTCCCCCGCTTCTGGCGCCACCTGTTCGGCCACACCCATGCGCTTATGGTGGCCGACGTCTTCTACGAGAATGTGGACGACGGCTCCGGTGGCAGCATGGAGCTGCAGTTCCGCCCGCGCACCAGAGAACCTATGCTGATCGCCTGCCTGTGGTCTCACTGGACCGACCCGGCTGGGAAGGACTCCGAGCTCTACAGCTTCGCGGCGATCACGGACGATCCCGAACCGGAGGTCGCGGCCGCAGGCCACGACCGGACCGTGATCAACATCCGGCCAGAGCACGTCGACGCGTGGCTGGACCCGAACGGCGATACCGCCGCGATGCAGGCGATCTTCGATAACAAGCGCCATCCCTATTACGAACACCGGAAAGCCGCATGACCCTGAACGATGAAGTTGCCTCCCTGCGTACGCAGGTTCGTGCATGGCACGAAGAGCAGCCCAACCCCGCCGTGTTCTGGGCGCGGATGAACGCCCAGTTGGACAGCTTGGCAAAAGCCCACCCGCACGACCCAGCGCTGGATGAAGCGATCAGCGAACTGCTGCACTTTGCGGATGTAATGGGATGGGCAGCGCCCGAGGAAACGATATGAAAACTCGATCTGAGCTGGATGCGGAGCTCGATGCGCTGGCCGCTTGGGTGCCGGGGATGCTGGTCGAGACGGACGACGGCAGCCAGATGGACGCCTTCGCAGGCCGCGCCGACTTGATCACCGATGCCGCTGGTCCGGATGATCAAGACCACGTATGGGGACGACTGCAGAGGATTCTGGCCGACAACTGCATGGTGCCCGCCGATGAAGGCCCTTGTTCCTGAAGGTCGTAGCCTCTTGCAGTGGGCGCCGTTCACGCCTTCCAGCAACGATCCTAATGCGCTGTTTGTCGCGACCTGCGAGGTTGCCAGGCTTTCGCAGCGGCTCGATGGCTCTTGGTTCGCGACCCTGACGATCCCAGGGCAAACGCCTCGCCACCGAAACTGCAGCAGCTACGAAACCGGCAAGGCCGGGTGCCACGCTTGGGCAGTGCGCCACATGGACGCGATCTTGCGCGGAGCAGAACAGACCCGACTAGAAGCATTGGCGCGGCGCGCGATCCGGTAGCGGAGCAGACCACGCTCAGGAGACTGGCCAGACGCCCTTTTTCACGAAATAGGGTCTAAAGTAGGGACAGGTAGGAGTTGCGCAAGAAAAAAGCCGCTTAAATCAGCGGCTTAGTTCACTTGAATGGCGGAGAGGGAGTCCGCCTTACCGCCATCGGGCGCATTGTCCGCTTGCGTCCGGTGACGTGTCAATCAAGTGGCTGGAGGCAATGTCTGGCCTGAGTTTGCCGCTTATCGGGAAGTTTCCAAGTTTCCAGTTCTGTCCGTTGACGTTCGCCAGCTTCCGCGCTAAAAAGTAGGGACGAAATAAGGGACGGACCACAGTGGCCACACCCCGTTTGCCCGTCGCACTAGACGCCAAGGCGAAGCAAGGCCCCGGCAGGTACAACGTCGCCAAGCTGTTCAAGGGCGCGCCAAAGGGCCTGTATCTGCATGTGCGGGACAACGGCTCAAGGTGCTGGGTGTTCCGATACAGGGATGCCATCGCGTCCAAGCAGCGCGACATGGGCTTGGGCTGCATGCCCGAGGTATCACTGGAGCTGGCCATCGAGCGCGCGCTGGAGGCCCGCAGGAGCGCGAGGGGCGGGGGTAGCCCATTGACGGAGCGAGAGGCCGCCAAGATGGCCTTGCGGCTTGCTGCAGCGCGCGCCAAGTCCTTCGGGGATTGCGCCGACGCCTACATCGAGAGCAGGAAGGCCGGCTGGCAGAACGCCAAGCATGCTGACCAGTGGGCCAATACGCTGACCACCTATGCGGGCACGCTGCGGCCGTTGCCTGTGCAGGCCATCGATACGGATCTCGTGATTTCCGCTCTGGAACCGATCTGGACCACTAAGACCGAAACCGCGACCCGCGTGCGCCAGCGCATCGAGGCGGTTCTCGATTGGGCGACCGCTCGCAAGTACAGGACGGGCGAGAACCCGGCCCGGTGGCGGGGTCATCTGGAAAAGCTGCTCCCTCCACCCGCCAAGGTGCGCCGGGTCAAGCACATGGCAGCACTGCCTTATGCAGACATGCCGGCCTACATGGCAGAGCTTGCCCAAAAGGACACGCTGGGGTCGAAAGCATTACGCCTGCAGATCCTCTGCGCCCTGCGTCCGGGCGAGGCGGTAGGGGCGCGAGCCGATGAGTTCGACTTGCACGACAACGTGTGGACAGTGCCTGCAGCGCGAATGAAGGCCAAGCGCGAGCATCGCGTGCCGTTGAGCAAGGAGGCAGCGGCGCTTGTAAGGGAGCGGATCGCAGCCGGCGCACCTGGCGGGCTCCTGTTTCCCGGCGTCAAGCACCGCCCCATCACGACAGCGGCAACGCTTGCTGTTGCTCAAGAACTACGCCCCGGGCTCACGGCGCACGGCTTCCGCTCGACCTTCCGCGATTGGGCGGGCGACCTGACCAGCTTCCCGCGCGAGGTTGCTGAAATGGCCTTGGCGCACACGATCAAAGACAAGACAGAAGCGGTCTACAGGCGCAAGGACGCATTGGAGCGCCGTCGCCGCTTGATGCAGGAATGGGCGACCTACTGCGAAACACCCAAGGCCACGGGCGACAACGTAACGCCTATCGGCAAGGCATCCGGCAAAGCCGGTTAAGCGGCGAGACCGGGTGTTAGCGGCACCCGGCCACGCCTTCCACAACCGTTCCACTGGAGAACGATCATGGCAAGTCAAAGTCTAACGAACAGGGCCCAATTGTTGCGGGAGGTTCGCGAATCAGTGCCGCCTGCAGACCTGGCGCAAACCGAGCAGGAAGTCGCATTCCTGAAGATGTACCGGCAGGCTAACGAGGCCAATAAGCGGAGGGTCGTGAAGCTCCTGCACGCTGCCCGTGCCGGGGCCCTGCCGCCGCCTGAGGTCTCCGCTAAGTGGGGCCCTAATGATGTGCGCGAGTTTGCCGACACTCTCCCGGAGGTGCAGTGATGGACGGAAGCGCACCTGCACAGGAGCAGTGGCAGCCGGAGTGGCCGCAAGATGCACAGTGGGAATCGCTCGGTGATGGGCAAAAGCTCCATCCGGGCGCATGGCGGCGGCTGAGAACGGTTGATCGTTCGGTCTATGCGATGAACCGAATTCTTGAATTGTTGTTCAAGGATCGGATGGGGAAGCACATGCGCGATGAATCGGGGCTCGCATTCGAGGGGATGGCTCCGATAGACGCCGAGGCGTTGGAGATCGCTGCCATGGAGCTAGGTTCCCGGGTCGAAGAACTCCTGGAAGAAGTCAGAGACGGGAGTTTTCAATGAGCGCGCAGGTGGTTTCATTTCCGCGCACATGCAAGCGCGGTCCGAAAGTGCGGATGGGCCCAATGGCTAAGGTGCTGATGCTTCCGCCCGCGAGCGACTTGGACAGCTACTTGAAGATGATTCGGCCGGAGGATCGCGCCCGCGCTCGTGAGCTGCTGCAGGGTATGGTGCAGGCGATGATGAAGCTGCCGCGCAAGCAATGACGACCTAAGCCGCGCCTAGGCTGATCCCCGAACACCGGGCACCTTCCCCGGCTGGCGCGGCCCTTATTGAAGGGCGCAGAGGTGTGCGCGATGGAAGTGCAGTTGACCGCTCAGCAAATGGCCGCTTTGGCCTTAGAGAGGTTCTCGGTATCAAAGTATGCCGGCGCCCCAGAGTTGACAGTCCTTGATTGGCGCTCACTGATCGGGTTCCGTGCCGAAATAATCTCAAATATTGAATGGGTCTCCGGGGTGGATAGTGATCTTCGCCTCAGGTACTACATCCAGCGGATTTCTGAGTCTCCCCTTTCGGTTCTTCGCGCTACCTTCAGAACGTACGAAGCCGCAGTCACCGATGTTTCCGTGATGGATGTATTTGATGTTTGCGGTGCGATCACTCGTTCCGCCCCACGGCTTTCACAGCTTGCCAGTGAGCTGGAGCGGTTGGAAGAAGAAACGGTGCCAGCCAGTCTTCACGAAATGTCCGACTCCGAAATTGATGAGTTGATGCGGCAGATCGATCTACAGGATGAACATCGGAAAGAGTTGTCGATACCTTTGAAAAGCATCTATGGCGAGGACGCCGGCATAGTCTTTGTTGCCCTTGATGTTACGGCTCCAGATGACATTCTGATTGAACACTTCAGAGAGTGGTTGAGACTCACCAGAAGGGACTCTGGAAAGAAGACGAAAACCATTACGGAGGCCGATCTGCGGAAGTGGGCGCAGCACCGCGTCCTTGCGTACATCGACCTTCGCATACTGTCGAAATTGGCTGGCGTAGAGTTGACGAACTCTTCGGTGGGGGCAAGAATTTTTGCAGACCTTAACGATGTGGATGTCACTGAAAAGGTAAGGAAGACAACTGCACCTATTGCTGATTGGCTATTGAGCGAGGAGGGGGCGGATGCGCTATTTGCGGTCGCCAACTCCGAGCAGCGTAAGCTTGTCGGAAAGAATTGGGGCTAAATTTTTTCCGGAAGAAATTTCCGTCGAATTTGCCCCTCGCAAGGCGTGCGTGGCCTGTCTAATTTCTGTTCCGACCCCGCCATCCCGGTGGACGTGTCGGAGCAACAATGGAAGCAAATGCACTGCGGGACTATGGCCCGTTCGTCAAGGAGTGCGCCAAGCGTGGCATTGGCAAGTCCAAGGCCTACCAGCTTGCGAATGAGGGCCTGTTGGACACGGACTATGTGGGCAAGACCCGCGTCGTCTATCTCGACTCTCTGTTGAGTCTTCCGAAGCGATTGGCGCAGGCCGAGGGCCTGACTGGAATCGCCGCATGATGGCGCTTACATGTCGGCTGGGGCTGGGAGTTCGCCCCGACATGCCGCGCGCTGTTGGTGTCCTGCTCCACGCGCAGACCGCATTTCTCGTGGACCCCGAGGCGGGACTCGTTCTGGGCAAGGATGGCCAGCCTATCGGGACTATCTGTGGAGACGGGTACGTGCGCCTAGGGCAGCGTTCCGGAAGTCCTGAGCAGTACGCGCACCGCGTCATTTGCGAAGCCGCCCACGGCCCGCTGGGAGCGTTTGAGGTGGATCACCTCAACGGCAATAAGTCCGACAACCGAGCCTCCAATCTGGAGCGCGTCACCAAGTCGGAGAACTGCCGCAGGGCAATTGCCCGAGGGCAGGCAGCAATCGGCGAAAAGAAGCCGAACGCCAAGCTCACGGAGGCACTTGTCCGCACCATCCGGCGCGGCAGACGCCCGACGCGAGCATGGGCGCGTGAGCTTGGACTGGACGCCAAAACGGTGCGCTGCGCCCGGTAGGGCAAGACCTGGCGGCATGTGACCTAAGCCGCAGCTAGAGCGCCTGGGGGCGTTATGACCAACGAGAGCAATGCCCGCGAGAGCGGGCAGGGGTTTGTGCGGCCTGTCGTCACGTTCACGCGTGCCGACGCAGTCCAATGTAAGGAAACCGAGTGGCTGTTGGATCGCTGGCTGGTACGAAACACACTGGCCGGGCTCGTGGGCCCATCCGGAAGCTGCAAGACCTTTCTTGCGTTGGACTGGGCTTGCCGAATCGCGACCGGCTGCCATTGGCTGGGTAACAAGTCCAAACGTGGCGGCGTCTTCTATTTGGCCGGGGAGGGGCAAGCAGGTCTTCGCAAACGCATCCTCGCATGGGAGACGTACCACGAAGTCTCATTGAAGGGCGCGCCGCTCTACTTGGCAGACGGCCTGCCGTTCCTCGTGGAGGACTCGCAGGCGCTTGGCACATTGGACGCTATCGAGGCGCTGTCCGACGAACTAATGTTCGAGAATGGCGGCGCGGAACCCGCGCTGATCGTGGTGGACACGCTCGCCCGCGCCATGGGTGGCGCGAACGAGAACAGCGCGCAGGATATGGGTGCGCTGGTCCGATCAATGGACTGGCTCCGGAGTCGCTTCGGCGCGTGCGTCCTTGTGGTCCATCACACAGGTCACGCGGAAGCCGGGAGGGCGCGAGGAAGTTCGGCCTTCTACGCTGCTTTGGATAGTGAGTTCAACATCCGCCAAGAGGATGGTCGATACCGCCTGCACGCAACCAAGACCAAGGATTGGAGGAGCCCGGATTCCCTGCTGCTTCAAGCACGGCAAGTTGAAGTCGGGCTGCCAAGTGGTGAGCGCGAAACGTCTCTGATCCTGCACTCGGACGTGGCGGCGGCCATCGACGCGAGGAAGTATCAGGAAGTCCTGCGCCTTCGCTCAAATGGGCAACCGATCCGCAAGATTGCGGATGCCGTTGGTGTGCCCCGATCAACCGTTTCCCGTTGGCTCACAGAGGCTGGTGACTGTGGCCAGGACTGACTGCAGCCATCGTGTCCCACCGGGGGTATTACATACCCCCCGGGGAGTGGGACAAACGTTAAGCGGCGCGTGGGACAAGAGTGGGACAGCGTGGGACAAAACCGCTGAAAGCCGCATATTTGCTGGCAATGCGTGGGACAAAGTCGTGGGACAGCGTGGGACAAGCCTTGTCCCATTCGCCGTAAATCCGTGGGACACGGGGCTCCATGATTCGGTCTGAAGACC
>DAHWJK010000261.1:0-18787 GCA_027344185.1 Thiobacillus sp.
ACCGACGAGGAACACCTCATCGGCACGGCGGCCTCGCACGGCTGCATCCGCATGAAGAATGTCGACGTGGCGGAGCTGTTTGATTTCGTCGACGTGGGAACCGAGGTCCGGATCGGCTAGTCTGGTGCGGGCGTTGCCCGTGTCGACCTGTCCGCTGCTGCTGGATTCCGGAACTGATCGGGCGACGCAGCGGGCGCCCGCCTGATCTCCCGCCGCCATACCTCATTACAGAAGGCGCGTGAATGACCGATTCAACCCGGAGGAGCGGCACCGTGAATGCCCGATTGGACTTGAGAAGCATTGTTTTGCCCATGCTGCTTGTGGCCTGCCTGCTGGCTGCGGGGATGTCGCGCGCCGCCGACATGCCGGTGCTGCGAATCAACGACACCAACGAACCGCCATTCACCACCGCCGATCGACGCGGCTTTCTCGATGCCGTCGTCGGCGAGGCCTTCCGGCGTGCCGGCGTGAAACTCAAGCTGATCAAGCTGCCGGCGGAGCGCGCGCTGCGCAACGTCAATGCCGGCATCGACGACGGCGACCTCAGCCGCATCGCCGGGCTGGAGGCGAACTACCCCAACCTGGTACGGGTGCCGGAAAAGCTGATGGACTGGGAATTTGCCGCTTTTTCCCGCAACGCGGCACTGCCTGCGCGCTGGGAAACCCTGCGCGGCCTGCCGGTGGGCCACATCCGCGGCTGGAAGATCTACGAGCGCGAACTGGCCGGCGCGCCCTACGTCGTCACCGCAGAAAACCCGGCGCAGCTGTTCCGCCAGCTTCAGCTCGGGCGCATCGAGGTGGCACTGTATGCGCGCTGGCAGGGCCAGGACCTGCTGCGGCGCGAAGGCATCTCCGACGTGCACATGCTGGAGCCGGTGCTGGCCCGGCGCGAAATGTTTCTCTACCTGCATAAGCGCCATGCCGCGCGGGTGCCGCAGATTGCCGCGGCGCTGCGCGCGATCAAGGCCGAGGGGATGTACGCCCGCTTGTATCGCGAGAAGGTGTTGTCGTTGCAGGGCAGCGCCCGGTGAAACCGGATTTTTCGCATCCGCTGAAGTCGCCGCTGGCGCGGCGGCTCATCGTCGCCATGGTGCTGTTCAGCGCGGTGGTCACGCTCTTGATGACGGTATTCCAGACCTTCATGGAATACCGGCAGGACCGTGCCCGTCTCGACAAGCAGTTCCAGCAGATCGGCGAGGTGCACCAGGCCACGCTGAGCCAGTCGCTGTGGGCGACCAACGACAAGGAAATCCGCCTGCAGCTCGAAGGCATGCTGCGCATGCCCCACATCGTGCATGCGGCGGTGCACGAAGCCGGCCAGGTCTACGTCGAGGTCGGTCGTCGCAATGGTGTCAGCCGCACGGTCGAGCGCCACTATCCGCTGCAGGTCGAGCATAGGGGGCGCATGTTGGATATCGGCACGCTCAGCGTCGTCGCGTCGCTGGACGGCATCCGTGCCGAACTGCTGAGCGATGCGACCGGTATTCTGGTGCGCAATGCGCTGCTGATCTTTCTGGTCGCGCTGCTGATCTTCGTGCTGTTCCAGCGTCTGGTCACCCGCCACCTGGCCACGGTGGCTGGGTATCTGGCCCGCATCGGTCCCGAGGCGCGCGCACAGCCGCTTGTGCTGGCGCGCCCACCGAAAAAGCAGGCCGACGAGCTCGATGTGCTGGTCGCCGCAGCCAACGACATGCAGACTAAGACCCGCGCCGCGCTCGATGCGCTGGTCGACAGCGAAGCGCGGGTGCGCCTGCTGCTCGATTCCACCTCCGAGGCCATCTTCGGCGTCGATACCGAAGGCATCTGCACCTTTGCCAACCCTGCCTGCGTGCGCATGCTCCGCTATGCCAGCGAGGATGAGCTGGTCGGCAAGCGCATCCACGAGATGATCCACCACACCTATCCGGACGGGCGGCCTTATCCGATGCAGGAGTGCTCGGTGCGTCAAGCTACGCTGGCCGGGCAGGCCAGCCATCGCAGCGACGAAGTGCACTGGCGCGCCGACGGCACCTGCTTTCCGGTCGAGTACTGGTCGCATCCGATGTACAAGGACGGCGCGCTGGTGGGCACGGTGGTCGCCTTCATCGACATCAGCGAACAGAAGCAGGCCGAGGAAGAGCTTCACCGCCTGGCCTATTACGACAGCCTGACCGGCCTGCCCAATCGCGTGCTGTTCAACGACCGCCTGCACCAGGCGCTGGCCGACGCGCGCCGCCGCCAGCGGCTGGTGGCGCTGATGCTGCTGGACATGGACCGCTTCAAGGTCGTCAACGACACCATGGGCCACGAGGCCGGCGACAGCCTGCTGGAGGAAATCGCCGCCCGCCTGCAGCGCTGCATTCGCGAGGGCGACACGGTGTCGCGGCTGGGCGGCGACGAATTCGCGCTGGTGTTTGCCGATGTCGGGGCGGTCCAGCATGTGGCCCAGTTGGCGCAGAATGTGCTGAGCCAGTTTGCCGCCCCGGTAGTGGTCGGCGGCCGCGAAATCTTCAGCGGCGCCAGCATCGGCATTGCGCTGTTTCCGGAAGACACCGAGGACGCCGATTCGCTGCTGAAGTTTGCCGACTCGGCCATGTACCATGCCAAGGAAAGCGGGCGCAGCAATTACCAGTTCTATTCGCGCGAAATGACGGCCAGCGTGCAGGCGCGCCTGCGGCTGGAAACCGACCTGCGCCGCGCGCTCGACAACGGCGAGCTGTTCCTGCATTACCAGCCGCAGGTCGACGCCGCGCGCAACCGCATCACCGGGGTCGAGGCGCTGCTGCGCTGGCGCGATCCGTCCGGCGAACTGATTCCGCCGGTGCAGTTCATTCCGCTGGCGGAAGATACCGGGCTCATCGTGCCGATCGGGCGCTGGGTGCTGGAAACAGCGTGCGCGCAACTGCGGCGCTGGCGCGATGCCGGGCATCTCGAGCTGAGCCTGTCGGTCAATGTGGCGTCGCGCCAGTTTCGCGACCTGATGTTTCCCGGCACGGTGGGCGATGCGGTCGCGGCGGCCGGCATTCCGCCGCAGCTGCTCGAACTGGAGCTCACCGAAAGCATCCTGCTCGAACACAGCGAGGACACCCGCCGCACGCTCGATGCGCTGAAGCAGCTCGGCGTCACGCTGGCGATCGACGATTTCGGCACCGGCTATTCGTCGCTCAGCTATCTCAAGCGGCTGCCGATCGACCGGGTCAAGATCGACCAGTCCTTCGTGCGCGACCTGGCCACGGACAGCGACGACCTCGCGATCGTGCGCGCCATCATTTCGCTGGCGAGAGCAATGCAGCTCGGGGTCATCGCAGAAGGCGTGGAAACGAACGAGCAGCTGGCGACGCTGCGGCGCGAGGACTGTCACGACTATCAAGGCTACTTATTCGCGCATCCGCTGGATGCCGCCGACTTCGAGCGCCTGCTGCAGGCGCCGGGCCGGCTGATCCGACCCTGAATCCGGTATGGAGGAGGATTCCGAAGCTCAGGTGGAACGGGGTCCAATGAATTGTTGGGCTAAATTATCCTACGGAGATGGCCGTACGCTCCTTAGATTAGATTCGGCGTTCCTAGAACCAATTCGGCCGTAGCGGACCACGAATCCGTCAGTCCTAACGGGTTTCTCATACAAGATCGGCCGCCACGTTACCCGGGGTTCCGTTACCAGAATTTCAGGGGGAGTTAGTCGTGGGGACAACAACAGACATACCTGGATATCCACTCATTATTATTGTTTAACATAATATACATTATGCGAAGTAAAAGATCGCGGCCCGCATCCACGGGAACTCCAAGCGCCGGCACGCCGCCAGCCCCGTTCAGGCTATGGTCGGACGCGGGATCCCGCGTCATCCTGACGGGATGCACGCGGACGGCAAAAGGAATATCCTGATCATCACATTCACCCGCGCAGGAGGTTCGATGTCCGCACTCAGCCAATCCCAACTCGAGGAACTGACCCGCAAGCTGGACGAAGCTTCGCGCCTGCTGATGCGTGAGGTGCGTGAGGAATTGCAGCATGTGGGCGACCTGCACCGCGCCGATCTGCTCAACAATGAGCCGGGCGACAGCGGCGACGAATCGACGGCCAGTTCGCTGGCGGACCTGAATGTGGCGCGGCTGGATCGGCAGATCCAGGATTTACGTGATATCGAGGCGGCATTCGGGCGCATCAACCGGGGCGAATACGGTATCTGCATCGATTGCGGCGAAGACATCGGCTTCAGCCGGCTGCAGGCCTATCCGACGGCGAAGCGCTGTATCCAGTGCCAGGAAACGCGCGAGCGGCAGTATGCCCAGGAGGGTCACCACTCGCTCTAGCCGGGAGCGCTAATTTAAGCAGACTGTTAAAATGTTTAGATAAGACATTGTTTGTGAGTGACAATCACGCGTCTTTTGGCCCGAAGCGGATCACATTTTCGGGCGAGGCCTCCAGGCGTGCCGTGACCTCCTCGAACGGCAATGGCTTGCTGTATAGATAGCCTTGGATGTCGTTGCACTTCAGCAGCTTGAGGAAGCGCGCCTGCCCTTTTGTCTCGACGCCTTCGGCGATGACCTTCAGATTGAGCGAGTGGGCAAGCGAAATCATGGTTGAAACAAAGGCCATGCTCTTGGCGTCCTGGTTCATCGCGGTGATGAACGTTCGGTCGATCTTCAGCATCTGCACCGGCAGCCGCGCCAGATAGCTGAGCGAGGAATAACCGGTGCCGAAATCGTCGATCGCGATATTGACCCCCATGCCGCGCAGCGCCTCGAGCTTGACGATACTGCCTTCGATGTCTTCCATGATCAGCGTTTCGGTTATTTCGAGGTCCAGTCCTTGCGGACCCGGGCCCGATGCGTCGATCGCCATGCGCACCTGATCGACGAAACCTGCCTGCCGCAACTGCATTGCCGACACGTTGACGGCGACGCGCGGCACCGGAACCTGCCGGGCACGCCAGCGCTGCTGGTCGGCAAGCGCCCGACGGATGGCCCATGCGCCGACTTCGAGGATCATGCCGGTTTCCTCGAGCAGCGGAATGAAGGCCGCGGGTTCGACGATGCCGCTGTCCGGGTCGTTCCATCGGATCAAGGCCTCCAGCCCGCTGATGTTTCCCGAGGCCAGCTCGAGTTTGGGCTGGTAGTA
Organism: Thiobacillus sp.; assembly: GCA_027344185.1. Lineage (GTDB taxonomy): Bacteria > Pseudomonadota > Gammaproteobacteria > Burkholderiales > Thiobacillaceae > Thiobacillus. Next base: position 5,102 of record DAHWJK010000261.1, read on the forward strand.
CAGAACGAATTCCTCGTTGTCGATCGCCTTGCGCATCTTGTTTTCCAGCTGCAGGGTCTCGGCCACTTTTGCATTCATCGACGGCTGGTAGAAGGTATAGCGCTCGCCGGACGCCTTGCCCTGTTTCAGCGCCGCTTCGGCGTTCTTGAGCAGGGTTTCCGCGTTGGTGCCGTCGGCAGGATAAACCGCAATGCCGGCGGACATCGTGACCGCCAGCGCTTCCTCACCGACCATGAACGGCGCGCCGGTCACCGCCTTGAGCGCGCGCTCCAGCGCATGCACCGCCAGCGATTCGTCCTTGAGATCGATCAGCGTGCCGGCAAAACAGTCGGCGCTCAGATGGGCCATGCCATCGGCGGTCGGCCAGTGGTGACGGGCGCGGTCGGCAATCTCGCGCAATAGCGCGTCGCCGGCCTGGCGGCCGAAAGACTCGTTGATCAGGTGAAAGCGCTTCACATCGCTCATCACCAGCGCCACCCGGGTGCCGTTCTGCTCTGCTATGCCGAGCTGCTGGGTCAGGCGCTCGGTAAACAGCGCCCGGTTGGGCAGCCCGGTCAGCGCATCGTAAAAGGCGAGGTAGTTGAGTTGCTCGCCCTTGGTGAGGTAGTCGAGGGCGAACGAAATGTCGCCCGCGAGTTCGGTCAGCAGCCGCATTTCCTCATCATCGAACACGTCGGATTCGGCCGCATACAGCGCCAGCACGCCGATGGCCTCGCCGTCGAACAGCAGCGGCACGATCGCCAGCGAGTGGATGCCGCGTTCGAGCAGCGCCCCGCTCTGCGCCTGCACCCGGGCGTCGCTGTAGAGATTGTTTGAAATCACCGGTTTGCGGCTATGCATGGCGTGGCCCACCAGGTCGTCCCTGCCCTGCCCCGTATGGAATGCCGACGCGGGCAGGGCATCGAGAAAATCGCGGACGTCGCCGGCCGAAGCGACCGGCTTCACCCGGGCATTGTCGCGATCGAGCAGGCCGATCCAGGCCATGCTGAAACGGCCCGGGTCGATGGCGATGCGGCACGCTGCCCGCAGCAGCTCCTGGCGATTTTGCGCGCGCACGATCAGGGTGTTGATACCGCTCAGCACGGCATAGATATGGTTGAGGCGCTCGATTCGCTGCTCGGCCTTCTTGCGCGCCGTGATGTCGGACGCGACGCCGGCAATACGCTGCAGCTGGCCGGCGGCGTCGTGTATCGGAAAGGCGCGGTCGCTGATCCAGCGTACCGACCCGTCCTGGCGCACGATCCGGTATTCGAGGTCGTGGCGGCCGGTCACGATGCGTTCCGTATGGGAACGGGCGATCCTTTCCCGGTCGTCCGGGTGGAGGGCGTCGCGCCATGCATCGGGGGTCTCGTACAGGCGGGCGCAGCTTTCGCCCCAGACCGTTTCGTAGGCAGGGCTCACATAAAGCACGCGATGCTCGCGGGCATCGAACAGAAAGAAGACATCGCTGATATTCTCGGCCATCTGCCGGAAGCGCTCCTCGCTCTCGCGCAAGGCCATTTGCGCATGTTGCAGCGCCACCCGTTTCATCGACTCCTGCAGCGCGCGCCGGACTACCGGCACCAGGCGTTCCAGGCGATCCTTCAATACATAGTCGGTCGCTCCGCGTTTCAAGGCCTCGACGGCCCGTTCCTCGCCGATGGTACCCGACACGAAAATGAATGGAATGTCCGGGGACTTCGCCTTCAGGATGGACAGCGCCGTGAAGCCGTCAAACGTGCCGGGCAGGCTGAAGTCGCACAGAATCAGGTCGGGCGCAAAGTCGTGCAACGCCTGTTCATAGGCTGCATGCGTCCACACCCGCTCGGCCTTGAACTTGAGACCGGCCCGATCGAGCACGCGATGGCACAACTCGGCATCCAGTTCCGAGTCTTCAACGCTCAATATGCGTAAATTGTTTTCGTTCATTTCACGTTCTCCGCGAAACCGGATTTCCGCTGGAGCACCTCACAGTTCGGGGCGCATGTGCCGGTTCATAACGGGGGCGACTGGTTGATCGCCAGCCAGTAATAGCCCGCCTGGCGGGCCAGATTGGTCATGGCGATGAAATCGACCGGCTTGACGACATAGCTGTTGACGCCGAGGTCGTAGCTCTGCGCGATATCCTTTTCCTCCTGCGAGGACGTCATCACGACCACGGGAATCATCCGGGTCCGTGCGTCGGCCTTGATGGCCCTCAGCACTTCGATGCCGCTGACGCGAGGCATTTTCAGGTCCAGCAGGACCAGTTGCGGCAAGGCGCCGGCACGTTCGGCGTAGCTGCCTTCCTGGAACAGGTAATCCAGTGCCTGCTGACCGTCTTTGACCCATTCCACCGTATTGGCGAGCTTGCCGTCCTTGAGCGCGCGGATGGTGAGTTCGGCGTCGAGCGGGCTGTCTTCCACCAGCAGGATTTTTACCTGTTCAAACGTGTCCATCGGGTGGCTCCTTCGGAAGCGTGAAGTAGAACGTGGCGCCTGCGCCGGGCTGTCCTTCAGCCCAGACGCGGCCGCCGTGGCGGGAAATGATGCGCTGCACCAGGGCCAGGCCGATGCCCGTGCCCGGGAATTCGCTGGCATCATGCAGACGCTGGAAAACCTCGAATAGTTTCGCCTGGTAGCGGGGATCGAAGCCTGCCCCGTTGTCCCGCACGAAATAGATGTACTCGTCTTCGTCGCTGATCGCATTTACCTCGATCAGCGGCTTGTCCTGATGGGCGCTGAACTTGAGCGCGTTGGACAGCAGGTTGGCCCAGACCTGCCCGATCAGGGTGCGGTCGCCCTGCCCGCGCGGCAGCGCCCCCAGCTTGAACTCGACGGGCGGGCCCGGGCGCTGCGCGTTCAGGCTGTCGAAGGTGGTTCGCGCCAGCTCGGTCATGTCCAGCTCGGCAAACTGCATGAGCTTGCGGCCCAGGCGCGAAAATGCGAGCAGGTCGTCGATCAGCGTGCCCATGCGGCCGGTTTCCCGGAGGATGACGTCCAGCTTGCGGTGGGCTTCGGGGTCCAGGTCCCGGCCGTGGTCTTCGACCAGCATGGTGGAAAAACCGGCGATCGCCCGCAGCGGCGCGCGCAGGTCGTGCGACACCGAATAACTGAAGGCTTCCAGTTCCTTGTTTGCGCTTTCCAGCTGGGCCGTGCGCTCGGATACGCGCGTTTCCAGCTCGAGGTTGAGGGTGCGGAGCTCTTCCTCGGCGCGCGAGCGTTCTGCGATTTCGTGCTCGAGTTCGCGGCGCGAGGTTTCGATGGCGGCGGTCCGCAGGCCGATCTCGGCCAGCATGTCGTTGAAGGCGTCGACCAGATAGCCGATCTCGTCGTCGGTGGTCTTGCGCACGCGCAGGGTGTAATCCCGCCGGGTGACGACCTGGCGCGCCGCATCGGTCACGGCAAGAATGGGCCGGGTCACCCGGGCCTGCAGCCACAGCACGATAAGGAGGGCCACCAACAGGCTGAACACCATGACGGCAGCCAGAATGCCGATGTAGCGCGCCAGGCGCTCATACAGCAGGTAATTGGCGCGCAGGTGAACGGTGCCGAGGATTTCATCGTTTTCCACGATGCGGCTGAACAGCAGGATTTCATCCCCGGAAATCCGGAACCCGTCTACCTCGGGCAGTTCGGGGAACACCACGGCGGGGGAATCGCTGCGCACATAGCGGGCAAACAGCTTGCCCTGGGCATTGTAAATGGCGGCCGCCCTGATCCGCGGCCGTGCTTCGAGCAGCGCCAGATAGGCATTGGCCGACTTCGGGTCGTTGAAAGTCAGGGCTGGCGCGCTGGCGCGACCCATGATCTCGCCCTGGGTGATCAGATCGTTGGCCCACATTTCGCGATAATTGCGCATGTCATACAGCACCAGCGCGATGCCGGCCACCGCCAGTGCGGCGAAATTGGTGGCGAGCACCACCAGGATCAGCTTGTAGCGCACCGAGTGCGCAATCGCCCGCATCATGGCGACGCCCTCCTGTGCACATGCCGGGCCACGGCAAGCAGCCGCGAGCTCAGCTTGATTCCGCTTTTTTCAGCGGCGTCGAGCGAGACTTCAAAGCGCACGCGGCGCTCGGCCACCACGAAATTGATCACGCTGCCATGTGTCAACGCGTTTTCGGCGTCGGTCACCAGCAGCGTGGAATGCCTCTGGGCGGCCTGGGCCCATTGTGCCAGCCGGCGAGATTCGTTGCCGCCGATGAACAGGATATGCACACCGGCCAGCGCGTCGCCGGTCCGGATCCGCTTGACGGCGAGGGGATGACCCTGGGCGGTGCGACCGACCACCATCTGGTCGAGTTCGGCAACGATGTCATCGGACCCCGCGACGGCAATCGTGATCGGGGTGTCCGGTCGTGGCAGGACCGGCGTCGGCCATTCCACGAAGCTGGCAAACTTATAGAGAAATGCCGCCTTGACGCGCTGCTCGAGGTCGGCCTCCTCCGCGGCCGCCACCGGAAAGGCCATCATCCACAGGAGGAGGAGCAGCATGACGGCCAGGGTCGCTCTCGTGCACGGCGGGCGCTGCGCTTTCGGCTGCGAACGGAACGGCGGACAGGCGAGCAAGGCAGGCATGGGCCTTATTCCCACAACTGCAGCTGCAGGAATACGCTGCGCCCGAATTCCCCCTGAACGGTCAATACCGAGTATTCGGTGTGGGCGCTGTCGAACAGGTTGTTGAGCGCCAGCGAAAGTGCGGCGTGGCGATTGATGCGCCAGCCCAGCCGGGCATCCACTGCCGTGTAGGCGGGCGTTTTCGGATTGGGCAATTCGCCGATGCGCCGCACCATGATGTCGAGTTCGTGCCTGGGCGACAGATCCCACGATGAGCGGACATTCCATTGATATTCCGGATCGTTGCCCAGGACGCTGGGGCCGAACGGATCGGTGCTGCCGGGCTTGCGGCGCAGGTCCATGTCGAGCAGCGTCAGGCCGGCGCTTAGGCGCCAGGTGCGCGAGGCCTGGTAGCGTCCCCACATCTCGACGCCGTGCGCGGCACCCTCCATTTCACTGCCGAAAAACAGGAAGGTGCCGCTGGCATCGAGTTCCTGGCTGCGCAGATGGTCGTAGTCGGCGTAAAAGGCCGTCACCGAGTAAGAGAACTCGGGCGCAGGCTGGCCGCGGTAGCCCACTTCGTAAACGGTGGCAATCTCCGAGCGCACCGCGGCGCCCCCGGCCAGCAGATAGGGCGGGCTGCCCGGCACGAAGGTGTCACGGTCGAGCCGCGAGGGCGCGCGCACCGCGCGCGAAACCGCGGTCCACAGCAGGTGATCGGGGGCGGGTTTCCAGGCCAGCCGGGCACTGGGCAGAAATTCCACGCCGGTGTAGTCGTTGCGCTCCAGGCGCGCGCCCAGCGTCAGGCGCAGGTCGTCGCGCAGGCGCATTTCGTCCTGAACGAACAGGCTGGCCCAGGCCTGATTTTCCCTGGCCGGCAGAAAGGCAATGTACTGGCTGTTCGTCACGCGGTCGAAGCTGTAACGATAGCCTGCGCCCCAGGCCACGCTGTGCATGCCCTTCGGTTGCAGGGAATGCTGGAACTGCACGTCGACGATGTCGAGCGTTTCCGAAAAGGTGGGCGGTACGATGCGCTCGGTGCGGTCGTAATACGCCTGCAGCGCGAGCGTGGAATCGCCTTCGAGCCGGCGCTCCCAGCGCCCGGTCAGGTTTGCGCCGGACAGCCGGATGGTGCCGAGCGCGAAAGGCGTTCCCGTCACAATGGTTCCCGGTGCGGGTTGGCCTTCTGCGCCGCGATAGGCATTGCCGTTTATCGAGAACGTGTCGGCGCCGTCGGCCCAGTCGGTGCGAAAGCCGATCTGGCCCTTGTGCCAGGCGTCGTCGCGCGGGGTTCCGGTCGTCGTACGGGTCCGGTCGATGTCGAAGTATTTGCCGTAGACGCGGTAATGGCCACGGGCGCCGAGTTTTCCGCCGTAGCGGATCGCACCTTCGGATTCGTCGTTGCCCGCGCCGATCGCCAGCAGCCCGCCCTGGGTGAGCTGGGCGGATCGAGTGATCACGTTGATGACGCCATTGACCGCGTTGGTGCCCCACAGCGTGCCGCCGGGGCCGCTGATGACCTCGATGCGTTCGATGTCTTCGAGCATCACGTCCTGCACGTCCCAGAACACGCCGGAAAACAGCGGCGAATACACCGAGCGGCCGTCGATCAGCACCAGCAGCTTGTTTCTCGCATTGCTGTTGAAACCGCGCGAGCTGATGGCATACGCACTTGCGCTGGCGCGCGCCACCTGCAGATTGGGGGCCAGCCGCAGGGCTTCGGGCAGGGAGCGGACACCGGCGCGCCGGATGTCGTCGTGGGTGATGACGAACACCGACGCCGCTGCATCGGTCAGGCGCTCGGGCCGTTTCGATACCGAGGTGATCTCGATATTGAGGAGCTCTTCCAGCGACAGGTCGGCCAGTTGAGGGACGGCCGCGTGCGCAGCCTGGCCCAGACCGAACGCGAGCATGGCAAGGGCCGCAGGCATGGACCTGCACAGACGCCTCGAGGTGGTGTGATCGGCCATGCCGCCCCCTTCTGCAAACCCATGCAGCTTGGCGTATGGGCAATACACACAGCGCATGGCGGATTGTTGTCGTTGTTTACCCCTTCACGACCGCATGAAGCCGGCCATGCGCAGCACAACGATCCCAAGCTGGCTGCATGCTGTAACAGTAGCCGGGGGATGGAATCCGCGGAGTCAGGGAAACCCGACAAAACGCTCGGGGAAACCCCTACAGTTGACGTAGGCGCCCGCCCGGCGGGCTTATTCGATCGAGGTCAGGCCGTGCTGGATCGCGAATTTGACCAGGCTGGGCATGTCGCCGATGCCCAGCTTCTGCATGATGCGGGTCCGATAGGTTTCGACGGTTTTCGGCGACAGGGACAGCGATTCGGCGATCAGCACGGTCGATTTGCTCTCGACCATCAGTTGCAGCACCTGGCGCTCGCGCGAGCTAAGCGCGCCGAGTGTCGTATCGCAGCCGCTGCGAAGGTAGTCGTCGATCACGCTTTCGGCGATCTGCCGGCTCAGGAAACGCTGGCCCGCGTGGACGGAACGAATGGCGGACAGCACCTCGTCGGCGGCATTTTTTTTCAGCACGTAGCCGCGGGCGCCTGCCTGCAGCGCCCGCAGCACATATTCCTGGTTCGAATGCATCGAGAGGATCACCACCTGCGTGGCAGGAGCGCGCTCGTGGATCAAATGGGTGGCCTCGATACCATTGAGCTCGGGCATGGCGATGTCCATCACCACCACATCGGGCAGCTGTTCGACGACGTGGTGCAGCGCCTCGCGCCCATCGGTCACGCAACCCGTGACCGCAAGATCGGCCTGCGCGTCGATCAGGGCGCGCAGGCCTTCGGCCATTACCGCATGGTCGTCTACGATCAGGACATTGATGCTCATGCTTACCTTTTGAGTGTGACAGTCACGCGCGTGCCCAAGCCGGGCTCGGAATCGATCGTCAGGGTGCCGCCCAGAGCCACCGCCCGCTCACGCATGGTGAGCATACCCCAGCCGGTGCGGCCGTTGTGCGGGGCATGCACGTTGGGGTCGAAACCGATGCCGTCGTCGGCAATCGTCAGCGTGATCTGTTCCGGCGGCATCGCGATCTCGATTTTGACGTTTTCGGCACGGGCGTACTTGGCCAGGTTGGTCAGGGATTCCTGCACGATGCGGCACAGGGATATTTCCACCTGCTGGCTCAGGCCGGTGAGTCGGGCCGGCCCGCGCACGCTGACATCGATGCCCGTCCGCCGGGCGAACTGGCCGGCGATCGACTTCAGCGCCGGCAGCAGGCCGTAATCGTCGAGCAACGGCGGTCGCAGGTTGGCCATCACGTCGGTAATGACATCGACGGTGGCCTCGACCAGTTCCTGCGAATCCTTCAGCCGTGCGCCGACCTGGTCGCGGATCGCGTCCGGCAACTGACCCATCACGATGCTCAGATTGATATTGAGCGCGCTGAGGTTTTGCCCCACCCGGTCGTGCAGCTCGCGCGACAACGCAAGCCGCCCTTCCTCCTGCAGCTCCACCAGCCGGTTCGACAGTACGCGCAATTGCTCGCTGTATTCCTTCAGGTGGTGCTCGGCACGCTTGCGGTCGGTGATATCCATCAGGCAATTGATGGCACCGGTCAGCGTACCCTGCGCGTCGCGTCGCGGAATGCTGTTGACGACAGCGGTGCGGCGGGAACCGTCCGGGCGTTCGATAACGATCTCGCGATCGAATACCGCCCTGCCAGTGCGCAGCACCTCCGCCATCGGACATTCAGGATGCGGCAGGCTGGCGCCTTCGGGCGTATAGAGCCGGTAGGCGCCGCAAAAGAGATCGGGCTCGTTCCCGAGGCGCGGGGCGCGGCCCCACAGGTCCATGGCCTGCCGGTTGTGGCTTTCGATATGGCCCGCCGCGTCGCAGGTGTAAACGGCAATCGGCAGGATGTCCACCAGTTCGCGAAAGCCCTGTTCGCTGATGCGCAGGGCATCCTGCGTGCGCTTGTATTCGGTGATGTCCGTGGCAATGCCGCCGATGCCGAGGGTTCGTCCGACGGGGTCACGCACCGGGAACTTGCTGACCATGCTGGTGCGCAGCCCTTCCGTGGAGTGGGCAGTTTCCTCGAATTCCAGCGGTGCGCCGCGCGCCAGCACCTCACGGTCGTTGGCGCTGAATGCGGTCGCCTGTTCGGGTTCGAACAGCGCGGCATCGCTGCGACCGATGACTTGCTCGCCGCTCAGCCCGAAACGCTGCTGGAATTTGGCGTTGACATGCAGGTAGCGGCCTTCGACGTCCTTCAGGAAAATGACTGCCGGGCTGTGGTTGAGGAAGGCCTGCAGCCGCGCCTCGCTTTCGCGCAGGCGCTCCTCGAGTTGGCGCCGCGCGGTGAGGTCGCGCGTGACCTTGGCAAAGCCGCGCAGCGCGCCGGTTTCATCGCGCATCGGCGTGATGATCACATTGGCCCAGAATGCCGTGCCATCCTTGCGCAGGCGCCAGCCTTCGTCTTCGAAGCGGCCGTGGGCCAATGCCGCCTCCAGTTCGCGCGCGGGCTTGCCCAGAAGCACGTCCTCGGGCAGGTAGAAACGCGAGAAATGCTGGCCGACGATCTCGTCCGCGATATAGCCCTTGATGCGTTCGGCACCCACGTTCCAGCTGTTGACCCGCCCTTCCGGATCGAGGATGAAAATCGCGTAGTCGGTCACGCTCGCCACCAGCAGGTGGAAGGGTTCGATCCGCTCGCGCAGCTGTTTCTGGCGCAGCCAGCTTTCGGTGATGTCCTCGGTGCGCGCCACGATGTAGCGCGCCGCCGCTCGCCCTTCCTGCAGCAGCGATACCGTGCAGCGGACCCAGCACACGCTGCCCGCTTGCGTGCGGTAGCGCATCACCATCCGGAAGGCGGCGCGCCTGTCGTCCAGCAGTTCCTCCAGCATGGCCTGGTAATGCGGGAAATCCTCGGGGTGGATCAGCGACGCGCAGCTTTCGCCACGCAGCGCGGCTTCGCTCAGGCCGGTCATCTGCTGAAACGCCGGATTGGTCCGGACAAACCGGCCCTGCAGGTCGGTTAGCGAAATGCCGATCGGCGCCAGATTGAAGATCGCGCCCAGAACGCCTTGGTCCTCATCCGCGGCGTGCTGCCGCGGCATGAGCAACCTGCGCGCTGCGCCCACGATCTGCTGGATCCTGTTCATCACTGCCTGCGTTTTGCGTTTGGGGTGGGGGTGCGCCAGGATGACGCGGGTTCCCATGCGAGGAATATAGCGGAGGAATGCGGCCGTGCCGAGTCAGCCCGCTTGTCAGGTTGCCTGGGCGAGCGGTGAGGCGGTCGGGGTGGACGCGGCGGAATGCTGCTGCAGGAAATCCTTCAGCTGCGCCAACGCGAGCGGCCGGCTGAACAGAAACCCCTGGATGTCCTGGCAGCCGGATCCACGCAGGAAGTCGAATTGCGCCCTGGTTTCGACGCCTTCGGCCACGATGCCCAGGCGCAGGCTGGCCGCCAGCTGAATGATCGCGCGCACGATGGCGGCGCTGTCCGGGTCGGTGTTGACGTCGCTGATGAAGGAACGATCGATCTTCAGCCGGTCGACCGCAAACCGCTTGAGATAACTCAGCGACGAATAGCCGGTGCCGAAGTCGTCGATCGCCAGCCGCACGCCGAGCGCTTTCAGCTGACGCACGGTGTCGAGGGTATTGTCGACGTCCTGCAGCAGAATGGTTTCGGTCAGCTCCAGTTCCAGCAGATGCGGCGGCAGACCGCTCCTGGCCAGCGCGCCGGCCACAGTTTCGACCAGGCCGGCCCGGCGAAACTGCAACGCCGACAGGTTGACCGACATGACGGGTTCGCTGCCAGCCTGGCGCAGGGACTGGGCCTGCCGGCAGGCTTCTTCGATCACCCAGGCGCCGATCGACACGATCAGGCCGCAATCCTCCGCCACCGGGATGAAGCGTGCGGGCGCAACCTCGCCCAGCTCGGGATTGCGCCAGCGCAGCAGGGCTTCGACGCCGACCACCCGGCCGCTGCCGATTTCCATCTGCGGCTGGTAGTGCAAATGAAACTCGGCCTGGTACAGCGCCCGGCTCAGCCGGGTTTGCAGCAGCAGGTGCTCGTGCGCCTGACGGTTCATCTGCTCGTCGAAGAACTGATAGATGTTGCGCCCTGCCCCCTTGGCGTTGTACATCGCGGCGTCGGCCTTTTGCAGCAGCGTGTCGAAACTGCTGCCGTCGTCGGGGTACATCGCGATGCCGATGCTGCAGGTGGCGTTGAGCGCATGGCCATTGACGTCCACCGGCTCGGCCAGCTGGACCAGAATCTTGCTGGCGATGCGCTCGACGGTTTCCAGGTCCGGCATGTCGCCGAGCAGCACGATGAATTCGTCGCCGCCCTGCCGGCTGATGGTGTCGCTGTCGCGGGTACAGGCGGCCAGCCGCGCCACCACCGTGAGCAGCAGCTGGTCGCCGGCGGCATGGCCGAGCGTGTCGTTCACCACCTTGAAGTTGTCCAGATCGAGGAACATCATGGCCACCCGCGTGCGCGACCGCTCGGCCGTGGCCAGCGCGTGTTCGAACCGGTCGCGCAGCAGCACGCGGTTGGGCAGGCCCGTGAGCGCGTCGTGATGGGCGAGGAATTCGATGCGTGCCTCCGCCTGCTTGCGCTCGGTGACGTCGCGATCGACGCCCTGAAACCCGGTCAGCGTCCCGCTCTCGTCAAAGATTGGCGACGCGTTCGATTCGTAAATACGGTAGCTGCCGTCCTGGTGGCGCCAGCGCAGCACGACGTTATGCCAGCCCTGTCGGGCGGCGCGCGCCAGTTCGTAGGTTTCGCGATAGAGCGGCAGGTCGTCCGGATGCAGCAGGTTCTCCGGTGTCAGGGCGAGAAAGGCGTCCAGCGAATAGCCAAGGCTGGCGACGCCGCGCGGGTTGCTGTAGGTGTGATGTCCCGCCGCATCCACCGACCAGATCCAGTCGGTGGATTGTTCCGCCAGGGCGCGGAAGCGCGCTTCGCTCTCGCGTAGCGCCTCTTCGGTGCTCCGGCGTTCGCTGATGTCGATGAAATTGACCACCGCCCCAACCAGCTTGCCGTCGCGGTACATGGGGTGCGACCAGTATTCCACCGGGAAGCAGGTGCCGTCCTTGCGCCAGTGCACTTCGCTGTCGACATGGGTGGAACGGCCCTCCAGCGTGGACTGCCGCAAGTGGCACTGCGCCTTCGGATAGGGACGCCCATCGGGATAAGTGTGGTGGATCAGCGGGTGCAGGCTCTGACCCAGCATTTCTTCCTGCGTGTAGCCCAGCATCGCGAGGCAGGCCGGATTGACGAAGGTGCACCGTCCCTCGGTGTCGACGCCGAAAATCGCTTCGGGCGACGCGTCGAGCAGCAGGCGAAAGCGCGCTTCGCTCTCTCGCAAGGCCGCCAGTGCAGCGCGATGGGCAAGCGCCGCGCCGAGGTCCGCAGCCAGTTTTTCCAGCAGCATCAGGATTTCGATCCCGAATGCCTGGGGTTCCTGGCTGTAGAGGCTGAGTATGCCGGCCACGCGTCCGTGCATGCGCAGGGGCGTCGCGGCAAACGAGCGGTAGCCGAACGCATGTGCCTCTTCGCGCCAGGAGGCGCTCAGCGGATCGCTCTCGGTATCGTTGTTGACCACCGTGGCGCCGAGCCGGATCGCACCGTCGATGGGGTCGTTGTCCTGCGGCGCGCCGGTGCATGCGGATACTCGCGCAAGGGCGGTCACCGGCAGACCGGCCGCGGCCATCGGACGCAAGGCGCCGCCGGTTTCGTCCAGCAGGCCGACCCACGCCAGCCGGTACAGGCCGTCCGTGACCAGCTCGGCGCAGATGCGTGCCAGCAGCGCCTCTTCAGAGAGCTCGGCGGTGAAGAGCTCGCTCAATGCGGCGATCGTCTGCAGAAACAGCGTATGCCGCTGCATCGCCAGTGCTTCGCGCCTCTGCCCGGTGATTTCATGCAGGCTGCCCACCATGCGCAGCGCTTTGCCGCCGGCATCGCGCGTCACCACCTTGCCGCGGTTGCGAACCCAGATCACGCGGCCGTCCGCCTGGCAGATGCGGTGCTCGCACTCGAATACGGGCGCGCCGGCAAGGCAGGCCTGGATGGCCGCCATCACCGTGTCGCGCTCCTGCACGTGCAGGCTGTCGAACGCTTGTTGCCAGGTGTGTGTGGACTGCGCCGGGTCCAGCCCCATCAATTGCGCCCAGTGCGCGTTGTGCCGCACCTCGCCGCTGGCCAGCGTCCATTCCCAGACGCCTTCGCCCAGCATGGCCAGCGCATGAGTCTGGCCGTCGGTACCGATCGTCGAGCCGAGGTCGGCGCGGCCGGCCTTTTTCAGCACCGCCGGATCCTGGCCGGCAGCCAGCAGGGCGCGGGCGGAATGGCGGCGTTTTCTTGCCTCGGTCAGTGACACCTCAGGATAGACGCCCAGCGCCAGCGTCTTGCGCTTGCCCTCGTAGCGGTAATCCAGCCGCCAGTAGCGCGACCCGTCCGGGCGCAGCAGCAGATACATGCCGCCGCCGTCCGCCAGCTTGATCGGCTTGGCGGCGGGTGGAGTCTGTCGGATACGGATGTCGGTAAGCGGCGTGGCGAGGCGAGCCATGGGACGGGGTGCGATGAATGTCGGGCCATTCTAATTACAGTATGCCGTCATGCATACCGTCAATATGGATCGCGCCGGACTGGTATTAAAGTGAGCATGCGGTTAAATAAACAAATAAATTCATGAAGATATTTGCTTTTCCTGCGCACTTGTCGCAGGCATGGGCAAACGGGGTACAAGCCTTTGCTGAGATACGCTAGCGGCAGCGTGTCGCAGCAACTTGATGGTATGAAGCACACCCCTTGCGCAGCGGGTTGTCATGGTCGCTTCCGCCCGTGAAATTGGTCGTAAATTACCCGTATGCGCGGTGAAACTATTGTGGTCTTATTCGCCCTAAATTTGCAGGACAGGGTGGGTTGATACCGTGTCCGCCGTGCACCGTCCGGGCGGGTTTGCCCAGGCTGTCACGGTAGATGTCAGACCCGCGTCACGTCATTTGGCGTGATCCCTGCAAATCGAAAATTTTGTCACCATAGGAGATCTGCCAATGAATGCACTTCGTAGAAACGTACTGAAAGGCGCTGCCGGTGCAGGCGCCGTGGCCGTGGCCGTGGCCGCCGGTCTGCTGAAGCCGACCCAGGCGATGGCTGCCTGGAACAAGGCTGCCTTCGAGGCCAAGAACGTCGG
>DAHWJK010000262.1:0-6788 GCA_027344185.1 Thiobacillus sp.
GTGCGACTCGACCCAGATCCAGTCGAAGTCCTGGATGCCCATTTCGGCCGCGCGGCGGCTGTTCATGTACATGTAGTTCTGCGCCATGATCTGGCGCAGCCACACGTTCTGCGAATCCCACGAGTGGTACATGAACATCGGCCGCTGGGTCAGCGCGAAAAACGGGTATTCGTCCGCGTCGACGCGCTGCTGCTCGAGCGGCTCGTACCACATCGGCAGCGGATCGAAGTACTTCACGAGGCGCTCGCGGTCGACCTGGTTGTTCGGCTGCGGCCCGTCGTACAGGCCCTGCCCCGCCAGGCGGAATTTCTGCAGCGGCTCGGAATAGAACTGCATGATGATGGGCTCGACCTTGCCGACGAAGCCGACGTCCGCAGCCACGTCGAGGTAATCCTTGTTGGCGAAGCGCATGTACTTCTGGTTGTCGGGCCAGTGATGGGCAAAGAAGCTCTCGTTCTCGATGTACTTTTCCCACTGGTTCGGATTCGGCTCGCCCTTGAGCGACTGGGTGCCGTCCTTGCCACGCCAGCCGGCGAGGAAACCGATGCCGGGCGAACGCTCGAAGTTGACGATGAAGTCCTTGTAGCCGCTGAACTTGCGCGTGCCGTCCGGCTTGGTGAAGGCGGGGAATTTCAGGCGCGACGCCAGCTCGACCATCACTTCCTGCCACGGCCGCACATCGCGGTCGGGGGTCACCAGCGGATGACGGATCGCATCGGCTGCCGCATCCGGCTCGGAAATCGGACGGTCGAGCAGCGAGATGGTGTCGTAGCGCTCGAGGTAGGTCGTGTCCGGCAGGATCAGGTCTGCAAAGTTGGTCATCTCCGAGTGGAACGCGTCGATCACCACCAGGAACGGAATCTTGTACATGCCAGGTTCGTCCGGGTCCTTGGCGCGCAACATGTCCTGCACATTGGCCGTGTTCATCGTCGAGTTCCACGCCATGTTGGCCATGAACAGGATCAGCGTGTCGATCGCGTAGGGGTCGTGGTTGACCGCATTGGTGATGACCATGTGCATCATGCCGTGCGAGGACAGCGGAATCTCCCACGAGAAGGCCTTGTCGATGCGCAGCGGATTGCCGAACTCGTCGATCACCAGGTCTTCCGGACGCGTCGGGAAGCCGAGCGGCGGACGCGACAGCGGCGTGTTCGGCGCGTTGATGATGTCGATGTTGTTTTCCGGCAGCTGGTGCGGCGGAATCGGCTTCGGGTACGGTGCGCGGGCGCGGAAGTTGCCCGGCGCGTCGAGCGCGCCCAGCAGCATCTGGATCATGTGGATCGCGCGGCAGGAATGGAAGCCGTTGGAGTGTGCCGCGATGCCGCGCATCGCATACATCGCCACCGGGCGGCCCACCACCTTGTCGTGCTTGCGGCCCCACACGTCTGTCCATTCGATCGGCAGCTCGACCGTCTCCTTGAACGCGACGTGCGCCATTTCCAGCGCGATGCGCTCGATGCTCTCGGCCGGCAGGCCGCATTCCAGCGCGACGTTTTCCGGCGCGTAGCGCGCGTCGAGATAGCGCTCGACCATCAGCGACATCACGGTCTTGACGCGGCGGCCGTCGGGCGCCACGAATTCGCCGAACAGCGCCGGGGCGATGTCGCCGTCGATGCCGTTCCTGAAGGCTTCCTTGTCGATGTCCCAGATCAGCGGATGGTCGTTCTCGTCCCGCAGGAACAGGCCATCGCCCTTCTGGCCCGGGGTCTTTACCACCAGCCAGGAGGCATTGGTGTAGCGCACCAGGAATTCGTAGTCGAACTTTTCGTGCTTCAGCAGCACGTGCACCATCGACATGGCGAGCAGGCCGTCCATGCCAGGCTTGACCGGCAGCCATTCGTCGGCGATCGCCGAGTAGCCGGTGCGCACCGGGTTGACGGTGACGAACTTGCCGCCACGGCGCTTCAACTTTTCCAGACCGATCTTGATCGGGTTGGACGAGTGGTCTTCCGCCACGCCCCACATGATGAAGTACTTGTCGTAATCCCAGTCGGGCGCGCCGAACTCCCAGAACGAGAAACCGATCGAATACAGGCCGGCCGCCGCCATGTTGACCGAGCAGAAACCGCCGTGCGCCGCCCAGTTGGGAGTGCCGAACTGCTGCGCCCACAAGCCGGTCAATGCCTGCATCTGGTCGCGGCCGGTGAAGTAGGCCAGTTTCGACGGATCGGTCGCGCGGATCTCTTCCAGGCGGTCGGTCAGCACGTCGAGTGCCTGTTCCCAGGAAATCGGCTCGTAGATGCCTTCGCCGCGCTCGGTGCCCGGCTTCCTCATCAGCGGCTGGGTCAGCTTGGCGGTGGAATACTGCTTCATGATCCCGGCCGATCCCTTGGCGCACAGCACGCCCTGGTTGGTGGGGTGGTTGCGGTTGCCCTGGATGAAGCGGACCTTGTTGTCCTCCAGCGTCACCTTGATGCCGCAACGGCAGGCGCACATGTAGCAGGTGGTGTACTTGATTTCCTGGGCGTCGTGATTTTCGAGTTTGATCTTGGCGTTCATGCGGCCTCTAGGTTCAAAATTGCCCCCGGCGGTTTCAGGTGAAACCGCGCATTTGTCCTGCCTGGATATTCCATACTGGGTCAAGCTGCAAGCAGCGCCAGCGCATCGACTGGATGCTTCGGGGACGGCTATATATTAATGTTTCCGAATATATTGTTATTTTGCACTTACTGCCATCCCCATGGCAAGCAAAAAGCCTGATGCACCTATAAGATAGCCTAATAACTGGCCTGGTTAACCACACCCGAAAGGCTGGATTTACGGCGTGCGCACTTCGGCCAGCAGGGACTCGATGATGGCCAGGGCTTCGCCCTCGTCCCATTCGGTCGGCCCGGTCAGCACATACCGCACGCGCCCTTCGGCATCCAGCAAAAAGGTGGTGGGCAGCGCGAACACTTTCCAGCGTTTGGTGTTGCTGCCGTCCGGATCGAGCAGAATCGGGAAACCGAGCGTCATTTTGGCCAGGAAGGCATCCACCTCTTGCCGGGTCTCGGCGCTGTCGAGCGCAACGACAGCCAGCGGCCGCCCCGCCATTTTCACCCGCAGCCGCTCCATCGACGGCATTTCACGCAGGCACGGCGGGCACCACGACGCCCAGAAATTGAGCACCACCACCTTGCCGCGATAGTCCGCCAGGGTGCGCGTCGCGCCTTTCAGGTCCAGCGCCTTCAGCGCCGGCGCCGGGGTCGCTGCCCGTGATTCGAATCCGGCCCCCTGCACGGCGCCCGCCAACCCCAGTCCCATCGCACACAGCATCAGCAATCGTTTCATTGACATCCCCAGGCATTCAGTTCACGCAGCAGCATGGCGTCCATGCGGCGGCTTTCGGCAATTTCGAATTCGGTCGGCGCTTCGCGCATCCAGTAGCCTTCGCGCAGGTTTTCCAGCATTACGTGGCTGGGCGCCGCCCCCAACCGCGCCAGGTGGTCGAGCTGCCCGGGCAGCCAGGGCGTGGCGGCCGAACGGCGTGGCTGCAGCACCCGCACCCGCAGGCCCGACAGGTCGCCCACGTCCAGATAATCGGGCTCGGACAAGGCCTCCGCCACGGTGTAAAGATTCGGATACATCAACAGCATGCACAGCCGCTGCCGC
Organism: Thiobacillus sp.; assembly: GCA_027344185.1. GTDB lineage: Bacteria > Pseudomonadota > Gammaproteobacteria > Burkholderiales > Thiobacillaceae > Thiobacillus. Next base: position 3,592 of record DAHWJK010000262.1, read on the forward strand.
TCGGCCGGCTGCAGCAAGGCCGCCCCGCGCAACACCGGCACCGCGGCGCGCGACACCGCATACACGGCGACCTGCTTGCCGCTGCCCAGCGCCGCGCGCAGCCAGTCCGCCATGTCCTGCGCCGGCAGTGCATCCATGCTGCTCGGCAGCTGCGGCAAAAAGTAGGCGCTCACGGCATCGAGCGACCACACCGATATCCCGCGCCCGGCCAGCAAACGCGCAGCCTGCAGTTCCGGCTCGGTGCGTCCGCGCTCGGGCGCCACCCATAACAGCAGCCGGTCGCCGTCTCCCGGAAAGACCTGGTAATCCGGCAGGTCGGCCTGCGCAACCGGCGCGCACATCGCCAGACCCAGCACCAGCCATCCCAATAAACGCATGCGTATCGTGCTCCTGAAAACCCGCCATCCTGCCATGGCGCAGGCGTACTGCAAGAGGCGTTTACTACTGGGCATGCCAGTGCCCGGAGCGCCCACCCTGCTTTTCCAGCAACCGGATGTCGCTCATCGACATGCCGCGATCGACTGCCTTGCACATATCGTAAATGGTCAGCAGCGCGACGCTAACGCCGGTCAGCGCCTCCATTTCAACGCCGGTCTTGCCCACGGTTTCAGCGGTCACGGTACAGCTGATCGAGGCGTCGACGGCGTTCTCGCTGAATTCCACGCCCACCCGGGTCAAAGCAATCGGGTGGCACAGCGGGATCAGTTCGGCGGTGCGCTTGGTGGCCTGAATGGCGGCGATGCGGGCGATGCCGAGCACGTCGCCCTTGTCGGCCTGCCCCCCTACGATGCGCGCCAGGGTATCGGGTAACATCCGGATCCGGCCGCTCGCCACGGCGACACGCCGCGTGTCGTCCTTGCCGGCCACATCGACCATGACTGCGCGGCCGCGCGCGTCAAAATGGGTGAATTCGCTCATGTTGGACTCGATCTCAATGAATAAACGGAGGAACCTTGTCGTCAGTCCGCGCATCGTAAACGAAATGACTCGCCCTCTCCTCCCGCCCGTTCCATGCTGCGCACCCTGATTGCCCTGAGTCTGGCCCTCCAGCCGGTTGCGGCGGCCGATCTGCCCGATCTGGGCGAAGTGTCGCGGCAACATTTTTCCGACCAGGAAGAACAGGCCCTGGGACGCATCATCATGCGCGACGTTTACGCCGATCCGCGCTATCTGGACGATCCCGAAATCGAGACTTACCTCAACCAGCTCGGCTACAAGCTGGTTTCGGTCAGCACGCGCAACCAGCGCGAATTCATTTTCTTCGTCGTCGACGACCCCAGCATCAACGCCTTTGCGATGCCGGGCGGCAACATCGGCGTCCACACTGGGCTGCTGCTGGCCGCGCAAAACGAGTCCGAGCTGGCGAGCGTGGTGGCGCACGAAATCGCCCACGTTACCCAGGACCACATCGCGCGCATGGTCGCCTCGCAAAACCAGAGCTACTGGCCGACCATGGCAGCGCTGGCGCTGGCGCTGCTGGCGGCGCGCTCCAATCCCAATGTGGCCAACGCCGCCATCGCCTCCACCCAGGCCTATTCGATCCAGAACCAGCTCAATTTCAGCCGTGACTACGAGCGCGAAGCCGACCGCCTGGGTTATGAGATGATGACCCGGGGCGGTTTCGATCCGCGCAGCATGAGCGGATTTTTCAACCGCCTGGAACGCGCCAACCGCTTTTACGACAGCAGCGCCCCCGCCTACCTGCGCACCCACCCGCTCACCACCGACCGCATCGCCGACATGCAGGCGCGCAGCGAGGCCACGCCTTACCAGCAGGTGGCCGACAGCCTGGACTTCCAATTGGTGCGCGCGCGCCTGCGCGCCCAGGCTGGCAGCCCGCAGGATGCCGTGCAGGCCGCCCGCGCCGCGCTCAAGGACAAGCGCTACAGCAGCGAAACCGCCGCCCGCTACGGGCTGGTGACCGCGCTGGTGCGCGCGCGCCTGTTTGCCGAGGCCGAAGCCGAGGTGAAAAAGCTGCTGGCCGGCCAGGCGCCCCATCCGATGATCCAGCAGCTGGCCGCCCGCAGCGCGCTCGCCGCAGGCAACCACGCGCTCGCCCTGCAGCGCTACCAGTCGGGCAGCTCGGCCCATCCGGGCTACCAGCCGCTGCAATACGGATATATCGGCGCCCTGCTGGCGGCCGGACGCCTTCCCGATGCGCTCGCCCAGATCGACAGGCAGCTGACGCTCTATCCGCTCGACCGCCGCCTGTGGCGGCTGGCTGCCCAGACCCATGCCCGGCTGGGCCATCGGCTGCTGAGCCATCGCGCCCAGGCCGAGGCCGACGCGCTGAGCGGCAATCTGGTCGCCGCAATCGAGCAAATCGGCCTCGGTCTCAAAGCGGGCGATGGCAACTTTCAGGAACTTTCTGCGGCCGAAGCGCGCCAACGCGAGTGGCAGGCCGCTGAAAAAGCCCTTCGCAAAAACCCGTAAACAGCCCGCAATCGACCATATTTCGGGCTTCTGGTAGGAATTTACCCTGCGCTTTCCCAGTAAAAAAGCGTGCCTGGCCTTGCGCCGCAAAAAACAATTCCACTATGCTTCGTGTCATCCATACACTGGATAGCGCGCTCACTGCAGGGCCCGCCCAAGTGGCAAGCGCTTCACCACCACGTCAAAAATTAGGAGGATGACTATGCGAAAGTTGCATCAAGTAGCGGCAGCCTGTGCGATCAGCGCCATCATGCTGTCGGGTACAGTGCTGGCACAGGCGCCGGCCGGAGCCACTGCCCCCAAGAAAGAAGAGACCGGGAAGGACATCGCGTTCAACCGTTCCAAGGGCAACTGCCTGGCCTGCCATGCCATGCCCACCCAGCCTGACGCCCAGTCCCCCGGCATGTATGGTCCTCCCCTGATCGCCATGAGCGCACGTTATCCCGACAAGGCCAAACTGCGCGCCCAGATCTGGGACGCCACCAAGGCCAACCCCGCCACCTCCATGATTCCCTACGGCAAGCATGGCGTGCTGACGGAAGCGGAAATCGACAAAGTGACCGACTTCGTGCACGGTCTCTAATCAACACGTAATCCATCGCATTTTTTATCAGGAGATAGTGAATGAATGCACTTCGTAGAAACGTACTGAAAGGCGCTGCCGGTGCAGGCGCCGTGGCCGTGGCCGTGGCCGCCGGTCTGCTGAAGCCGACCCAGGCGATGGCTGCCTGGAACAAGGCTGCCTTCGAGGCCAAGAACGTCGG
>DAHWJK010000269.1:0-3880 GCA_027344185.1 Thiobacillus sp.
GGCGCGGCGCCGCGCGCCGAGATGGCGAAGTTCACGCGCGGATCGTCGAGCATCCACTTGGCGTAATCGGCCTTGGCGACGGTCGGCTCGGCGGCGAACATCGTGGAATAGAACGTGATGCTGGCGGCGAGATCGTCGACCGCGACGTGGACGTGCAGGCGTTTCATGTTGCTTCCTTTTCAGTGACGCATGCCGGCGTGCAGACCGGCGAACAGGGATTGCCGCCGCAGCAGTTTTCGGTGAGAAAGCCGAGCAGCGCGTTCATGGTCGCGAAATTCGCGGTGTAGATGACGAAGCGCCCCGCCTGCTGCGAATCCACCATGCTGGCGTGCGACAGTTCCTTCAGGTGGAAGGACAGCGAGGACGGCGCAATGCCGGTGAGTTCGCCGATCCGTCCGGCGGCAAGGCCCGCCGGGCCGGCCTGGACCAGCGCACGGAAGATCGCCAGGCGGGAATCCTGGGCAAGGGCTGCGAGGGCGGTGACAACGCTTTTCGTTTCCATAGTTCAATGATAATTGAAACATTTAAAAGTTTGCAAGCATTTTTTCTGTCGACCGACATGTCACCGGGCCCGATCCAGGCGACAACCAAAAAATACCCCGTCGAACAGGAATAAACTGGGCGCTCGAGGTGTTCACGTCATGCAAGCCCAGACTTGCCCATTCTTTCAACCCTTGCACAAGGAAACGCCATGAACACTTCATTGACCTCCACTCTCGCCGCGCTCAGCATGCTGGTAGCGTGTGCCAGCCCCTACGCCGCATCGCCCACCAAGACCCAGATGGGCGTGCTCACCAATTCCGCAGGCATGACGCTGTATACCTTCGACAAGGACGTGGCCGGTTCCGGCAAGAGCGTCTGCAACGGCGACTGCGCCGCCAAATGGCCGCCCCTGGCCGCCAGCGCGTCCGACAAGGCGAGTGGCGACTATGCTGTCATCACCCGCGACGACGGTTCCAAGCAGTGGTCGTACAAAGGCAAGCCGCTGTACCTGTGGATCAAGGACCAGAAACCGGGCGACATGACCGGCGACGGCGTCAACAACGTGTGGCACACCGCCAAGCCCTGAGTGCGCGCCCGTCCCGACCTGATCGAGCACCTCCCCCGTCTGCGCCGCTATGCCCGGGCGCTGACGGGTGACGTCAATCGCGCTGACGACTTGGTGCAGGACACCCTCGAGCGCGCGCTGGCGAAGCTCGACCTGTGGCAGCCCGGCAGCGATCTGCGCGCCTGGCTGTTCACCCTGATGCACAATCTGTTCGTCAACCAGATCCGCGTCCGTCGGCCGCAGGAAACCGTGATGGAGGACGCGCTGGACGAACCGGTAAGCGGCGGCCAGATGGAAGCGCTGGCCGCGCGCGACATCCACGCCGCGCTGGCACGGCTGCCTGAGGAACAACGCGAAGTCCTGCTGCTGGTAGGGCTGGAGCAATTCGGCTACGCCGAAGCCGCCCAGGTGCTGGGCGTGCCGACCGGCACTGTGATGTCGCGCCTGTCGCGTGCGCGCGAGCGGATGCGGCAGATGCTGGCGGGCGAACCCGCAGTCAAACTGAAGCTTGTGATATGACAGACGTACACGAACACGAACTCCACGCCTACGTCGATGGCACCCTGCCCGAGGCACGACGCATCGAGGTCGAGGCGTGGCTGGCGGCGCATCCGGACGATGCGACGCGGGTGCAGGCCTGGACTGCGCAGAACCAGTCGCTGCATGCCGCCTTCGACAGCGTGCTGAACGAACCGCTGCCGCTGAATCTGGTGCGCGCCGCACGCCGCCCGGCCCTGCCCGTGCCGTTCAAGGCGGTGGCGGCAATGCTGTCCATGCTGGTGACCGGACTGATCGGCTACGCCATCGGCCTCGGCACCTCCGGGCAGGCGCCCGCCCCCCCGGCCTACCTCGCCCGCGATGCTGCCATCGCCCATGCCGTGTTCAGTCCGGAAGCGCGCCACCCGGTCGAAGTCGACGCCGCCCACGCCGAGCATCTGGTGGCCTGGCTGTCCAAACGCGTCGGCACCCAACTGCAGGCGCCGGACTTCAGCGCGCAGGGATTCGAACTGCTGGGCGGCCGCCTGCTCACCGGCGAAACCGGTCCGGTCGCGCAGTTCATGTACCAGGACAGGATCGAGCGCCGCGTCACGCTTTACGTGCGGCGCGCAGTGGCCGGAAATAAGGAGACGACCTTCCGTCACGCCACCGAAAACGGCGTCGACGTGTTCTACTGGATCGACGGGGATTTCGGCTACGCCCTGTCGGGGCAGATCGGACGGAAGGCCATGCAGCAGTTGGCCGATGCCGCGTATCACGAGCTCGCGCCGACCGCTGCACGCTAGGCGGGCGATTTCCTTATGCCCAGCCCTTGATACCTTCAGGTGGGCCGATCCGGGGTATGCGCCTGCGCCTCAGTACTCGCAGGCCGGCCCTGCCTTGCTGCCCGAATCCGCCGCTTCCAGCCCGAGCATGTCGCGCGCCACCGCCTCGGCGACCTTGATGCCGTCCACCCCGGCCGAGAGAATCCCGCCGGCATAGCCCGCGCCCTCGCCCGCCGGGTACAGGCCCTTGACGTTGATGCTCTGGAAATCGTCGCCGCGGGCGATGCGCAGCGGCGAGGAAGTGCGCGTCTCGACCCCGGTCAGCACCGCGTCCTTCATTGCAAAGCCCTTGATCTGCCGGTCGAACGCCGGCAGCGCCTCGCGGATCGCCTCGATGGCGTAATCCGGCAGCGCGGAGGCAAGGTCGGTGAGATGCACGCCGGGCTTGTAGGAAGGCTCGACGCTGCCGAGTTGGGTCGAGGGCCTGCCCTCGATGAAGTCGTCGACCCGCTGCGCCGGCGCGTCGTAAGTGCCGCCGCCGAGATCGAACGCGCGCGCCTCCAGTTTCCGTTGCAGTTCGATGCCGGCCAGCGGACCCTTGCCCGGAAAATCCTCCGGCGTGATGCCCACCACGATGCCTGCATTGGCGTTGCGCTCGTTGCGCGAATACTGGCTCATGCCGTTGGTCACCACGCGCCCCGGCTCGGAGGCGGCGGCGACCACGGTGCCACCCGGGCACATGCAGAAGCTGTAGACCGCGCGGCCGTTCTTGGCGTGATGCACCAGTTTGTAGTCCGCGGCACCGAGGAGCGGGTTGCCGGCGTTCGGCCCCAGCCGCGCACGGTCGATCAGCGACTGCGGGTGCTCGATGCGAAAACCGATGGAGAACGGCTTGGCTTCCATGTGCACGCCGCGCGTGTGCAGCATCTCGAATGTGTCACGCGCGCTGTGGCCGAGCGCAAGGATGACGTGATTGCTGCGCAAGGTCTCGCCGCCGGCGAGCGTCACCCCACGAATGTGCCCGTCCTCGATCACTACATCAGTGACGCGCTGCTGGAAGCGAATCTCGCCGCCCAGTTCCTCGATCTCGTGGCGCATGGTCTCGACCATGCCGACCAGGCGGAAGGTGCCGATGTGCGGCTTCGATACGTAGAGGATTTCCTCCGGCGCGCCCGCCTTGACGAACTCGGTCAGCACCTTGCGCCCCAGGTGCCGGGAATCCTTGATCTGGCTGTAGAGCTTGCCGTCGGAAAACGTGCCCGCCCCCCCCTCGCCGAACTGCACGTTGGATTCGGGATTGAGCACGTGCTTGCGCCATAGGCCCCAGGTGTCCTGCGTGCGCTCGCGCACCGCCTTGCCGCGCTCCAGCACGATGGGCCTGAAGCCCATCTGCGCCAGCACCAGCGCGGCGAAGATGCCGCAGGGGCCGAAGCCGACGACGAGCGGGCGCTCGGTCAGATGCTCCGGAGCATGGCCGACGAACTTGTACGCCATGTCCGGCGTCGGCGCGAGGTGGCGGTCGTTGCGGAATGTCTTCAGCAGCGCCGCCTCGTCCCTCACCTCGACGTCG
>DAHWJK010000316.1:0-5336 GCA_027344185.1 Thiobacillus sp.
GCGTGCGGATCCTCGTCTTGATGCCCATGGTGATCACCCTCGTTCCCTGCTCAAAAATCGAGCAGACTAGGTCAAACACCCTGGTCAGTTTTCGCTCGGCATCAGGCCCGTCAGATGGTCAGTTTTCGGTCGGCGCCAACAACGTGGAGACCATTATGAGCAAGGTGGGGCACGCCGTGCAAGGGCTCGGAAGCACATCCGCCAGGGCACTGTAAGTTGTTCAAAAGAAAAGGATATTTCGCAAAACATAGGCTCTGCGAAACACCTCGCCCCGAAGCTCATCAAGACTTCGCGCATCGGGCCGCCGCCTGGGTCGAGGTCGTCTCCGTGCGAAGCCAGGAAACATGCGGGTCCGCGCGGGGTGGCGTGCTGCGACGACGTCGGTCCTGATCGCGGCATGGTGCTCATGACACGAAGGCGGTCCCTGCAGAATTGCGCATGCGAGACGGCACAGTCGCGCCGAACTCCGGCGCGAAAAGTCGCTGTTGTGATCGGGCCACAATGCGCGCGATCCCGCGACGCTCGCGATGTTCGCGACGGCCATGGCATCCCTGGAAAAGCTCACCTTAGCGATGCATGAAGGCCGCGGCTGTTGCCTGCCCGACGCCCAGGATCAGGTGCGTTCCCACTGGTGATCCAGAAGCCGACGCACGGCTTCGCGCTCAGCGTCGAGGGCCGTGCAGGCGTCGTCGAGGCGCTGCAGTAGAAGGCGCTCGAGAGGGGTTGCCTGTTCGAGGAAGTCGACGTCCCAGGCGATGTTCCGCAGGTCCTCGGTCGAGAAGTCCTCAAGGCAAACGGGAATAGGCAATGCCATGGCTGACTCCTCGAAGTTCGCAGCCTAGCGACCATCCCGCAAAGACGGTGTTTGCGCGCGATGAAGTCCGCGTTAAGGCCGGCATCTTCGTAGAGGTCAGTCGTCGCGACTGACCGCTTCGGCGATGTTGGCGGTGCCTAGTCGTCCGAGTGATGCCTCGGCGGGCTCCCTCTGTGCTCGCACCAAGATGGTCAACAATCCGATCATTGCGTTCCACTCTTGGCGCTTGTTGTCCTTTCGCAACCGCGATGATGTCCGAAAGGGAAACAATCCAAAAAATGTGTTTAAATGTACAAACTATCGGGTTTACCCGAACTTAATTGTCGCCGCTAAGAAAGACAGAATGACAAATTGACCGCGCTTGAGACTTGCTGCCATCCAAGCGCGCGGCAATACCCTCGCCTCAACGCAACCCCAACAAGAAGACCAAGACCGCGGCCCTGCTAGCAGAGCCGCGCGGCGGTCTGCGTCCGCCTTCAAGGCACTTCACACATACATACACATGTCGAATAAATCGCTCACCACGGCGCAGCGCCTGGGACTCGCTTTTGGCAGCCTGGTCGTCCTCATCGTTGTGCTTGGCCTCACCAATCTGTGGCAACTGCACAAGCTCAAGGCGGGTACGGATCTGGCCACACGGCAGGCCTGGCCGGCTGCCCACTTGGTATCGGAACTACGTCTAAGCGTGGATCTCATCGCATCCGACAGCCGCGACTTGCTGCTCGACAAGGATCCCACGGTAGATGCTGCCCTTCGCCAAAACATAGAGGCCGAACTCAAGAGGAACGACGTCTTGTTCCAGCGGTACTCAGACATGGTCAAGAACCCGAAGGCGCGCGATCTCTTGCCGACTCTGGAGGCTGGTCGAGGCCGCTTCGTTCAGAGCATTGCAACGCTGGTGGCGATGCAGGAAGGGGGCCAGGACGCATCGACTTTCTTTCAAGACCAGACCAAACCGGTCGAGAGCGCGTTCAGGAAGGACCTTGCAAGCGCCGGCCAGATTGCGCAGGATCGATTCGGGCAGGTCGCCGACGCTGCGGCCAAGATCTACGATGACGCCATCTTTGTCGCGCTGGTGCTCGGAGCCATCGCGGTGCTGGCCGCGGTGTTGATGGGCTTGCTGATCACTCGTTCGATCGTGAAGGTGCTCGGCGCCGAACCGGCAGAGCTGTCAGATGTTGCGCACGCAGTTGCGCGAGGCAATCTCGCTACGACCGTGCGCGTCAAGCCCGGCGACAGGCACAGCGTGATGTCGGCGATGCATGGCATGGTCGGCAAGCTCAACGAGACCATGGCCTCGATCCAGGCGACCGCGCAGAACATGGCCGCAGCATCCGCGCAGGTTTCGGCGACCTCGCAGACCCTGGCTCAGGGCGCCTCCGAGCAGGCCGCCTCGGTCGAGGAGACGTCAGCCACGCTGGAACAGTCGGCCGCATCCGTGAAGCAGAACGCCGACAACGCCAAGCTGACCGCCGGCATGGCGCGCCAAGCGGCGCAGCAGGCTCACGACGGCGGCGACGCGGTGCAGCGCACCGTGACCGACATGCAGGCCATCGCCGAACGCATCTCGATCATCGACGACAGCGCCTACCAGACCAACATGCTTGCACTGAACGCGGCCATCGAGGCCGCGCGCGCCGGCGAGCACGGAAAGGGTTTCGCGGTGGTGGCCGCGGAGGTGCGCAAGCTGGCCGAGCGCAGCCAGGTCGCCGCCAAGGAGATTGGAGAACTCGCTGGCGGCTCGGTCAAGCAGGCGATCGCCGCCGGCGACCTGCTCGGCGAGATGGTCCCGGCGATCACCAAGACCAGCGATCTGGTCGAGGAGATCAACGCCGCCAGCACCGAGCAGTCGACCGGCATCGAACAGATCAACCAGGCAATCGCGCAGGTCAATGCGGCAACCCAGCAAAATGCCTCGGCCTCCGAGGAGTTGGCTGCTACAGCCGAAGAGATGAGCGGCCATGCCACGGAGTTGCAGCGCCTGGTCGAACAGTTTGAGCTTGCTGGCGCGACCCGTCCGGCCCGAGGTGCTTCCGCCGCTGCGCACTCGCGTGTGCCGACCCCGAAGCCGGCCGTTGCGGCAGGCCAGCCTGAGTTCGTCGCATTCTGAGGTGCCTATGATGAACCTACCCGTATTGCGACAACCCTCGAGTCCTGCCGGACAGTATCTGAGTTTCGCGCTGCAGGGCCAGACCTACGCCGTCGACCTGCTGGGCGTGCGTGAGATCATTGGCTATGTGAAGCCGACCAAGGTGCCGATGATGCCCAGCTCTGGCGCACGGTGCCGCGCGTCCACGCGTGCCCCAGATCGGTCACGAGCCCCTCTGCGTTGAGACGAGCGGCGATTGCGGCCTCACTCATGCCGGAGTCGACGAACCAGCGATAGATCTGCCGCACGATGGCCACCTCGCTCAAGGGGCCAGGCGCCAGCACGACTCGGTCGGTCTGCAGGCTCTTGTGCTCGCCGCGGCCCAGTTCCGCCTTGGCCGCGCCGGTCTGGTCCAGAAGCACGCGGCGAAGGCCGTAGCCAGCCGGCCCTCCCTGGCGGAACCCCATCTCGATCAGGCGACACTGCCCCGCGAAGACCTTCGCGGATAGCTCGCGGCTGTACTCCCCCGCCATCGCGCGCTTGACGCCCTTGACGATGGTGGAGACGGGCGATCCATCGTTTTCGAACTGTTCGGCGCAATACGCGACCTGAATGCCAGCGCGGCGGCAGATGTACTCGTAATAGGCGCTCTCGTCGGCGTCCTGGAAGCGTCCCCAGCGGCTGACGTCGTAGACCAGGATGATCTGGAAGTCGGTGGCTTTGGACTCCACGTCCCGGATGAGTTGCTGCAGACCCGCCCGACCATCGATGCGCAGGCCGCTCTTGCCTTCATCGGCGTAGGTGCGCACGATCTCCAGGCCACGGCGCCTGGCGTACTCCCGGATCTTCTCCGCTTGGTTCTCGGTCGAGTACTGCTGGTGCTCGGTGGACATCCGCACGTACTGCGCCGCCCGCGCGCGAACGGGCGGCGTAGCAGGCGTGTCGTGCGAGTCCCTTATGGTCATCTGGGCGCTGCTTGGCAAGCGGCGGAACACATCGCGTCGCGTCCCCAAGATGACGCGTTGGGGATGCGAAAGATGAGGGAGTTCGCCGCGCAGTCCCTCGCGCGCTCGGGCAACGATACTGCGCACGGCAAGGTGGGACGATCACGTCCTATCTTTGCACGCGTTGACTTTGCAGTCGCGGGCACCTCACACCAGAGTCAGCTCGACGATCCACGCGTCCGTCTTTGCACGAGTGGGAGGGGCAATGACGCGAAGGAGGTACAGCCCGGGTCCGACCGGTGGCGCTTCTCGGTCGGCGCCGGCAAGGTTCATCGATTTGGCATCGTGCGCCGGCTCCTTCGCACGCCTTTCTCGGTAACGTTGCCAATAGTCCGGATTTCGATCGAGCCAAGCGCGTTGGCTTCGTGCTCGGTTTTCGCGGTAGTCTGAATCTTCACGCAGCCGAGTCTGCAGCCAAGCCTTGCGCCGAGCGCGCTGGCACGCATCTGACGAGCAGAAGGCCTGACTCGGTACCTGCGGACGGGGAGTGAAGGTCTGCCCACAATTCATGCAACGTCGAAGCGCCATTGACTTCTCCTCTTCCGCGCACGAATCGGCGGAGCGGCCTCTTAGGCTGCTTCCAGCTGGCGCGACGCGGGCGCCAGGTGTCGAGCACTAGATCCGAGGCCAACGCGATGGGAATGCCCCTCCTTCCGAAGTCTTATCGGCAAATCGGCTGCTGAGCAACCAGGGGGCCTGCGTCGCGGCGGTTCGGTGAAGCCTTGGAGCAGACGGCAGTCGTCAAGGTTGAAGGAGCTTCACAATGGCCATGGTCAAGAAGAAGGCGCGGCGCCGTACACGGCGGCGTTGGATCATCAGCCGAGATGTCGAAATTCAGGGAGTCGACATAAGCATCTATATCGAGGCGGAGGGGACGGACCTCGCGCGTCTCAGGCGCTCGATGCAGCACCTCGAGGCGCGGGGGGTCTTGACGGAGCCTCTCGGTGGCACAACCGATGCATTGATCACGATCTTCTCCGAGGCCGAGCCCAACGTGGCAGGGGGCGAGATTCCCAACGTCGGCGCCGTTCTCGCTGTGCGGCCGCGCCTTGCCGCCGTAGTCGGCCTTGCACCCGATGAATTCGGCCTGCTGGCAGCGATGATGCTGGCGGGGCGGCTCGCGTCGGCGCATCTTGCTTTCCAGGAACCAAGATACGGCAAGGGCCTCGTCGCGTCGTTCTCGTTCAGCACGCGGTCGCCGGAGATTGGTTGAGCAGCTAGGCGGTGGCGACTGGCGGAGCCTGCGCTGGATTGGCGATGAGGGCGACGAACCGGAGGCAGGGTCGATAGGGATTGGAATGCGCCAGCTTGTTCGTCATGAGCCTCCGTTGCAGGGAAGGGCCGCAACGAATCCACGATATCCCGTTCACAAACATTGTTGAGGCCAACGGCCTCGACAAATGAGGCGCGGCGCGGCATCAAGCGCGCC
>DAHWJK010000333.1:0-9275 GCA_027344185.1 Thiobacillus sp.
TTGTCGAATGCAACGTTTATCAATGATGGGCCAGCGATGAATAGCATTGAGCACGTGGCAAGTTACAAAAAACCCGTTTCGTTCGGCGCGCTTCGTCTCGATGAGATGTTCGGCTATGTCGTGTTCGTGGCGATGATTGCCGGCGTGGCGATCCCACCGCTTCGCTATCTCAATTATCTGCTGCCCATGATCGGCTTGCTGCTCATCCTGGCCAACCGCGGCATGCACATACCCGATCTGGCGCGGCCCTATCTGGTGATTTTCCTGGCGAGCCTGGTCCTAATGCCTTTCGCGAACAGCGAGGGAGTCAAGGACATTTATCTGATTCTGACCGGTTTGACAGCCGCACTGGTTGGCTTCAGGCAACTGTGGCTATGGCGGACGATTCTGATCGCGGTGCTGCTTGGGCTCGCTGCGAATTTTGCCCTGGTGGGCGCGTTCAACGGGTGGAACGCCGTTCTGTCGCATTTCACGTTTGACGTGGCCGCATCGCGGTCCACGCTCGAATCCGGATTCTCCTATGTTTTCGGATTGCTGGCCGTGTGGGCGGCCTACACGCGGCGCTGGCGCAGTTTTGCCGTGGCCCTGGTGTTTGCCGTTCTGACCCTGAAACGCATCGTGATGCTGGGCATCCTGATTGGCCTCGTCGTTCAGTTCATGCCCAGGACGGTAATGCTCAGGCTATTAAAGCCGGTTCCGATGATGATGGCGAATGCGCTTTTTCTGTTTTTGATCCTGTCATATGGTTCAGGTAACTTCGACGCCATCATCCGTGAGTTGACAGATCAAAGCGCCAACCAGTTCGGTATGGGTCGACAGGTGCTTTACAGCTATGTCGTATCGGATTTTTTTCGGGAGCCCTGGAGGTTCCTGTTCATGGGGATGGGCCCAGGGGAGGCCTACGACGTGCTGAAAGGAAGCATGAGTTGGGTGCGCAAGGAGAATCTCCATGGAGATACGCTCAAGATTCTGTATGAATATGGCGGGCTGGTATTGGGAGTGTTTATCTGGATGCTTTATTCATCCCGTCGACCGGGCGTTCTTCTGATTGCGCTTTACACGAATGTTCTGCTGCTGACTGACAACACCTTGATCTATCCCTTTTACATTTACTTCGCCACCTTGGTGGCCGCATGTATTGCAGCTCATGACGATGCCGCTGAAACAATCAAACCCGCAGGCTAAACCGGTCGCTTTCAACCTATGGGTCGGCCTGCTTATGCTTGCGGGCGTATCCGCATGTGGCGCGACCCAAACAGAGAAGCTTATCCCGCCGAATAAGCCCGTGCCACTTTCCTACTTTGGAATACATAACCATCGTTTTCACGATCCGACGATGAGGCCGACCCTAGACTTTGGGACATGGCGATTGTGGGATGCGGGGGTGGCTTGGAGTCAGCTTCAGCCGAAAAAAAACGAGTGGCGGTTTGCCCGGCTCGATTTTGCTTTGAACGTGGCCAGCACAAGCGGCCTTGAGGTTCTGATGACGTTTGGCCGCACGCCTGCCTGGGCATCTGCAAGGCCCGTCGACCGTTCCTTTTATGGCTTGGGCGAAGCGGCACCGCCACGCAACATGGCCGATTTCGCGAATTTTGTTCGCCAGGTTGCGACCCGCTATGCGGGCAGAATCAAGCTATACGAGGTGTGGAACGAACCCGCATCGGGTGGCATGTTTTCCGGCACGGTCGAACAGATGGTCGAGATGACAAAAATCGTCGACGAGGAAGTGGCGCGTGTCGATCCGCAGGCCCGCGTCGTGTGCCCCTCTCCGGCAAAACATGAAAGCCTGGCCTGGTTCAGGCGCTTTGTTGCGGCCGGCGGTGCGAACCATTGCGACATCATCGGCTATCACTTCTACACGGATAGCGGGCAACCCGAAGACAAGTTGAAGCTGGTCAGGGAAGTGTCTGCCATTCTCGAAGAAAACGGCCTTTCATCGAAACCCTTGTGGGATACCGAGTCGGGGCACGCTATTGGGGTGCCCCAATATGCAGACTCGCCAGCGGCCAGCGCGCCCGGGCATGTGGCGCGCTGGTTGATCCTTGAATGGGCAAGTGGAGTGGAGCGCTTTTATTGGTATTCCTGGGATCACGACCGATTGGGTTTCAAGCACCCCAATGGTGTCATGCGCGACAAAGCCCTGGCGGCTTATAAACGCGTTCAAACGTGGATGCTTGGTTCGATTTTTCAATCTTGTGAAAAGTCTGGCGTGGTTTGGTTATGTGATCTGCGCCTTCAAGATGGAAGAGTGGCTCGTGTCTTTTGGACATCGGACAACTCAGAGAGTCTTGTCGATATTGAACGCGGTACTTGGGTTGAAGATATTTCCGGTTATCAGGGAAGACCCGATACCAACCGCCTGAAAATCAAGGGTGATCCTGTACTGATCATCGGGGTTGCTCAACAGGAAGCAAGTGCACTCGATGCTAACGCAGTGAATGGAATGCAAATCAGGATTCATCGATGAGTTATCGCGTATTAGTGACTCACAACGCTTACCAACAGCGCGGCGGTGAAGATTCGGTGGTGGATGACGAGATTCAGTTGCTGCGCGAGCACGGGCATGAGGTTGAGCTGTATCGGCGCGATAACCGCGACATTGAATCCATGGGCAAGATGGCTGTGGCGCGGGATACCCTGTGGTCTGAACGTACGCAGCATGATATCGAGGCGGTGTTGAGCCGCTTCCGTCCCGACGTAATCCATACCCACAACACGTTCCCTCTGATCTCACCCTCGCTCTATTGGACGGCGGCCAAGTGTCATGTGCCGGTTGTGCAGACTTTGCATAATTTCCGTCTCCTTTGCCCTCAGGCGATGCTACTGCGGGAGGGCCGGGTGTGTGAAGACTGTGTGGGGAAGCTGCCGTGGCGCGGCGTGGCACGGCGCTGTTACCGGGGCTCACTGCCACAATCCGCCGCGCTGGCTGCAATGCTGGTACTGCATCGCGGGCTTGGGACTTATGCACAGAAGATCAGCCGCTACATTGTATTGAACGATTTTTGCCGGGATGTGTTTGCAAGAGGAGGGCTTCCGAGTAACCGGCTGCGAGTCAAACCGAATTTTGTGGCTGATCCGGGGATGGGTTCGGCGATGCGCGTGGGTTTTTTATATGTGGGACGCCTGTCGGCGGAAAAAGGGATCGGGACCTTGGCTGGGGCGCTGGCCGAAGCGCCGGGACTGGAGTGCGAGGTGATCGGCACGGGGCCGGAAGAAGCGAAACTCCACCATGTACAGGCAGTGAAACTGTCGGGCTGGAAGCAGGCAGCCTATATAACCGAACGCATGAAAAACAGCTTGGCCTTGGTGATGCCGAGCCTGTGCTATGAGAATTTTCCGCGCACGCTGGGCGAAGCATTTGCCTGCGGTTTGCCGGTGATTGCGAGTCGCTTGGGGGCGATGGCGGCCTTGATACGTGAGGGTGAGACCGGCTTGTTGTTCAATCCAGGAGACGCCGGCGATCTGGCGAGAAAGCTGGCATGGGCGCAGGCGAATCCGGAAGCGATGCACGTCATGGGAGAGGCCGCTCGCCTGGAGTACAAATCGAAATACACCCCACAGCGAAATCTGGAAATGCTGCTTGCCATTTATCGCGAGGCAAAGGGGGAAGTTACGCAAAGGGGGAATGAATGAAGCGGGTGTTATTCATGACTGACCGAGTCATGCACTATCAGATAGAGACATACAAGGCGCTGGAGAAGGCGCTTGCGGCGCAAGGCATTGAACTGTGGTTGCTGTCGGGCGAAGACAAAAAGAGTAAGGTTGGACGCGTGGGCATCAAGGTCCCCGTAGTAGCCAACGAATTGAAATATGGGTTCCGTGAGTACCGCATAGGCAACTACACGTTTCGAAAATATTCCGGCGTGCTGGAACGGATAAATGAGATTCGCCCGGACGCTGTTGTCAATGCAGCGCATTCGGGGAACTGGTCGCACTGGAAAATCAGCGAACAGAAAAAACGTCTCCGTTTCAAATTGATTTCCTGGTTGTGTGGGTATGAATTCAACCCCGGAAAATTGAAGGATTTTGTGCTGGGTACCTTCATCCCGCGCTACGACTACCATCTCGTCTACCACTCCAACGCACGCGATTACGCACTGAACCATGGAGCACGGGTAGATCAGGTCACGGTGATGCACAACACGATCAACGAGGAAAAGATTGCGACCCTGCCCAAGACCGAGGCGCGGGCATTGGTGGTCGGCAAGCATCCAGAAATCGGCGACCGCAAGATCATTTTGTTTGTCGGTGCGGTGCTGGCGGAAAAGCGCATCGAGATGATTTTGCAGGCGCTGGACATCATGCGGCGCAAGGATGCAGTGCTGGTGCTGGTGGGCGACGGCGAGCATCTGCCGGCAGTGCGCGCGCTTTGCGCCGGCCGCGACGACGTGGTGATCACGGGCTCCATCGTGGAGGGCGTGGGGCCGTATTTCGATGCAGCCGAACTGTATGTTCTGCCGGGCACCGGCGGGCTGGGGATCAACGAGGCGATGGCGCATCGACTGCCCATCGTGTCCGGTTTTGCAGATGGCAGCGCGGACGATCTGGTGGTGGATGGAGAAAACGGTTTTCGTCTGCGCGAGAACACGCCCGATGAACTGGCGGCGAAGATGGCTGCGATTCTCGACGATTCTGAACTTGCCCGTCGCATGGGCGAGCGCTCGCGCGACATGATCACCGGCAAGTTTGCTTTCCGTGAATTTATCAACCGTATCGTGACTCAACTGACGAGGCTGGCGTAATGAAACAGGTTTATCTGGTGGCGGGCGCACGCCCCAATTTCATGAAAATTGCGCCGATTGTACGGGCGCTCAATCAACACGGCGGGCTGCGCTTCAAGATCATCCATACCGGCCAGCACTACGACCGCGAGATGAACGACGTGTTTTTCGAGGAATTGGGCATCCCCGCGCCGGATGTGTTCATGGGCGCGGGCGGCGGTTCGCATGCGGAACAGACGGCGAAGATCATGCTCGGGTTCGAACAGCTATGCCAGGCAGAACGACCGGATGCGGTGCTGGTGGTGGGCGATGTGAATTCGACCATTGCCTGCTCGATCGTGGCGAAGAAGATGCACATCCCCGTGGCGCATGTGGAAGCGGGGTTGCGCAGCGGAGACATGGCGATGCCGGAGGAGATCAACCGCATTGTCACCGATTCGATTTCGGACTGGTTCTTCGTCACGGAGCCGGCCGGGGTGACTAATCTGCTGCGCGAGGGAAAGGCGCAGGAGAAGATCCATTTTGTCGGCCATGTGATGGTGGACAACCTCTTGTATCAGCACGACAGGCTGATGCATGTGGACGCAGGTACGTTTGCCACGGCGGGGTACAAGTCCGAACAGCCGAGATACGGCGTAGTCACACTGCACCGACCATCGAATGTGGACGATGCGGCGACCTTTGCCGGAATCGGCGACGCGCTGCGCACGATCAGCGAGGAACTGCCGCTGATTTTTCCGGTGCATCCTCGTACGCGCGCGAATCTGGACAAGTTCGGCATCGACCTGGGAGAGCGCGTCACGCTGACCGGACCGCTGGCCTATATGGAGTTTTTGCATCTGTGGAAAGATGCTGCGGTGGTGATGACCGACAGCGGCGGGCTGCAGGAAGAAACCACCGCACTGGGCGTGCCGTGCTTCACCCTGCGCGAAAACACCGAACGTCCGGTGACGGTGGAGCAGGGCACCAATGTGCTGGTTGGCACGCAGCCGCAAAACATTCTGGACGCGTATGCAGGACTGAACGGTGGCAAGGCAGGGCGCCGACCTGAGTTGTGGGATGGCAAGGCGGCAGAGCGGATAGTGGCGATTCTGGCTGCGGACCTGGCGCGGGCCTGAAGGTGGCCTTTCCGTGGGTAAAGCGTGCAGCTTGCGTATTCCTGGCGCGTATGCACACGTCAACCTGAATGCAGCCCGATGCCATGAGTAAGGTTTTACGCCTGCACCGATTCGCCCTCGCCCTGGCGGCCGTTCTGCTTGCGCTGTATTTCTGGGGCAACAGCCAGCCCGAGGCGGCCGGGCTGATTCCGGAGCCGTGGGACAAACTGGCGCATCTGGCGTGGTATGCGGTGCTGTCCGGTTTGTTGCTGGTTGCAACGGGCCGCCATGCCTGGCCGTGGGTGATGGCGGGCATGTTGCTGCTGGCGGGCTGGGACGAGTGGCATCAGTTTGCCTTGCCGGGACGTCAGCCGGGTCTGGATGACTGGATGGCGGATGCGCTGGGCGTGCTGGCAGGGACCGGGGTAAGCCATGCAATTGCCCGGCGCGCCTGGCCGGTGCGGCAGGAGTAGCAGCCAGGCGGATTCCGCGCATCCCCTGTCCGATGACCCGGCCGACAGCCGCTGCCTTCACGTAGACAGGCCGTTCGCTGGACGCTTACGCATCTCCCCACCCCTGCCGAGATCAGTCGCGGCAGTTGCATTTCCGCCTCCCGGCCCTTCGGGTTGGCGATCAATCCAGGCAGATCCCGGCTATGCGATGCGTGCGGCTTTGCATCATCCAAGGCAGACGACCGGCGCAGTTCGGCGCTTCCGCAATCCATGAATGCCCTATGAGCCATATGGCTTAGGCAGGCTGGGTTTCGCCTGTGCAAGCAGGTAACAATCGGCCATTAGTCTTCCTCCTGCTCGATAAAGAGATAACGAGCGCGTTTTCCCCGCTTCGCTTGTCGCATTTCAGCCAGATTTGCACCCTGCCCGATCCGGACAGGTTGGCGCAGGCTGCATTCCCCAAGGGCGTGGCAAAGCGGCGCAGCACAGATCGCAACCAGGTTCCAGGCGCGCAGCGCGATGGCAAAACGATCATCCGTCAGAGGTCGGCATCGCCATCCTGCGCGAATGTGTGAAGAAAAACAGGGAGCAGAGAAGCATGATGAATGTCGAGAAAGCGCTGGCGGAAGACTGGGTGCCCAGCCTGGGTGCCGGAGACGAGGCGGCGGCTCCACGCCATTTCGAGGTTGTGTGGCCGGAGCCCGCCGACACCAGGACGCAGCCAGGCCCGGGGCGCACGACGGGAAAGGTGCTGAACGCGCAAATCGACGCACTCTCGTGGGACGCTGCGACTGACCGGATTTTCGGCTGGGCCCATGCACGCGAAAGCCGCTACGTGACGATCTGCAATGTGCATGTGGTGGTGAGCGCGTGGCGTGACGCAGCGTATCGCAACATCGTCAATGCGTCGGACATGGCGGCGCCGGACGGGGCGCCAGTGGCGTGGATGCTGCGGCAGCAGGGATTCGACGGGCAGCCGCGCATCAATGGGCCGGATCTGATGTGGGCGCTGTGCAAGCGCGCAGCGAGCGAATATCTGCCGGTGTATTTTTACGGCAGCACCGAGGCGACGCTGGGGAAACTGGAGCAGCGCTTGCGGGAAGCGTTTCCGGCCCTGCGCATCAGGACGGAAGCGCCGCCGTTCCGCACGCTGACGGCAGAAGAAGATGCGGCAGCGGTGGACCGCATCAACACCAGCGGCGCCGGCATCGTGTTCGTCGGCCTGGGCTGCCCCAAGCAGGAACGCTGGATCGCAGAGCATCGCAGCAAAATCAATGCGGTGATGATCGGTGTGGGAGCGGCGTTCGATTTCCACGCCGGCACGGTTCAGCGGGCGCCGGCCTGGATGCGCAACAACGGGCTGGAATGGCTGCATCGTCTGGCATCGGAGCCGGGGCGCCTGTGGAAGCGTTATATGGTCACGAATACGCTGTTCATTCTCGGTGCGACATGGCAATTGCTGTTCGGGCGGTGATTTAAAAGAAAGCCTGATGCACAGCCTTGCTTCATGCGGGCTGTCATCAAAACCCAAGAATAAATAATGCGAGAACTCATGAAAAAATCCGACGGAAAAACACGTGACATGGCGGACCAAGCCATCGACGATCATCGTCGCGCGTTCATGCGGACGACGGCGCTGGCGGCGGGCCTGCTGTCCGCCGGCATCGCGCCGTTCGCGCTCGCGGCAAAGGGCGGAAACAGCGGTGGCGGCCAGACGGCCCGCAATCCGCTGCGCATTCCGCCGACCCTCGCGCCGGGCGGCGCGGCGCTGAGCGCGGCGCCGGCAAGCGTCAACCTCGGCGGCGGCAAGCAGTCGTCCGTGCTGGCCTACAACGGCTTCTTCGCGGGCCCGACGTTCCGGGCGAACAGCGGCGACGCGGCCGATATCGCGTTCACCAACGGCCTTGCCGCCGAAACCACCGTCCACTGGCACGGCATGATTGTGCCGCCGGACGCGGACGGGCATCCGATGGATGCCGTCATGCCGGGCGCAAGCTACGCCTACCGGTTTCCCGTCACGCAACGGGCCTGCCTCAACTGGTATCACCCGCACCCGCACATGATGACGGGCGAGCAGGTGGCGCTCGGGCTTGCGGGCGCCTTCATCGTCAACGACGCCGAAGAAGCCGCGCTCAATCTGCCGTCCGGTCTCTATGAAGTGCCGCTGATCCTGCGGGATGCGGATTTCGACAGCGCGGGCAATCTGACCTATACCGCCAAGTCCTCCGGCTTTCTGGGCAAGACGCCGCTCGTCAACGGCACCCTCAGCCCGCAGCTGCAGGTCGATACCGCGATCTACCGCTTCCGCGTGCTGAACGGCGCGAACGCGCGGGTATTCCGGCTCGCCCTGAGCAACGGCGCACCGCTGGTTGCGATCGGCAATGACGGCGGCCTGCTCGACACGGCGCCCGCTGCGGTCGCCGAAATCGAGCTCAGCCCGGGCGAGCGGCTGGATGTGCTGGTCGACTTCCGCGGCCTCGCGGTGGGCGACAAGGCGATGCTCCGCTGCCTGGACGCCAACTGGGACCTGCTGGAGTTCGCGGTTGCGCGCGCGGTCACGGTCGCGGGCGAGATTCCCGCCGGCCCCTTGTCCGCCGTCACCCCGCTCGCCGATCCGGTGCTGACCCGCGAATTCAGCTTCGACGGCATGAGCCGCATCAACGGCCAGGTGTACGACATGCACCGCATCGACTTCCAGGTGCCGCTCGGCCAGACCGAACGCTGGCGCTTCAAGACCGGCGGGAACGCGCCGCATCCGGTGCACGTCCACGGCGCCTCGTTCCAGGTCGTGTCCCGCAGCGGCGGCCGCGGCCGGGTGCTGCCGTGGGAACGCGGGTGGAAGGACACGGTGCTGCTGCAGGACGGCGAAACCGTGGACGTGCTCATCCGCTTCGAAGCCTACCGCGGCCTGTATGTCATGCATTGCCACAAGCTGGAGCATGAGGACATGGGCATGATGTCCAACTTCGAGGTGATCTGACGGGGGAGGGGTCCGGGCGCGCGCG
>DAHWJK010000338.1:0-2210 GCA_027344185.1 Thiobacillus sp.
CGGCGACCGCATGGCGGATGCACGGCATGCGGGTGGAACCGCCGACCATCACCACGCCCTTCACTTCATCCACCGACAGGCCGGCGTCGCGCAGCGCCTTGCGCGTGGGGGCCAGCGTCTTGCTGACGAGGCTCGCCGTCATGCTGTTGAATTCGGTTTGCGTCAGCGTCGCGTCCATCATTTCGCCGGTCGACAGCACGGCGGTGACGCGCACCTCGGTGTGTTCGGTCAGCGCTTCCTTGGCATCGCGCGCCTTGGTCAGCAAGAGCCGCATGTCGCCCGCCGACAGCGGCTGGAAGCGGCCCTGCTCGACCATCCAGCAGAACACGCGCTGGTCGAAGTCGTCGCCGCCCAAGGCCGAATCGCCGTTGGTCGCGAGCACTTCGAATACGCCCTTGGAGAGCTTGAGGATGGAAATATCGAAGGTGCCGCCGCCGAGGTCGTACACCGCGTAGACGCCTTCGGATGCATTGTCGAGACCGTAGGCGATCGCGGCCGCAGTCGGCTCGTTCAGCAGGCGCAGCACGTTGAGGCCGGCCAGCTGCGCGGCATCCTTGGTGGCCTGGCGCTGGGCGTCGTCGAAGTAGGCCGGCACCGTAATGACCGCGCCGACCAGTTCGCCGCCGAGCGCGGTTTCGGCGCGCTGGCGGAGGGTTTTGAGGATTTCGGCCGAGACCTCGACCGGGCTTTTGACGCCGGCCGCGGTTTTGAGCTGCACCATGCCCGGCGCGTCGACGAAGCGGTACGGCAGGCTGGCAATGTCGTCGATGTCGGCAATGCCGCGCCCCATGAAGCGCTTCACCGAGGCGATGGCATTGTGCGGATCGCTGTTTTGCGCGGCCTGCGCGGCATATCCCACCTCGATCTCGCCGCTGGAACAGTAACGCACCACCGAGGGCAATAGCGAATGGCCGGCTTCGTCGTCCAGCACCACGGCAAGGCCCGAGCGCACCGTGGCCACCAGCGAATTGGTCGTGCCGAGGTCGATGCCCACCGCCAGCCGATGCTGGTGCGGTGCGGTGGACATGCCGGGTTCGGCGATTTGCAACAGGGCCATATTTATCGATTCGGCACGATGGTGTTAGAGAAAGTGATTTCGTGGAACTGCGATTGTTTCAATTCGAACGCGTGGCGTTTCGAATCGATAAACATT
Organism: Thiobacillus sp.; assembly: GCA_027344185.1. Lineage (GTDB taxonomy): Bacteria > Pseudomonadota > Gammaproteobacteria > Burkholderiales > Thiobacillaceae > Thiobacillus. Next base: position 1,154 of record DAHWJK010000338.1, read on the forward strand.
AAGCACAGCGCCCTATTGAGACGGCTCAACGAACCGCACCACGCTAGACACCTTCCACGATCATTCAAATGTTCAAACATATCTGGCCGTCTTAATAGGTTTCCAGTTCTTCGTAGACGTCGCCGACTTCGGCGATGAGCTTGTCCATGAAACGCAGCTGGCGCACGGCCTCGGAGGCCGCCGCATAATCGTGCGTCGTGTCGATCAGATCGGCCAGCTGCGCCTCGATCCGTCGATGTGCGCTGCGCAGGTCGTCGGTCAGGGCATCCAGCGCCGCCGTGCTGTTGCCGGCGCGCGCCTCGTCGATGGCCTCGCGCCATTCCATCTGCTGCATCAGAAAAGCCGGCGCCATTTTGGTGTTGTTGGCGTCGAACGCGTCGATGCCCTGCAGCTTCAGCAAATACACGCCGCGGCTCACCGGATGCTTGAGCGTCTGGTAGGCCTCGTTCGCCTGGGTTGCCCACTGCATCGCCACCCGCTGCTCGGCGTCCGGCTGCGCGGCGAAACGGTCAGGATGCACCGTGTTCTGCAGTTCGCGGTAGGCCGCATCGAGTTTGTCCCGATCCAGCGCATACGATTGCGGCAGGCCGAACAGCTCGAAGTGGGTTTGGGTGAAATCCATGTTAGGAGTTAGGGGCTAGGGGCTAGGATTTAGGGGGCTTTGTGCTTCGCGTCTTTAATGAGCGCGGCCCAAGGCCGCACCTACCCTAGCCCCTAGATCCTAATTCCTAGCCCCTGTGGTTCAAACGTTAAACGACTCGCCGCAGCCGCACTCGTTCTTCACGTTCGGGTTGTTGAACTTGAAGCCTTCGTTCAAGCCTTCACGGGCGTAGTCGAGTTCGGTGCCGTCGATGTAAGGCAGGCTTTTCGGGTCGACGAACACGGTGACGCCATGACTGGTGAACACCTCGTCGTCCTGCGGCGCCTCGTCGGCAAACTCCAGCTTGTAGGCCATGCCGGAGCAGCCGGTGGTGCGCACGCCGAGACGGATGCCGACACCCTTGCCGCGTTTGGCGAGGTAGTTGGTCACGTGTTGCGCTGCGCGCTCGGACAGGGT
>DAHWJK010000348.1:0-6912 GCA_027344185.1 Thiobacillus sp.
GAAATCCTGGCGCCCGACGACTTTGCCCTCAGCGGTACAGCCTGCGCAGTGCGCCGCCTGGCGCCGTGGCAGTTCGACACGGCCGGCGCCGAGCTCCGTCTGGCGCAGCAACTCGGCAGCCGCGACCTGGCGGGCTTCGGCGTCGCCGATCTGCACTTGGCGATTGCCGCGGCAGGCGCGCTGCTCGACTACATCCAGACCACCCAGCGCACCGCGCTGCCGCACATCCAGGCGATCCGCGCCGAACGCGACAGCGACTTCGTGCAGCTCGACGCTGTCACCCGGCGCAACCTGGAGCTGACCGAAACCCTGCGCGGCGAAGCGGCGCCGACTCTCTTGTCGGTGCTCGGCACCACCGCCACCGGCATGGGGACGCGTTTGCTGCGCCACTGGCTGCACCACCCGCTGCGCGACCGCGAAATATTGACGCAGCGGCGCGACGCCATCGGCGTGCTGGCCGAGCTTCCCGACACCGCCTTCGCTCTCTCCCGCTTGCTGAAAAGTTGCGCTGATATTGAAAGAATCAGCGGCCGCATCGCATTGAAAAACGCGCGTCCGCGCGACCTGTCCGGCCTGCGCGACACCTTGGCGCTGTTGCCCGATCTCGCTGCCGCCTTGCCCGACGACCGTGCCCGCCTGTCGGCGCTGCAAGCCGCGCTCGCCGCCCGCCCCGACCTGCATGCTCTGCTGACGCGCGCCATCCAGCCCGAGCCCGCCAGCGTGCTGCGCGAAGGCGGCGTTATTGCCGACGGCTTCGATGCCGACCTCGACGAGCTGCGCGCGCTGACGCGCGACGCCGGCACTTTCCTGCTGGACCTGGAAACCCGCGAACGCGCGCGCTCGGGCATCGCCACGCTCAAGGTCGAATACAACAAGGTGCACGGCTTCTACATCGAGGTCAGCCGCGCGCAGGCGGACAAGACGCCGGTGCCTGACGATTACCGCCGCCGCCAGACGCTGAAAAACGCCGAGCGCTACATCACGCCGGAGCTCAAGGCCTTCGAGGACAAGGCGCTGTCCGCCCAGGACCGCGCGCTGGCGCGCGAGAAAACCTTGTTCGACGCGCTGCTCGACTCGCTGACACCGCACGTGCCGGATCTGCTTGCCATTGCCGCCGCGCTCGCCGAGATCGACGTGCTGGCGAGCCAGGCCGAGCGCGCGGGCACGCTCCGGCTCAACCCGCCCGAGTACAGCGAGGAACCCGGCATCGTCATCCGCGGCGGCCGTCATCCGGTGGTCGAGGCGCAGGTGGCGCACTTCATCCCCAACGACGCGCTGCTGACCCGCAGCCGCCAGATGCTGCTCATCACCGGCCCCAACATGGGCGGCAAATCGACCTACATGCGGCAGGTGGCGCTGATCACGCTCCTGGCCTGCTGCGGCCTGTGGGTGCCCGCCAGTTCTGCCAGGATCGGCGACGTCGACCAGATCTTCACCCGCATCGGCGCGTCCGACGACCTCGCCGGCGGCCGTTCGACCTTCATGGTCGAGATGACCGAGACCGCGCACATCCTGCACAACGCCAGCGCAAACAGCCTGGTTCTGCTCGACGAGATCGGCCGCGGCACCTCCACCTTCGACGGTCTTGCGCTGGCGTGGGCGGTGGCACGCCATCTGGTCACTGCCACCCGCGCCTTCACGCTGTTCGCCACCCACTATTTCGAGCTGACCCAGCTGGCGCAGGAATTCCGCCAACTGGTCAATGTGCACCTGGACGCCAAGGAGCACGGCGCCGACCTGGTGTTCCTGCATGCGGTGGAAGAAGGCCCGGCCTCGCAGAGCTACGGCATCCAGGTCGCGCGCCTAGCGGGGGTACCCAGTCCGGTGATCCACGCGGCGCGGCGCCACCTGCGCGAGCTCGAGGACGCGCAACTGCAGCCCGGCCCGCAGGGCGACCTGTTTGCCGCCCACCTCCCCAACGACGAGCCGCCGCCGCACCCCGCGCTCGACCAGCTGCGCGAACTCGACCCTGACACGCTCACACCGAAGGCAGCGCTCGACATGCTCTACGCGCTGAAGGCGCTAACGGATACCTCACTGTGAAAACGCTGTGCGTCGACACTGCCGAACTCGGTCTCGATTTCAATGCCAAGCTGAAACTGGCGACTGCGATTGTCCGACAGCTGCTGGGCGACGACACGATGTTGTTGAGCTGGTATGACGGCGAACGCGACCTCGAATCACCTGCCGGGGTGAGCGAATGCCATAAAGGCTGCGCGACCAAGGGGTCATGGGACTATGCGTTGAACCGCGGCGCGCGGCTGGCGGTGGACTTCGACAACGGTCGTTATTTCTTCTGCTTTCTCTAGGGTCCGGCGACCACCCGCACCGTCTGTCCGAGACACTGCACCGTCTGGCCCGCGCGGATTTTTGCCGTCTTGCGGCCTTCGGGCTGGCCATCGACGGTTACGTCGCCGTTGGCGATCATCAGCTTGCCCAGCCCGCCGCTGTCGGCAATGCCGGTGAGCTTGAGCAGGTCGCACAGCGCAACGTGCTCGCCCCGTAGCGTAAAGTCCATGCTCCTAGGCGCCACGCCGGCGCCACAGATAACGATAGACGAATCCCGGGTAGGCAAACACCACGAACAGCGCAGCGTTGACCGCGTAGAACTCCCAATTCTGGGCATGGACCGGGCCAAGCTTGCTTTCCAGCAGCATCGCGATGCCGCCCACCACGAAGAACAATACGACCAGCTCCAGCAGGCGCCAGGCAAAGCCCTTGCTGCCGGCTTTGGGTTTGACGACAAAGAAAATGCGCTCGACCAGGAACGGCAGGTTGGCGGCGACGAACGCCAGAATCAGCAGCAGCGAGGTGGAAAAGTTCACAATGAATCCGGAAAACTGATTAACGCCAGAGCAGACCGGCTCTGGCGTAGAGGGTTCAAAAAGACGCGCCGATGGCGTACATGCACACCGTCATCAACGGCTGCGGCAGAATGCCGAGCGCCAGCACGGCCAGCCCATTGGCCGACATGATGACACGACTGTCGAGGCAGGGGGCGATCGGCGTCGTGTCGTGCGGGGTGTCGAAGTACATCAGCTTGACGATGCGCAAGTAGTAGAACGCCCCGATCAGCGAGAACAGCACTGCCGCCACCGCCAGCCACACGTAGCCGATCTCGACCACGGCCTGCAGCACTGCCAGCTTGGCGTAGAAGCCGACGGTTGGCGGAATGCCGGCCATCGAGAACATCAGCAGCAGCATCAGGAACGCCAGCCACGGGCTGCGACGGTTCAGCCCCTTGAAGTCGTCGAGCTTGTCGGCTTCGAAACCGGCGCGCGACAGCAGCAGGATCATGCCGAAGCCGCCTGCGCTCATCAGCGCATACACCAGCACATAGAACATCGCGCTGCCGTAGCCGTTCTGCGAGCCGGCCAGGATGCCCAGCAGCATGAAGCCCATGTGCGAGATGGTCGAATAGGCGAGCATGCGCTTGAGGTTGGTTTGTGCGATGGCCGCGATGTTGCCGACCGCCATCGACAGCACCGCCAGGATCACCAGCATGTCGCGCCATTCGGCGACCTGCGATTCCAGCCCCTGGCCGAGGATGCGGAAGACAAAGGCGAAGGCGGCGATCTTGGGCGCGGAGCCGATGAACAGCGTCATCGCGGTGGGCGCGCCGTGATAGACGTCGGGCACCCACATGTGGAACGGCACCGCACCGAGCTTGAACGCCAGGCCGGCGACAATGAAGACGATGCCGAACACCAGCGGGATGCGCAGGTCGGTGCCGTCGGCCAGGATCTGCGCGATGTCGGCCAGCGCCAGCGTTCCGGTGACGCCGTAGACCATCGACATGCCGTAGAGCAGCATGCCGGAGGCGAGCGCACCCAGGACGAAATACTTCATCGCAGCTTCGGTCGCGATGCTGGAATCGCGCTGCAGCGCGACCATGGCGTAGAGCGAAAGCGACAGCAGCTCGAGACCGAGGTAGAGCGTGAGAAAATGGCTGGCCGACACCATGACCATCATGCCCAGCAGCGCGAACAGCGCCAGCACGAAGAATTCGCCCTTGTAGAGTCCGCGCTGGCGCAGGTAATCGCGCGAATACACCAGCACCACCGCGACGCTCAGATAGAGGAAGAGCTTGAGCACATCCGAAAGCGGGTCGTCGATGAACAACCCGCCCAGTGCCAGCACCGGCATGGCAGAGAAATCGCGCGCGGTGAGGAAGGCCGCGCCGGCAATGGTGGCGAGCGAAAGCACATAAGCGACGTAGCGCTTGCTGTCGTCGAGCGCGGCGTCGATCACCAGGATCAGCGACACCATCGCCAGCACGAAGATCTCGGGCAGCGCGGGGGCGAAGTGCGTGAGGAAGTCGCTCATCTCGGAACCTTAAGGCAGTTTGCTTTGGGCGACGTGCGCCAACAGGTCGACCACCGACACGTGCATGACGTCGGTGAACGGCTTGGGATAGAGGCCCATGGCCAGCACGCAGACCGCGAGCATGCCGAGAATCAGGATCTCGCGTGCATTGATGTCGGTCATTTCCTCGACGTTCGGGTTGCTGACCTTGCCGAACACGACGCGCTTGTACATCCACAGCGTGTAGGCCGCACCGAAGATCAGCGTGGTGGCGGCGACGAAGGCATACCAGAAATTGACCTTTGCGGCGGCCATGATGACCATGAACTCGCCGACGAAACCGCTGGTGGCCGGCAAGCCCGCATTGGCCATCGCGAACAGCATGAAAAAGGCGGCGAACACCGGCATTTTGTTGACCAGGCCGCCGTAGTCCTTGATCTGGCGCGAATGCAGGCGGTCGTACATGACGCCGATGCAGAGGAACAGCGCGGCCGAGACGAAACCGTGCGAGATCATCTGCACCAGACCGCCCTCGACGCCGAGCGGGCTGAACATGAAGAATCCGAGCGTGACGAAGCCCATGTGCGCAATCGACGAATAAGCAATCAGCTTCTTCATGTCGGACTGCGCCAGCGCGACCAGGCCGATGTAAGCCACCGCGATCAGCGACAGCATGATGACGAACCAGGCGAGTTCGGCACTGGCATCCGGCAGGATCGGCAGGATGAAGCGCAGAAAGCCGTAGGCGCCGACTTTCAGCGTGATCGCAGCCAGCACCACCGAGCCGCCGGTGGGCGCCTCGACGTGGGCGTCGGGCAACCAGGTATGCACCGGCCACATCGGCACCTTGACCCCAAAAGCGAGCAGGAAAGCAAAGAACATCAGCGTCTGTGCCGTCATCCCGAGCGTGGTCGCGTGCCAGGTCTGGATGTCGAAGCTGCCGCCCGACTGGAAATACAGATAGATCATCGACACCAGCATCAGCAGCGAACCGAGCAGGGTGTAGAGGAAGAACTTGAACGCGGCGTACACCCGGTTCGGCCCGCCCCAGACGCCGACGATCAGGTAGAGCGGGATCAGCATGCCTTCGAAGAAGACGTAGAACAGGATGCCGTCGAGCGACGCGAAGACGCCGTTGATGAGGCCGGACATGATGAGGAAGGCCGCCATGTACTGGGCGACCTTGTCCTGGATCACCTGCCAGCCGGCAATCACCACCAGCACCGTGATGAAGCTGTTCAACAGCACCAGCGGCATCGAGATGCCGTCGACGCCGAGGTGGTAGTGGATGTTGAACGCCGGGATCCACGCGGTCTTCTCGACGAACTGCATCGACGAGGTGCCGGTATCGATTCCGGTGACCAGCGGGATCGCGACGATGAAGCCCAGCAGCGCGCCGGCCAGCGCAATCCAGCGCGCGAGTGCGGCGTTGCGGTCGGAACCGGTGGCGAGCACCGCCACCCCGGCCAGAATCGGGACCCAGATGACGAGAGAAAGTATCGACTGTCCGAACATGGCGTTGTTGGTTTAATTGAGCCGCGCGAACCAGGTCACCAGGGCGAACACCCCGATCAGCATGGCAAACGCGTAGTGGTAGATGTAGCCGGACTGGAAAGACTTGACCAGGCGCGAGAAGCGTTCAACCAGGTGCGCCGATCCGTTGACGAAGAAGCCGTCGATCACGTTCTGGTCGCCACGCCGCCACAGGAAGCCGCCGAAGAAGCGCGCGCCCCTGGCAAACAGCCAGCTGTAGAGCTCGTCGAACCAGTACTTGTTGAGCAACATCTGGTGCAGGAACTTGAAGCGCTGCGCGATCGCCGCGGGAATGTCCGGACGCTTGAGGTAGAAAAACGCCGCCAGGCCCACGCCCGCGACCGCCAGCCAGAACGGCAGCGTGACCACTGCATGCAAGCCCATCGCCGCCGCGCCGTGGAAATGCTGATTGAGTTCGTGCATGACCTGATGTCGGTCTGAGACGTAGATCGCTCTGCCGAAGAAATCGCCATACAGCATAGACTCGACCGTCATGTAGCCGATCGCCAGCGACGGCAGCGCCAGCGCCAAGAGCGGACCGGTCACCACCCAGGGGGTTTCGTGCGGTTGGGCACCATGGCCTTGGCCATGTGCTCCATCATGCGCGGCACCCCCATGGCCGTAATGCGCGTCGGGCTCGTTGCCGTGGGTGTGGCCCTGGTGAAAGCGCTCCTTGCCGTGGAACACCAGGAAATACATGCGAAAGGAATAGAAGGCCGTGACGAAGACGCCGATCAGCACCGCCCAGTAGGCGAGTTCAGCCACTGGCAGGTTGGAGAATTTCACCGCCTCGATGATGGTTTCCTTGGAATAGAAGCCCGACAGGAAGGGCGTGCCGATCAGCGCCAGCGAGCCGATCAGCGACGTGATCCAGGTGATCGGCATGTACTTCTTCAGGCCGCCCATGGTGCGGATGTCCTGGTTGTGGTGCATCGCAATGATGACCGAACCGGCGGCCAGGAACAGCAGCGCCTTGAAGAAGGCGTGCGTCATCAGGTGGAACACCGCGACCGAGTAGGCCGAGGCGCCGAGCGCGACCGTCATGTAGCCCAATTGGGAGAGCGTCGAATACGC
>DAHWJK010000350.1:0-8787 GCA_027344185.1 Thiobacillus sp.
ATCAATCCGCCGACCTGTGTTCCTGTGATTCCGCCGCGCTCTACCATCGCTTGCCCCATCTGTGCTTTGTCCAACATTTACAACCCCATCAACGAACGAAATAGGGGCGGAAGACGAACGGGCGACGGCTTCCGGGAAGCCTCGTGTCAGGGTTCTTCCAGCCGTAGAGAATCCCCAAGCGCCACCATGATTTGTCGATCAGCCACGCGCCAGAATCAGGCCCGCGCGAGAGCGTGAACTTGCCGAAGTTCGAAACCGGGTTGCGTATGCAGAGGAAGTGCCATTGCTGCCAGAAGCCAGGTTCTGGCGGAACGTGCGAATTGCCGAGCCGGCCGTAGAGATAATTCCCGAACCATGTGCTGCGCCCATCCCACGACGTCAGAAGCAGGGCGGCGACCGCGACGAGACCGAGAGCCGCCATCGGCAGCCAAGCGAACAGGAAGATGGCGAGGGAGAACAGAAAGTGACTCATCTACAGACCATCCCGCGCGATGATCGCCTTGAGCGCGTCTGGGGTCGTTGCGGCGTCAATCTCGGTCTGCAACACGGCGTATCTGTCACGGATCGCCTGCCGCGCCGCTTCCGCCTCAGTAGCTTTTGCAGGGATAGTCGCTTCGACGTCCAGTGGCGCAAATTCAGCCTGACGTTTGGCGCGGCGGCGTTCGTGCGTGACGGCTTGCGCCTTCGTTGTATCAATGCCGATCTTCTGTGGCGCATTGGTAGTATCGTGGAACCACGCATTGCGGAATGTGCGGTCTGAGGGCACATCAGCGATGTCTACAATCTGCGGGTTCGTTTCGATGGTCACAGGGATGCCACCTTCACCCACGAAGGTCAGGGTGTTCGGGACATCCTTCTCCATGATCTGCTCGATGCTGAGACCGCAGCCGGGGGCCGGGATGAGGACGGAAACGTCGCCGTTCGGGGATGACGTGTAGATGATTCGTTTGTTTTGCATGACGTATCCTGTTAGCGGAAGACGGCGACACTGACTAACGGGGAGTCCGTTTTAGCTACGGCAGTCCCAGAGCCTGTCGGTGTGAATACGCAAGAAACTTGTAGGGCTGACGCGGTTTGGGTGGAAGATTGATAAGTAGTTGTCTCCCATCCGCCGTCAGTCACGGCATCCGAAGGTTTGACGGATTTCGCCACAAAACCGTAGTTCGCGTCGGGTAGGGCCGTGGTGAAATTGATGGTGTAATCCCCCGTCCCGTTGTCGGTGATGCTGCTCACGTTCCCAGCCGCTCGAATCGCCACAACATCGGTCCCGTTGAAGTTCACCCAAGCCCGACACGCATAAATCGGTGCCGACCCTGATGCATTCAGTTTTGCGGGGATCGCCTGCGCAGTTTTGAGCGGTGTCATCACCACCGTATCATCCGTGCCGGCTTCCGCCTCGGCCTGTGTGGCGAGTTCGACCAATCCAGCTAACGCATCAGTCGCGGACTTCGTTCCTACCAGCGGGACCGTTCCCGCAGTCGTGCCGGTGTTTTTGGTCGATGCCGTGCCGAGCGCAGATTCGAGCGCGTAGGCCGGATGCGGGTCTGCAGCAGCTTCGTGATCGGATACTGCGGTAGCAATATCCGTCGCAACCTGCCCTTCCAGCGTCTTGATGATTGCCGCGTGAGCACGGATGTAGTCGCTCGGGCGCGTGGTCGGCGTGACAGAATCGGAGTCGGCGGGGTAATTCGTCGCCTCGTTCGTCGTGAGGTCGGCAATGGTGGTTGGAACCGGCATGTTCGTTCCCTTTTGCTATGATGTTTTTTCGGACAACAAAAAACCCGCGCTAGGCGGGCTTGGGGCGTGGAACTTACTTTTATCGACTACATGTGGGGCAAGCTGATAATCGGCTGTGCCGTGGCGTTTATTGCCGGGCTTATTGGCTGGTTGAAATAGACAGCAGCGGCAAGGTACGAAGCAATGCCTGCTCATACGTCAGCGCCTTGGGATTGAGCAGCCCAAACTGCTTCGCCGCAGCCGTTCCGGCGTTCGTCGTCGCGCCTGCCGCGCGCCCCATGCCATAAGCCGCCTCGCCCATCAGGCGCGGAGACTGAAGCGGCAGCGTTGCAAGGAACGCGGGGTTGGAGAGCCCCATCAACCCCGTTCCGGTTGCGACCATCCCCTGCAATCCGCGCGGCGTGATGCTATTCATTGACTTGCCGGCGATGGTCGGCAATAGATCGCCCGCGCCGTTGTCAACAAGACGCTGCGCAAGGTCGCCACGGTTGCTGAAATTGGTGTTGACGTTGTTGCGCATCAATGAGAGCAACTTGCGCAAAGACGTATCCTTGGATGCCTTGTCTCCCAGCGAAAACGTCTTTTCCACCTCTTTGAGCGCTTCCGAGGCGTCCGCGTAGTCTTTCATCACCTTGGAATACGTCGGAGCCTGCTTGTTGATTTCGGCCTTGACAGCGTTGTAAGCCTGATCCGCAGCACGACGCCCAGGGGTGCCGAACTGGGTCGAGTCGCGAATATCGCCAATCGCCTGCTTCAGCGCATCCAGACCTTCCGGCGTGTGATACTCGGCAGGGTCAAGAGCCGCCCATGTGTTCACGGTGTCGGTGATTTCGTCGACCGTGCCGGACGCATTTTTATTGATGGCCTGACCCTTGAACGACCCCATCTGGCGAATGCCGTTGATCGCTTTATTGATCGGCGCAAAGTCGATTACAGACTTGTCTGCCTTCACGTCAACCATACCGCTGCGGTAGGTGGCGGCGCGCTCTGCCCGCATGTTCTGCAATGCGTTTTTGGCTTGGGCCACGATGTCGTCGGCTGGCACGTCGCCGCGCATGCTGTCGAGGAACGCGCGATTGCCAGCCTTCCCGGACTGATAGGCCGCGCCGACCGCATCAGCGCCCGCGCCAGTGGCAAGCCCGATGGTGTTCTTGACCAGAGCAGACCCGCCGCGCTTGACGAGTTTCCCCGCTTCGCCAGCGACCTTGAACGCGCCCGGCATGGCCCCTCCCACCAGCGCGCCCGTTCCGGCGTCGTCAAGGTTTACCATCCCTGCCTGAGTTCCGCCCACCGCCGCCCCTGAGCCGACGCGCAATGCGGCATCGCCGACACGCCCCATCTTGGTCGCCGCATTCTGGCCGATTTTGAAGCCGCCACTATTCAATGCCGTCGCGACTTTCGGAGACATCTTGAGCGCGGTTGCGCCCTTGGCTAACACCCCGCCGACCGGCAATGTCGCCAGCACGTCGCCGCCAAGTTTGCCGCCTTGGAACGCGAGAGAATCCTGGTCGTAGCCTTGCCGCGAAAACCGACCCTCAACCCGCGCCATACGCTGCTTGTGCCCGCTGTCGAAGTCCGCCCCGCCCGGTATCAGCGCCTCGATCGGCCGCATCAGATTCGACGCAATCCCCATACCGGAACGCGCAAAGCCGCCTACGGCGTCCTTAATACTGCTTGCGACTGGCGCACGCGCAGCGGCAATCGACTCCTGCGGCGGGTTGACTTGATTCGACTGGTAGTTCTGCTGGGCGTACTGCAACACCTGTTCTTGCGTGGCGTCGTCAGGTGCCGTTACTTCATAGGCGTGCCCGTCCGGTGCTGTGATGCGATATTTAGCCATCATTCGACCCTTTGAATGCCCCAGCCACCGGAAGCGCCCTTGTTGTTGGACTTCTTGACCACTTTCACCCAATTGGAATAGTGCTTGTCGATCCTGTCGAGCGAGTCTTTGAGCTGGGATGGCGTCTGCGCCTGATCGAGCGACGAAATGCTCGCCTGCAATGCCGTCAATTCCTGCACCGCAACCTGACCCAGCGCGCCGCCAGTCGGTGACATGTCGCGCATCTGCTGCAGCCGGTCGAAGCCGATGTTTGCCTTGATCGTGGTGAGCTTCGCATCAAGGTTTCTGGCGTCTGTCGTTGGGACACCGGACAACAGGCTGCCGAAGCCTGCCGACATCGGGCTTACGAGCGCTTTCGCTTCCTTGATCGTGTTGGTCACGTTCTCGGCGTTTGCTATTGCCGCATCTGCACGCGCCGCAGCCTTCGCTCCAAGCTCGCCGGCCTTGATGTCTGCGGGGCCGCCAGGGATGGCCTCAAGGTTGCCGGCAGCATTGAAGCGGTAGCCTGTGGGCGGTTTTCCTGCTCCATTTGCCTCGCGCGCCCTGGCATCGGTTAAATTCTGACCGCGCAACGTGATTGCCTGCCCTCTCGCCGCCCGTTGGTCGGACAATACGGCGTCTGGGCTTGCTGTACGGTTAACGACCCCAAGCGGAGTCGCCGAGCGCGATCCGCGATAAACGGCCTGCCCGCCGAGGTTGTCCATGACAACGGTATCGGCCTGCGCGCCGCCGAACGGGCGAACGTCTGCCGGGTTGTTCTCGTCCATCAGGACTTTTTCCGGCATCCCGGAGCTTTCGTTGTAGCGCTCGGCGACGACCCATTTGGGCGCTTTCGGCAAATACCGTTCGAGCATCTTGTCAGCCACCGGGCTTCCCGGTGCCATCAGGTATTCCTGCCGCGCCTGCATGTCTGGAACCTGTGTCACGCTTTGCAGGTTGCCGAGGTCTTCGCCGAAGGCGTTGTCGGCCTGGAACGGTGTTGCCTGTTCCTTGGTCGCCGACAGTGCAGCAGGAAGGCCGGCGCGCCATTGCTTGGCCTGGTTTGCCGCTTCCATCTGCTGCTGCATCTGCTCGATTTGCATCTGGCGATACTGATTCTGGAATTGCTTCTCATCGTCTTGCCTGAGTTGGTCATTGGCCTGCGTATAGCCCATCAGGCCACCGGCCAAGCCCCTCCCGACGTTATTAACAGGGGTTCCCTGGCGCGCGTTCATGGCGTATGAAGCGACCCCCGAGAGCAGCCCCTGACCTGCCGGCGTGTTGAGAAAATCGAGCAGTCCAGCCATTTATCGACCCCCCATCATGGCAATACGCTGGCGCTGCAATTCGCGCCTACGCTGTTCTTCCTGCATCCGCTGCATGTTCATCTGATCGTTCTGGCCCGCGAGTTGCTGCAAGGTCGGGCTTGCGGTCGGCGGGAGTATCTGCGGGGCCGGTGCCTGCGGTTCGGGTGCGGGCGTCAGCGATTGCGCGACCTGCATTCCGTTCATGACGGGCTTTGAGAGCGACCCCGCCGTGTCGAGCAGTCCGCCGACGCTCGCGCCCGTTTCTGCGCCAAGCGCGCCGTTGAGCGCGCCCTGTGCGCCGGTCGTCGCGCCGCCCCAGCCGAGCGAACTTGCGCCCAATCCAGCCTCTTGAGCGGCGAGCATGCCGGCCTGCGTAGTGCCTGAAGCACCAGAGGCACCGAGCAGGGAGCCGGCAGTCGCGCCAGTTCCGGCAGCACCGGCCCCAGACGCGCCAAGAAGGCCCGCGCCGGTTGCCCCGCCAGCAGCACCAGCGGCCCCGGCTGCACCAGCAGCGCCAGCCCCTGCCGCACCGGCAGCACCAGCGCCAGCCGCCCCGGCACCCAATGCGCCCGCAGTTCCAGCGGCAGCAGTTCCCGCAGCAGCACCACCAGCCGCCGCCGTGCCCGCACCCGCAGCGCCCAACGCCCCCGCAGCAGCAGGCGCAGCAGCACCAGCCGTTAGAGCCGTGGCCGCAATCGCCGCGACGGGAAGCACCCAACTAGGCATTTGCCACGCCTCGGGGTAGCCGGTCTGGGGGTTAATGGATAGATCGGTTCCCGCAGCCTGTGCGAGCGCACGCAAGCCCTGAAGCTCGTCGGGGCGCATGTGAACCATCGTGGTGTCGCCGTTGCGGCCGTAGCTGTCGAGCAGTCCCATTATTTGCCCCCTTGGGCTTGCGGCTGGTTGAAAACCGGCCGGCTTACGGCAACGGGCGTGCTTTGCTGTTGCGCGGGCGGGGTATAAGGCTGAAATGAGTTTGTCGACTGCGGAAGCATCCCGGTCTCTTTCGCCGTGCGATACATGGCGATTGGGTCGACGTCGCTCTGCTGTTGCTGCGTGTACATGGGGTTGATAAGTTGCATGGGGTCGGTATACGAACGGCTGTATCCGCCGCCAAGCGTGCCGCCTGGGAAGTTCTGCTGATACCAGCTATCGAGCGACCCCTGAATCGCTGCGCCATCAATAGCGGCCGGCTCGATTTCGCCCCTTAACCTCTGAACAAGGCCCTGTAGTTTGTTCGCCATGCTTATTTACCCCCGCCGCTTTGTTGCGTGGTCGCCGAGCTTCCGAGGTTCGAGCCGAACACGCCGCTCATCGCCGCGAGTTGCTTGTACGGCAGGTTCTCGGCTTCCTGGTAGTTCTGGTATCCGACATCCAGCTTGCGCTGCGCCTGATCCTGTGTAATCTGGCCGGCGTTGAGCAGTTGCGAGGCGTCCTGATACGCTTGGTTCGCAAACTGCGGAGCCATACCGATAGCGTTCATCCGCTGGCCCTGGTCGAACTGGTATTGCTGGCCGTACATGTTGTTCGCGATGTCGCCCATCTGGCTCAACGCCTGCTCCTGAATGCCGGAGTTGCCAAACGAGCCGGAGCGGTTCATTGCAGTGGCAGCGTTGGACATGACCGACCCCTGCGACTTACGCACCATCGCGTCGAGATAGGGATTCGTCCCGCCCTGCATCATCTGGTTAAGGTTCGATTCGGCGTTGTTGAAGGTCGGCGAACCTGACAAGGCGCGATTCGTCGCCATCTGCAGGCCGGCGTTCTGCGTGGTGTTAAGGTCGGCGTAACGCTGGCCCTGATAGGGGTTGTAGGTCTGGTTGCCAAGGTCAATCGCCTTGCTGGTGTACGCGGTCGCGAGCGGCTTGAGTTCGGCGGGGATTTCCTGCGTCGTGGTCGAAGAACCGCCGCCGCCGCCGCCCTTGTACATGCGCCGATTGCGTTGCTTGCCGCTAGGCGGCGTGAAGAAAATGGGTTCGTGTTGGTTCATTTTTGTTACCTCGTCACAGGGACTTCGTAGGTCTCATACAGGGCGCGCGCTTCCATGCCGAGCGCCTTGGCCTTCATCCTGTTCATTCGAGCCTGCGCGGGCGGCGCTGAATAGCGGATGGCAGAGCATCCGATCATCACGGCGATTTCGCTGAGCTTGCCGAAGAACCGTTCGGACTCCGCGTTGTGGGCGACAATCCCGGAGACGTGCAGGACACGCTTGTTCGGCAGCGCGTGGATCATCCAGCAAACCCATCCCACGACTTTCCCGTCGTCGACCAACTGCGCCAGCGTCTTCTCGCCACGGCTCAGGATGAGCTTGAGCTGGCTTTCGGTAACCTCGTCGACCAGCTCGCAAACTTCGTGAAGCTGGCTCGCGCCGTCTTGCCATGCAAAGTCGACATGTGTGGGCGGGACAATGGAAATGCTTAGATTGGCGTCCATGTTCATCAATTCCCCGTCAAAACCCGCTTTTCCAGCCACGTTCCGGGCGTACCAGCAACGGTGCAAATCCAGCCCGTTATGACGTATTTCGACCCAACCGCCCCGGCTTCTGCTGGCGCTGAGTTCTTCACTTCGTCGCCCACCGCCCACGTCCCGGTAGTTGGCGCTGCGGTCGCGGCGTTGTGAACGGCTGAAGCCTGCCCCTCGGTGATGCCGTTCACCTGTTGCGCGATCTTGCCGAGCAGGCGCATCAGGTCGGCAGAGATGCCGGCAATTGTCGGGTTTGTTTGCAGTCGCATGGTCTCAATACACGCCGTCAGGCTTCGTGCTTGCATTCGCGCCCGTCACTTCAAGGTCGCCAGTGAAATCGAACTTGACCCTATGCCAAGGGGCGCTGCGCAGCACGTCGAAACGCCCGGAGTTCTCACTTGTGCTAACGTCAGTGGTCCAAGTATCCCCATGCTCGTTCTGGTAGTAGTTCGTCATCGTCGCCGTGGTCGGCTTGGCGAGGTAGCGCAGCGTCACCCGGTCGAGCAGGGTGAACAGCCCGTCCTCGCCGTAGTCGCCCGTGGTGAGGCTTGAGCTTGAGCTTGCGCCGGTCAACGTGACGAGCTTGTGATCGGTGCCGATGTATCCGACGTACCTGGATTGCGTGTTCCAGAAGGCCGAGTCGTAGGAGA
Organism: Thiobacillus sp.; assembly: GCA_027344185.1. Lineage (GTDB taxonomy): Bacteria > Pseudomonadota > Gammaproteobacteria > Burkholderiales > Thiobacillaceae > Thiobacillus. The sequence continues at coordinate 7,977 of DAHWJK010000350.1, forward strand.
CTTCCGGCCAAGTGTCATAGGTCGAGAAAGGGAGCGTGTCGTATGTGTAGCCCCCGGTGATGTAGTCGACCGCGCATTCAATGTCACGATCTGCAACGCCCCATTTATCGGACTTGTAGTTGTAGACGATGCAGCTATTCAGCGTCGAGGTGCCGACAGACGGGTAGAACCAGTAGATCAGCGAATTAACCTTGTCGTGCGCGTGCCGAATCAGGCCCTTGTAGGCTGGGTCGCAATTGCTGAAAAACCATTCCTTGACCGGCGCACCGATGGAAACCGGGAGACCTCCTAGCTGATAGCGGTAGAAGTCGTCAGGCCCGATGAAATAGTGCATGTTGTGCAGCTCAACCACGCCCTCATGCGACGAGGTGCCGACTTCCGACGATACGAGGTCGAAGCGCCACACCGCAGGCGGACCCTCATAGGTGCCGATGTACATGGAGCCGTCTTTGTACGCCACGATGATCTCGCCGAGCGTGCGCATCGCCGTGATCGCCCCAGGCGTATCGACCAGCCGACCGGTGGCGCATTGCGTCGTCACCGATGGCGTCCAGTCCGTTTCGTCCTCGATGGCGGAGCAATACCAGCGGTCGGGTGAATCGCCGTAGGTCGTGCCGGAGCCTCCGTTGTTGGTGTTCCCCAACATGACGAAGCGATTGGATACACACATCACCGCAGCACTCGGCGCGTTGAGGTCGGCAAAGTCAGTCCCGGTGGAAATACTCTGCAACTGAACCGCCTTGCTCACGGCCAGCGAGGTATCGCCGAACTGCGCGAACCGCCACGGGTTTGTCGCAGTCACGGAATACGC
>DAHWJK010000353.1:0-5389 GCA_027344185.1 Thiobacillus sp.
GGCTTGCGCATCAGCGGCTGGGTCAGCTTCGCGGTCGAGTACTGCTTCATGATGCCCGCCGAGCCCTTGGCGCACAGCACGCCCTGGTTGGTCGGGTGGTTGCGGTTACCCTGGATGAAGCGGACCTTGTTGTCCTCCAGCGTGACCTTGATGCCGCAGCGGCAAGCGCACATGTAGCAGGTGGTGTACTTGATTTCCTGCGCGTCGTGGTTTTCGAGTTTGATCTTGGCGTTCATGCTGCCTCGTGGTTTGAAAAAATTGTTCCCGACGGCTCCTTGCGGAGTCGCGTTATTCCTGCCCGGATTTACACACTAGGTGACTGCTGGAAGCAGCGCCAGCGCACAAGTACGCCGCGCCGCGGGAACGACTTAATATTAAACTTTTCGAATATTCTGTTATTTTGCACTCGAGCGCCAGCCGCTGGCAAGCAAAACGGTTGATGCGCCCATAAGACACATTGATGGAATTCCTTGATTTTTGTGGGGATTTACCCCCGCCGGGGACTTACTGCGGAGGCTGCGCCGGCAGTTCGGCCAGCAATGTCTCGACCTTTGCCAGCGCTTCGCCCTCGTCCCACTCGGTCGGCCCGGTCAGCACGTAACGGATACGCCCTGACGCGTCGAGCAGGAAGGTAGTCGGCAGCGCGAAGACCTTCCAGCGCTTGGTATTGCTGCCGTCCGGGTCGAGCAGGATGGGAAAGCCCAGCGTCATCTTAGCCAGGAAGGCGTCGACTTCCGCCCGCGTCTCGGCGCTGTCGAGTGCGACGATGACCAGGGGCCGCCCCGCCATCTTGTCCCGCAGGCGCTCCATCGAGGGCATTTCGCGCAGACAGGGTGGGCACCACGACGCCCAGAAATTCAGCAGCACCACCTTGCCACGATAGTCCGCCAGGGTCTTCGTGGCGCCGGCGAGGTCCTGCGCCTTCAGTTCGGGCGCCGGTGTCGCCGGTCGCGTCTCGAACCCGGCGGCCTGCGCGCCGACCGCCCACACCAGGCCCGCGAACAGGCCGCCCATCCATTGTTTCAAGTTCATCGGCATCCCCAATTGTCCCATTCACGCAAGAGCATGGCGTCCATACGGCGGCTCTCGGCGATTTCGAATTCAGTCGGCGTCTCGCGCATCCACCAGCCTTCGCGCAGATTCTCCAGAATCACGTGGCGGGTCGTCACACCCTGCCGCGCCAAACTGTCGACCAGCCCCGGCAGCCAGGGCGTGGCCGCCGAGCGGCGCGGCTGCAGCACGTTCACACGCAGACCGTCGAGACTGCCGAAGGCCAGGTATTCCGGTTCGGCGAGTGGCTCCGCCACGGTATAGAGATTGGGGTAGACCAGCATCACGCACAGACGCCGCCGCTCCGCCGCGTCGAGCGCCGCCGCGCCGCGCAGCACCGGCACCGCGGCGCGCGAAACCGCGTAGACCAGGACCGACTTGCCGTGCGCGAGTCCGGCGCGCAGGAAGCCGGCCATGTCCGCCGCCGGCACGGCATCCATGCTGCTTGGCAATTGCGGCAGGAAGTAGGCGCTCACCAGATCGAGCGACCAGGTCTCGACGCCGCGTGCGGCGAGTTGCCCGGCCGCGTGCAGTTCGGGCTCGGTGCGGCCACGCTCGGGCGACACCCACAACACCCGGAGATCCCCCTCGGTGGCGAACACGCGGTGGTCGGGGGCGTCCGCGTGCGCCGCGAGCGTGCCGACGGCCAGCAGGAGGGCGGTCGCGCTTTGCGTGAAGAACGTCTTGTACATGTCGGCTATCTTGCCGCCGCGCCCAGACCTTGCAAGAGGCGCTTTGGACCAGCGAACCCCTTACGAAGCGACGCGCCAGTGGCCCGAGCGCCCGCCCTGCTTTTCGAGCAGGCGGATGTCCGACATCGCCATGCCGCGGTCGACCGCCTTGCACATGTCATATATGGTCAAAAGCGCGACCGATACGCCGGTGAGCGCTTCCATCTCGACGCCGGTCTTGCCGACGGTTTCGGCGGTGACCGTGCAGGTGACCGTCGAGTGGGCAACATCGTGCGCGAAGTCGACGCTCACTTTCGTCAGCGCGATGGGATGGCACAGGGGAATCAGCTCGGCCGTGCGCTTGGTCGCCTGGATCGCGGCGATGCGCGCGATGCCGAGCACGTCGCCCTTGTCGGCGCGGCCGGCGAGGATGCGTGCCAGCGTCTCGGGTAACATGCGGATGCGCCCTTCTGCGACCGCGACGCGGCGGGTGTCGGCCTTGGCGGCGACGTCGACCATGACGGCGCGGCCGCCCTCGTCGAAATGAGTGAACTCGCTCATGACAGGAACCTGATGGACAATCCGCGCATCCTAATCGAAATGCCGTTGCCTGCCTGCCCCCCGCTCTGATGTTCCTCCTGCGCACCCTGCTTGCCGTTTCCCTCGCCGTCCAGCCGGTCGTCGCGTCCGACCTGCCCGATCTGGGCGAGGTGTCGCGCCAGTATTTCTCCGATCAGGAAGAACAGGCGCTCGGCCGCGCGATCATGCGCGACGTCTACACCGACCCGCGCTACCTCGACGACCCCGAGATCGAGACCTACCTCAACCAGCTCGGTTACACGCTGGTGTCGATGAGCACGCGCAACCAGCGCGAATTCGTCTTCTTCGTCGTCGACGACCCCACCATCAACGCCTTCGCCATGCCGGGCGGCAACGTCGGCGTGCACACCGGACTGCTCGTTGCCGCGCAGAATGAATCCGAACTTGCCGGCGTGGTCGCGCACGAAATCGCCCACGTCACCCAGGACCATATCGCCCGCATGGTCGCATCGCAGAGCCAGAGCCAATGGCCGACTCTGGCCGCGCTAGCGCTGGCGCTCCTGGCGTCGCGCTCCAACTCCAACGTGGCGGGCGCCGCCATCGCCGCCACCCAGGCCTATTCGATCCAGAGCCAGCTCAACTACAGCCGCGACTACGAGCGCGAAGCCGACCGCCTCGGCTACGACATGCTCGTGCGCGCCGGCTTCGATCCGCGCGGCATGAGCGGCTTCTTCAACCGCCTGCAGCGCGCCAGCCGCTTCTACGACAGCAGCGCGCCCGCCTATCTGCGCACCCACCCGCTCACCAGCGACCGCATCGCCGACATGGAAGCGCGCAGCGAATCGGCACCCTACCAGCAAGTGGCGGACAGCCTCGACTTCCAGCTGGTGCGCGCCCGGCTGCGTGCCCGCGAGGGTACGCCGCACGACGCCGTGGCAAACGCGCGCGCCGCGCTCCGCGATCGCCGCTTCAGCAGCGAAGCCGCGGCCCGCTACACCCTCGTGTCGGCCTTGCTGCGCGCCCGCGCCTTCCAGGAAGCGGAGACCGAACTGAAGCCGCTGCTGGCCGGCACGCCCCATCCCATGATTCGGCAGCTCGCCGCGCAGCTTGCGCTCGCCGCCGGCGACGCCGCGCTCGCCCTCAAGCGGTACGAAGCCGGCACCGCCGCCCATCCGGGCTATCGTCCGATGCAATATGGCTACCTCGCCGCGCTGCTGGCCAACGCCCGGTCGGCCGACGCCCTCGCCCGCATCGAACGGCAGCTGGTGCTGTATCCGCTCGACCGCCGCCTGTGGCGACTGGCGGCCGAGGCGCACGCCCAACTCGGCCACCGCCTGCTCAGCCATCGCGCGCAGGCCGAGGTGTTCGCGCTGAGCGGCAACCTCGTCGCCGCCATCGAGCAACTCAACCTCGGCATCCGCGCCGGCGACGGCAATTTCCACGAACTCTCGGCGGCCGAAGCGCGGCGTCGCGAGTGGCAGGAAGCCGAGAAGACGCAGCGCAAGAATTGAGCGCACCCCGCCCAATCCCCTTATTTCATGCGGCTGGTAGGAATTTACCCCGCAATATTCCCGCAAAAATATCCCTGCGGTCTTGCCATCAAAAAACGAATTCCACTATGCTTGGGTCATCCATAGAGTGGATAGCGTTCCCCGCAGGGCACCCCCAAGAGGAAGCGCTCACATCATGACGTCAAAAATTAGGAGGATGACCATGCGAAAGTATGTAGCAGCAGCCTGTGCGATCAGCGCCCTCATGCTGTCGGGTAGCGTTCTGGCCCAGCAGGCAGGCGCCGCAGCTCCCAAGAAAGAAGAAACCGGCAAGGACATTGCCTTCAACCGCACCAAGGGCAACTGCCTGGCCTGCCATGCGATGCCCACCGTGCCCGATGCGCAGTCGCCCGGTCTGTATGGCCCGCCCCTGATCGCCATGAGCGCTCGCTACCCCAGCAAGGCCGCCCTGCGCGCCCAGATCTGGGACGCTACCGTCGCCAACCCCGGCAGCTCGATGATCCCCTACGGCAAGCACGGCGTGCTGACGGAAGCCGAAATCGATAAAGTGACCGACTTCGTTTACGGTCTGTAATTTTGTTCAATCAGGAGACATTGCTCATGAACGCACTTCGTAGAAACGTACTGAAAGGCGCCGCAGGCGCGGGCACCGTGGCCGTCGCCGTGGCCGCCGGCCTGCTGCGGCCCACCCAGGCCCTCGCCGATGTCCCGCGCAGCGCCTTCGAGGCGAAGAACGTCGGCGACGCCTTGAAGAACATGGGCGCCAGCGGCCTCGTCGATTCCAAGGACATCACCATCAAGGCACCGGACATCGCCGAAAACGGCGCAGTGGTCCCGGTCGAAGTGACCAGCGGCATCGCCGGCACGACCGCCATCGCCATCCTGGCCGAAAAGAACCCGACCCCCCTGCTTGCCGATTTCGGCCTCATGGGCGGCGCCGCAGGCTACATCTCGACCCGCATCAAGATGAGCCAGACCTCGCTGGTCCGCGCCGTGGTGACGGCCGGCGGCAAGTCCTACACGGCTGCCAAGGAAGTCAAGGTCACCATCGGCGGCTGCGGCGGCTGATCCCCTCTCACCGAATTTTCGAATCGAATCGCCTCGTCTCCGAGGCAACCACTTTCAGGAAAGGAAAGCCAAATGGCTGAACCGATGCGTATCCGTGCCACGATGACCGGCGACGTCGCCGATGTCAAAGTGTTGATGAATCACCCGATGGAAACCGGCCTGCGCAAGGACGCGAAGACCGGCCAACTCGTGCCGGCGCACTACATCACCAACGTGACGGCCACCGTCAACGGCGGGAAAGTGCTCGACGCCGGTCTCTCCGGCGGCATCTCGAAGAACCCCTACCTCGGGTTCCGTGTCAAGGGGCCGAAAAAAGGCGACAAGGTCGTCGTCAACTGGACCGACAACAAGGGCGACAAGAATAGCGCCGAAGCCACCATCGGCTGAGACGGCAGACGAGCGGGGCGCAAGCCCCGCTTCCGCTTCAATCAACAGGTTTCTGGAGGACGGCATGAAACAACAAATCATCATGAAATTGCTGACGGGGATGGCAGGGCTGGGCATCGCGCTGGGCGTCGCCACGGCGCACGCTTCACCCGAACAGGACAA
>DAHWJK010000367.1:0-10828 GCA_027344185.1 Thiobacillus sp.
TCCGCCGGCGCTCGCCGATACCGGAATGGAGGCGCGTCTGCAGGCGCTGGAAACACGCCTCAACATGCTCGAAACCGAAAACCAGGCGCTCAAGGGCCAGATCAAGCGCACCGAGCAACAGGTCGCCGCGACCAGCGAGCAAGTGGAAAAAAGCGCATCCACCGGTTCAGCGTCGTGGGCGGAAAACACCCGCATCGGCGGCTACGGCGAGCTGCACTACAACAACCTCGAGGGTGAAGGCGGTGCGAAGGACAAGGACGAATTCGACCTGCATCGTTTCGTGCTGTTCTTCGGCCATACCTTCAACGAGCGCACCCGCTTTTTCTCCGAGATCGAGGTCGAGCACAGCTTCTTCAGCAAGGACAGCGGCAACGGCGAGATCGAACTCGAGCAGGCCTACGTCGAGTATGACCTCACGCCCAACCATCGCGTCAAGGGCGGGGTGTTCCTGCTGCCCGTCGGCCTGATCAACGAAACGCACGAGCCGCCGACCTTCTACGGCGTGGAGCGCAACCCGATCGAGGGCAACATCATTCCGGCAACCTGGTGGGCGGGCGGCGCAGCACTCGCCGGGGACCTGGGCGGCGGCTTCGGCTACGATTTCGCCATGCACGAAGGCCTGTCCACCACTGCGGCGAAGGGCTACGCACCGCGGGGTGGCCGCCAGAAGACCAGCAACGCCAAGGCCGACGATCTCGCCTACACCGCGCGCCTGAAATGGACCGGAGTACCCGGCCTCGAGCTCTCAGGCTCACTGCAGTACCAGAGCGATATCACACAGAGCACAGACGCGACCGCAGGCAGCGCGACGCTGGCCGAGGTGCATGGCGTGTTCACCAAGGGCCCGTTCGGCCTCAAGGCGCTGTATTCGCAATGGAACCTGGACGGCAGCGGGCCCGAAGCGATCGGGGCCGACAAGCAACTCGGCTGGTATATCGAGCCTTCGCTCAAGCTGTCCGAACAGTGGGGTATCTTCGCCCGCTACAACCTCTGGGACAACGCCGCTGGCGACAGCGGCAACAGCGAGAAGAAGCAGATCGATGCCGGCGTGAACTTCTGGCCTCATCCCGACGTGGTGGTCAAGGCCGACTACCAGCACCAGGACAACGACGACGGCAAGAACCAGAACGGCTTCAACGTCGGCGTCGGCTACCAGTTCTGACCGGAGTCAGCTGGCAGCCTGCCGGACTTGAAGCATCGAAGCAAAAATTCGGCTGGGCACGTACCGGTTTTGACGATTTTGCCGGGCAATAGTCATTCTATTGTCCGGCAAAGCGGCGAAACATGAACCGGTCAGCGGATTTGCAGCCGATTTCCTTCAAGTTCGGCCAGGCTTAGGGGGTGCGCAGCACCGCAAGGCGCCCCTGCCATCCTCGTCCTCATGCTCAAAGAGATGCGGAGATGCGGACGAAATCCGTGCCAAAATAAAAATATTATTGACAATCATTCTCATTTAATTAGAATGTGCCGAACTGGTCCGATAGCAGGAGGCACACATGTACGTCTGTCTTTGTCGCGGTGTAACCGATAACGATATCCGTCGCCTGGTGCGCACCGAGGGTGTGTGCAGCATGCGCGAACTGAGCCGTGAGCTGGGCGTCGCCACCCAGTGCGGCAAATGCGGGCGCTGCGCCCGGGATGTGCTGCGTGAAGCCGTGAACGAGGTGCGCAAAGAAGACGCTTACTGCGCGAGCGTGGCGGCGGCCTGATACCCGTCCGCTACAAATCAGCCTTGTCTTGCCTGACCGATCCTCTAAAATGGTTAGCAGACCCATAAAATCATCCAGCACCGGCACCGCGCCGGTGCTTTCAATATAAATATCAGGAGCGCGGCATGAAAGGCGACAAGAAAGTCATCCAGTATCTGAACAAGGCATTGACGGTGGAACTCACCGCCATCAACCAGTATTTCCTGCATGCCCGCATGTACAAGAACTGGGGCCTGACCGCCCTGGGCAAGCACGAATACGAGGAGTCGATCGAGGAAATGCGCCATGCCGACAAACTGATCGAGCGCATTCTCTTTCTGGAAGGCCTGCCCAACCTGCAGGATCTGAACAAGCTGATGATCGGCGAGAACGTGGTCGAGTGCCTGGGCTGCGACCTCAAGCTGGAACTTACCGGCCGCGCGCTGTATATCGAGGCCATCGCACACTGCGAGACGGTAAAGGATTTTGTCTCGCGCGAAATCCTCACCGGCATCCAGTCCGACACCGAAGAACACATCGACTATCTCGAAACCCAGCTCGACCTCGTCAAGCGCATGGGCGAGCAGAACTACATGCAGACCGCCGCCGGGCCGATCGAAAGCTGAGCGTCGCCGCGCGTACAATGAACGCCCCCGCCGTGGGGCGTTTTTTGTGGGTTCCGATGGACTTCGATCTCGACTGCCGCGCCTGCCCGCGCCTCGCCACGTTCCTGGACGAGGTGCGCATTCGCCATCCCGACTACCATGCGCGTCCGGTGCCCGCCTTCGGTGACACTGCGCCCCAACTGCTGATCGTCGGGCTCGCGCCCGGCATGCACGGCGCCAACCGCAGCGGGCGCCCCTTCACTGGCGACTATGCCGGCGTGCTCCTGTACGAAACCCTGCACAAATTCGGCTACGCCAGCGCGCCGGAATCCGTTTCGGTCGACGATGGCCTCACCCTCACCGGCTGCCGCATTACCAACGCGGTCAAATGCCTGCCGCCCGCCAACAAGCCGGAGCCGGGCGAGATTCGCGAATGCAACCGGTTTCTTGCGGCCGAGCTGGCCGCGCTGCCCGAACACGCCAGCATCCTGGCGCTGGGCCGGATCGCGCATCAGGCCGTGCTGCGCGCGCAGGGCCTCAAGCTCAAGGACTACCCCTTCGCCCACGCCAGCGACTACCTCCTGCCCGACGGCCGACGGCTGGTCAGCAGCTACCACTGCTCCCGCTACAATACCCAGACGCGCCGCCTCACCCCGGAGATGTTCGCGGCCGTGTTCACCCGTATTCAAAGCGAGAACTGACCATGCCCGTCGTCACCATCAAGCTCGCCGGCACGCTGACCCGCGAGCAGAAGCAGAAAGTCGCCGAGGAAATCACCGCCACGCTGGAGCGCCACGCCGGCAAGCCGGCGTCGTATACGTACATCGCGTTCGAGGAACTGCCGGACGAGAACTGGGCGATCGCGGGGAAGCTGCTCGACGAAGACTGAGCCTTGAGCGTCGACAAGGAATTCCTCGCCTCGCTGCCCACCCGCCCCGGCGTCTATCGCATGATCGACGCGGCCGGCGCGGTGCTCTATGTCGGCAAGGCAAAAGACCTGAAGAAGCGCGTCTGCAGCTATTTCCAGAAGACCGACCAGAGCCCGCGCATCCGGCTGATGCTGAAAAGCGTCGACCACATCGACACCACGGTAACGCGCACCGAAGCCGAGGCGCTGCTGCTGGAAAACAACCTGATCAAGGGACTGAAGCCGCGCTTCAACATCCTGTTCCGCGACGACAAGTCCTATCCCTACCTGCTGCTGACCGGGCACCGCTTCCCGCGCCTGGCCTACTTCCGCGGCACGCCGAAAAAACGCGACCAGGCCTTCGGCCCCTACCCCAATGCCTACGCGGTGCGCGAAAGCATGCAGCTCTTGCAGAAGGTGTTCCAGCTGCGCACCTGCGAAGACAGCGTGTTTGCCAATCGCTCGCGCCCCTGTCTGCTGCACCAGATCAAGCGCTGCACCGCGCCCTGCGTCGAGCGCATCGATGCGGACGCCTACGCGCGCGACATCGATGGTGCCGCGCAGTTGCTCAAGGGGGAAGCCACCGCGCTGACCGAGAAAATCACCGCGCAGATGAACGCCGCCGCGGTCGCGCTCGATTTCGAGACGGCGGCGCTGCTGCGCGACCGCCTGCGCATGCTGGCGACGGTGCGCGAGAAGCAGTTCGTCGACACCACCGGCAGCGAGGCCGACGCCGACGTGGTCGCGGTGGCCGAAGTCGCGGGCGTGATCGCGGTCAACCAGACCATGATTCGCGGCGGCCGCCATCTCGGCGACCGCAGCTTCTTCCCGCAACATGGCGAAGGGGCGACGCCGGCCGAGGCGCTCGATGCTTTCATCGCCCAGCATTATCTCGACCACCCGATCCCGGCGCGCATCCTGGTCAACGAACCCATTGAGACCGATGCACTGGAAACGCTGCTCTCGCAGCAGGCCGGCAAGAAGGTCGTCCTCCAGCATCGCGTCACCGGCGAGCGCCGTGTCTGGCTCACCATGGCACAGGCCAATGCCCGCCTGTCGGCCGAGCGCCGCAGCGCCGACCGCGCCAACCAGTCGCAGCGGTTGGCGGCCCTCGCCGACACGCTCGACCTGCCGGGACTCAAGCGCATCGAATGCTTCGATATTTCGCACACCATGGGCGAAGCGACCGTCGCCTCCTGCGTGGTGTACGAAGGCGACGACCTGAAGAAATCCGACTACCGGCGCTACAACATCGCCGGCATCACGCCGGGCGACGACTATGCGGCTATGCGTGCCGCGCTCACCAAACGCTTCCACAGGAGCATCGAGGAAAACGGCGTCTTGCCCGACCTGCTCTTGATCGACGGCGGCAAAGGGCAGATATCGAGCGCGGTCGAGGCGATGAACGAACTGGGGCTCGGCGAGGTCCTGCTGCTCGGCGTCGCCAAGGGCGAGGCGCGCAAGCCCGGGCTGGAAACGCTGATCTTTGCCGACGGCCGCGAGCTCAGGCTCGCCAAGGACCACCCTGGCTTTCATCTGATCCAGCAGGTGCGCGACGAGGCGCACCGCTTTGCCATCACCGGCCACCGCGCCAAACGCGGCAAGGCGCGCATGCAGTCGACGCTGGAAGACATCGCCGGCATCGGCCCCAAGCGGCGCAAACAGCTGCTCGAACACTTCGGCGGCCTGCAGGGCGTGCGCGACGCAGGCGTCGACGCGCTTGCCTCGGTCAACGGTATCAGCCGAGAATTGGCGGAAACCATTTACCATGCGCTGCATTAACCGGGAAACCTCAATTGACCGCTCAAACCCTTATGAAATGCTGCATGAATGTTGACGTGTCAGCGTTCGATCCGGCTCGCGAGACAAATGGGTGCCGCTACACACCCGTCCAACCGAGGTTCCCCGAATAAATGCCTCTAAACCTCCCCAACCTGCTGACCTGGTTGCGCATCCTGTTCATCCCGCTGATGGCAGGCGTGTTCTATCTGCCCGACGGCTGGGTGACGCCGCAGCATGCCAACCTGCTCGCTGCGGCATTTTTCGGCGTGGCGGCGCTGACCGACTGGCTCGACGGTTATCTGGCGCGCGCGCTCGGCCAGACCTCGGCCTTCGGCGCTTTCCTCGACCCGGTGGCCGACAAGCTGATGGTCGCCGCCGCGCTGATCGTGCTGATCGACCTCGGCCGCGTGGCGCCGCTGGTCGGTCTGATCATCATTGGCCGCGAAATCACCATTTCGGCGCTGCGCGAGTGGATGGCCAAGGCCGGCAAATCCGCCAGCGTCGCGGTGTCCTTCGTCGGCAAGCTGAAAACCACGGGGCAGATGGTTGCCATCGTGTTGCTGCTGTATTTCCAACCTGTTGCCGGCCTGCCCATCGCGACCCTCGGCACGGTTCTGATCTGGGTGGCCGCGCTGCTCACCCTGGTGTCGATGGCGTATTACCTGGTGATGGCTGCGCGCGCCTTGCGAAAAACACCCTGAATTCCACCCGGGGGTGTTGACAGAAAAAGACGGAATCACCATAATGCGCAGCCTTCAACGCGGGAATAGCTCAGCTGGTAGAGCGCAACCTTGCCAAGGTTGAGGTCGGGAGTTCGAACCTCCTTTCCCGCTCCAGCATTCCGGGGAAAACAGAAGGGCTCAGTCCGGACGTTTTCCCCTTTTCGTTTACAGTGGTTTACCGCATTGGCGCGATAGCAAAGCGGTTATGCACCGGATTGCAAATCCGTGTAGGTCGGTTCGACTCCGGCTCGCGCCTCCAGATTCTGGCCGTCCGCTTTGCCCGGATGGTGAAATTGGTAGACACAAGGGACTTAAAATCCCTCGCCAGCGATGGCGTACCGGTTCGATTCCGGTTCCGGGCACCATCATTCCCTTTCAGTCTGCCGGCGCGAATGGTATAATTCGGCCGCTTTATTACGTTTAAATGGGCAATTCGCCCATTTTTTATTTGTGCGACGCCTGCCGCGATAATGGATTTGCAATGATGGATTTGCCCGCGCGCCTGGAACCTGTTCTTGCCGGTCTCGGTTACGAGCTGGTGATGCTGGAACGCGCCGGTCGCGGATTGATGCGAATTTACATCGACAAGCCGGAAGGCATCACAATTGACGACTGCGTGGCTGTGAGCAACCACCTGACCCATCTGTTCACGGTCGAGAACATCGACTATGACCGGCTGGAGGTGTCCTCGCCCGGCATCGACCGTCCGCTGGTCAAGCCGCAGGATTATGTGCGCTTCGCCGGCGAGCAGGTGGCGCTGAAGCTGCGCGTGCCGATGGACAACCGGCGGCGCCTCAGCGGTCAGCTGGTGGGCCTGGAAAACGATGCAGTGAAGCTGATTGTTGATGGCACGGAAGTGTCGGTTGATTTGAGAAATGTGGACACTGCCCGCCTGAAACCCCTGGTTTAGGCGAGGCTGGAGGAAATGATGAGCCGTGAATTGTTGATGCTGGCCGACGCGCTGGCACGCGAAAAGAACGTGGACAAGGACGTGGTGTTCGAAGCGCTGGAGCAGGCGCTCGCCTCCGCCACCAAGAAGCGCTTCAAGGAAGAGTCCGACGTGCGCGTGTCGATCGACCGCGAAACCGGCGAATACGAATCCTTCCGCCGCTGGCAGGTCGTCACCGAAGCCGATCTGGAATCCGAGGGTTACCAGATCCTGCTGATCGACGCCCAGGACAAGCATCCCGACATCGAAATCGGCGACTACATCGAAGAGCCGCTGGAGAACGTCGAGTTCGGCCGCATCGGTGCGCAGGCCGCCAAGCAGGTCATCCTGCAAAAGATCCGCGACGCCGAGCGCGAGCAGATCATTCAGGACTTCCTCTCCCGCAAGGAGCACCTCGTCAACGGCGTCGTCAAGCGCATCGACCGCGGCAACGCGATCATCGAATCCGGCCGCGTCGAGGGCTTCCTGCACCGCGACCAGATGATTCCGCGCGAGAACCTGCGCGTCGGCGACCGCGTCCGCGCCTACCTGCTGCGCATCGACCGCGGCGCCCGCGGCCCCCAGGTGGTGCTGTCGCGCACCGCGCCCGAATTCATCATGAAGCTGTTCGAACTGGAAGTACCCGAGATCGAGGAAGGCCTGCTGGAAATCAAGGCCGCCGCTCGCGATCCCGGCCTCAGGGCCAAGATCGCCGTCGTCTCGCACGACCCGCGCATCGACCCGATCGGCACCTGCATCGGCCTCAGGGGCTCGCGCGTCACCTCGGTGACCAACGAACTCGCCGGCGAGCGCGTCGACATCATCCACTGGTCGGACGATCCTGCGCAGTACGTCATCAATGCGCTGGCGCCGGCCGAAGTCAGCTCCATCGTCGTCGACGAGGACAAGCACAGCATGGACGTGGTGGTCGACGAGGAACAGCTGGCGATGGCGATCGGCCGCGGCGGCCAGAACGTGCGCCTGGCGTCCGAGCTGACCGGCTGGGAACTCAATATCATGTCGCGCGAAGCGGCAGAAGAAAAACAGTCGACCGAAAGCGGCAAGACGCTCGCGCTCTTCATCGAGAAGCTCGATGTGGACGAAGAAGTCGCCCAGATTCTGGTCGACGAAGGCTTCTCCACGCTGGAAGAAGTCGCCTACGTCCCGCTGAACGAAATGCTCGAGATCGAAGCCTTCGACGAGGACCTGGTCAACGAACTGCGCAACCGCGCCCGCAATGCCCTATTGACTGCGGCCATCGTCGGCGAGGAGCGGGTCGAGGCCTCGGCCGGCGACCTGCTGTCGCTCGAAGGCATGGACGCAGAAACCGCACGCACGCTTGCCAGCAAAGGCATCCATACCACCGAGGATCTGGCGGAACTGGCAGTCGATGAGCTGACTGAAATGTCCGCCATGGATGCCGAACGCGCCAAACAATTGATCATGGCCGCACGCGCGCCCTGGTTCGCCCAAGGCTAAGAGGACTGCATGAACGTTGAACAATTCGCCCAGGAACTGAAACTGCCGCCCCAGCTGTTGCTTGAACAGCTGAAGGCGGCGGGCGTCAGCAAGAACGATGTCGTCGACCCTGTCACAGAAGCGGACAAGGCGCATTTGCTCGACTATCTGCGCAAAATGCACGGCGGCGGTGGCGAGACCGGCAAGACCAAGATCACCATCACCCGCAAGCAGACCGGCGAAATCCGCAAGACGGACAGCACCGGCAAATCGCGCACCATCCAGGTCGAAGTGCGCAAGTCGCGCACCTACGTCAAGCGCGATCCCGCTGCGCTGACGGCTGAAGCCCAGCCTGTCGCGGAGCCCGCGCCGGACGTCCAGGTCGCCCCGCAGGTCGAGGCCGTCGTCCTGCCCGTCGTCGACGTCGAGCCTGCGCAGGCCCCCGTCGTCGAACCCGTGCCGACCGCCGAGCCCGAAGCGGCGCCGGCCGCAAAGAAAGCGCCTGCCAAGAAGGCCAAGCCCGCCGAAGCGCCCGTGCCCGAAGCCGCCGTCGAAGTCGAGGCTGCACCCACCGAGGCGGCGGCAGAAGACGCGCCGGCCGCGAAAAAAACCACCCGCATCAAAAAAGCATCCATCCTGAACGAGGCCGAAGTCAAGGCGCGCGAAGAGGAGGCTCGCCGCCACACGGCGCTGCAGGAGCGCCAGGCTGCCGATGCCAGGGCCCGCGCGGAACGCGAGACCCTGCGCAAGCAGGCTGAAGCCGCACGCGAGGCCGCCAAGCTGGCAGCCGCCGAAAAAGCCGCCGCGCCCGCCGCGCCGGCTGCCCCCACCGAAAAAACCCTGCACAGGCCGGACAAGCCGGCTGCGGCCAAGGGCGCCAAGGGGCCCGACAAGAAAGCCGGCGGCACCTGGAAGGACGACGCCGCGCGCCGCAAGGGCGGGCTCAAGACCCGTGGCGGCGCCGTGCCCGACGCAGGCTGGCGCGGCCGCAAGGGCAAATCCAAGTCCGGCAGCCAGGAAGACACCACATTTGTTGCGCCCACCGAACCGGTCGTGCGCGAAGTGCTGGTGCCGGAAACCATCACGGTCGCCGAACTCGCCCACAAGATGTCGGTGAAAGCCGCCGAGGTGATCAAGGCGCTGATGAAGCTGGGCACCATGGTCACCATCAACCAAGTGCTCGACCAGGAAACCGCCATCATCCTGGTCGAGGAAATGGGCCATATCGGCAAGCCGGCCGCGCTGGATACGCCGGAAGCCTTCCTGGTCGATAGCGGCGAGGTCAGCACGCACGAAGTGCGCGCCCGCCCGCCGGTCGTCACCGTGATGGGCCACGTCGACCACGGCAAGACCTCGCTGCTCGACACCATCCGGCGCACCCGGGTGGCCAGCGGTGAAGCCGGCGGCATCACCCAGCACATCGGCGCCTACCACGTCGAAACCGAAAAGGGCGTCATCACCTTCCTCGACACCCCGGGCCACGAGGCGTTTACTGCCATGCGCGCGCGCGGCGCCAAGGCGACCGACATCGTGGTGCTGGTGGTCGCGGCCGACGATGGCGTGATGCCGCAGACCATCGAAGCCATTCATCACGCCAAGGCCGCCAACGTGCCGCTGGTGGTGGCAGTGAACAAGGTCGACAAGCCCGAAGCCAACCCCGAGCGCATCCGTCAGGAACTCGTGGCGCAGGGCGTCACCCCCGAGGAATGGGGCGGCGACACCCAGTTCGTCGAAGTGTCGGCCAAGGCCAACACCAACATCGACGGCCTGCTCGACGCCATCCTGCTGCAGGCCGAAGTGCTGGAGCTGCAGGCGGCCGCCGACGGCCCTGCCCGCGGCATCGTCATCGAAGCGCGTCTCGACAAGGGCAAGGGCCCGGTCACCACACTGCTGGTGCAGTCCGGCACCTTGCGCCGCGGCGACATGGTGCTGGCCGGCCAGGCCTTCGGCCGCGTGCGCGCCATGCTCGACGAAGCCGGCAAGACCGTGGTCGAGGCCGGCCCGTCGATTCCGGTCGAAATCCAGGGTCTGTCCGATGTGCCGCAGGCAGGCGAAGACATGATGGTGCTGCCGGACGAGCGCAAGGCGCGCGAAATCGCGCTGTTCCGTCAGGGCAAGTTCCGCGACGTGCAGCTCGCCAAAAAACAGGCCGCCAAGCTGGAATCGATGTTCGACCAGATGGGCCAGGGCGAAGTGCAGCAGCTGCCGATCATCCTCAAGGCCGACATGCAGGGCTCGTACGAAGGCCTCGCGCACGCGCTGGCCAAGCTGTCGACCGACGAAGTCAAGGTCAACATCATCCACAGCGCGGTCGGTGCGATCACCGAATCCGACGTCAACCTGGCGCTTGCCTCCAAGGCGGTGCTGATCGGCTTCAACGTGCGGGCCGATGCATCGGCCCGCAAGCTGGCCGAATCCAGCGGAGTCGATATCCGCTACTACAACATCATCTACGAAGCGGTGGACGAGGTGAAAGCCGCGCTGTCCGGCATGCTGGCCCCCGAGAAACGCGAAAGCGTCATCGGCAGCGTGGAAGTCCGCCAGGTGTTCGTCATTTCCAAGGTCGGCACCATTGCCGGTTGCTACGTCACCGACGGCGTGATCAAGCGCAACGCCGGCATCCGCGTGCTGCGCAACAACGTGGTGATCCACCAGGGCGAGCTCGATTCGCTCAAGCGCTTCAAGGACGACGTCAAGGAAGTCAAGGCCAACTTCGAATGCGGCCTGTCGCTGAAGAA
>DAHWJK010000369.1:0-3823 GCA_027344185.1 Thiobacillus sp.
CTGTCCGGCCTGTATGAAGGCAAGACGACCGGTACCCCGCTCGCGCTCCTGATCCGCAACGAAGACCAGCGCAGCAAGGACTACGGCAACATCGGCGAGACTTTCCGTCCCGGCCACGCCGACTACACCTATACGCAGAAATACGGCTTTCGCGATCCGCGCGGCGGCGGGCGCTCGTCGGCGCGGCTCACCGCGCCGATCGTCGGCGCCGGCGCCATCGCGAAGAAATGGCTGAAGGAAAAATACGGCATTGTGATCCGCGGCTACATGAGCGCGCTGGGCCCGATCGACATTCCGTTCGTATCGTGGGATGCGATCGACGCAAACGCCTTCTTCTCGGCCAATGCTGCCATCGTGCCCGAGCTCGAGGCCTACATGGACGCGCTCAGGAAATCCGGCGATTCGGTCGGTGCGAAGATCAGCGTGGTCGCCGAGAACGTGCCGCCCGGCTGGGGCGAGCCGCTGTACGACAAGCTCGACGCCGACCTCGCGCATGCACTGATGGGACTCAACGCCGTCAAGGGCGTCGAAATCGGCGACGGCATGGAGGCTGCGCGGCAGAAGGGCACCGAGCACCGCGACGAAATCACGCCAGATGGATTTTTAAGCAATCACGCCGGCGGCGTGCTCGGTGGCATCTCGTCGGGTCAGGCCGTCGTCGCCCATATCGCGATCAAGCCCACCTCGTCGATGCGGCTGCCCGGCCGCTCGATCGACCTCAATGGCCAGCCGATCGAGGTCGTCACCCACGGCCGCCACGATCCCTGCGTCGGCATCCGCGCCACCCCGATCGCCGAGGCGCTGATGGCGATCGTGCTGATGGACCATGCATTGCGCCACCGCGCGCAGTGCGGCGACGTGACGCCGGGCACGGTGCGGGTTCCGGGCTAAAGCCCCTTAGTCCAGCGTCAGGCTGAGGCCTGCCGATACCGCATAGTCGTGGGTGAGCTGAACCCCGTTCACGTTCTGATAGACCGGCAGTTCGAGCTGGCCGTAGACCGAGAGCTTTCTGGACCAGGCGTAGGACAAGGCTGGCACCAGCGCCGCTTCGGTGCGTCCGCTGTCGTCCGGTTCGGCATTGAGGCCGCGGTCGCGACCGACATGGAGCAGTGTGCCCTGCAGAATCAGATCCAGCCTGCCGCTAACCGGGATCTGCCAGCCCGCCTGCACGCTGGCGCGCCAGCCCGGCCGGTAGCCGTCGCGTTCATTGAGCGGCGCCTGCAGCAGCAGGTTGGTAAACAGGCTGCCGGTCATCGACATCGGCGCGTAGGCGAGTCCGCCCCCCAGCAGCAAGTCGGTGGTGCCGCTGCCGGGCTGCACGCTGCGCTCCGCCTCGTCGCCCTCCGCATTGCGGATATCGATTTTGCCGGTGGGCAGCTTCAGCCCGCCCTGCAGACTCCATGACGTTTCATGCATCTGTTGCGCGGCAGGCCGGTGGCGCAGCGTCACGCGCGCATCGCCGATTTCGTCGAATCGCCAGGCTTCCGGAATCTGCGCCCCGTGATGGTGGTGAATGTGCAGGTGGTCGCGGTTCGAGTACGGCAGTACCAGGCCCGCGCTCCATTCGGGCGCAAACCCGTATTCCAGACCGAGCAGCGCATTGCGGTTGAGCGTCTTGGTTTCGACGTGATGTGCACTGACCCTGCCGCCATCGATTGTTCGTGTGCCAGTTTTCAACTGGTCCTGCTTGAGGTATTCCACCTGCCCCCAGACGCGCCAGCCTTGCGAGACGCCCTGAGTCAGCGACAGCCAGTCGTTCGATGCGGAACAGAACGCCGCCCCGCAGCTGGCGTGCGCGCCGCCGCTGAGGCAGCAGCCGGCAAGCATCAGTATCCATCGTATTTTCATTGTCGTCTCCCCGTTTCTTGTTCGGCGATTGTAGGGAGTCCGCCGGGTCCGGCTGTGCGGCATATTGCCGCGCGGGTGCGGGAATACCAGGCTTCCGCATCGTTTTGTACCAGCCGGGTGCCGTTACAATCGCAGGCGGGCTGTAGCGCGCGATATGCCGTGCTGCGCCAATTGGGGAGACAACACGAATGAACAGAACAAGACGTTTCATTGGGACCGCGCTGCTGGCGCTGCTGCCGTGCCTGACCCCGCCGGCATGTGCCGCAGCGTCGTCGATGGCCGTGATCGACCGCGAGATCGCCGCGCATCCGAACGAGACCGGCATCTACGTGCTCGATACCGGCGCATCCGCGCTCCTGGCGCGCGCCTGGCTGGCCGACCACGCCGAGCGGTCGATCGAGGTGCAGTACTTCATCTGGAGCCGCGACAACGTCGGCATCCTTGCCACCGAAGCGCTGCTGCGCGCGGCCGAACGCGGCGTCAAGGTGCGCGTCATCGTCGACGACCTGCTGATCGACGCGCCCGACAAGACGCTGCTTGCGCTGGCCAGGCATCCCAACGTCGACATCCGCATCTACAACCCCAAGCACAAGGTCGGCACGCCTTTCTACAAGCGCGCGCTCAACGTGGTGATGGATTTTCGCGGCGTCAACCAGCGCATGCACGACAAGACCTTCATCGTCGACGGCAAGGTGGGCATCACCGGCGGCCGCAACATGGCCGACGAGTATTTCGACTACGACCGCGAATACACCTTCCGCGACCGCGACGCGCTGGTGGTGGGGGCGGCGGCGCAGGCTATGCGGGCGAATTTCGAAGCCTTCTGGGCGAGCCCGCTGGCGGTGCCGGTGGAATCGCGTTTCGACGGCCTAGGCCTGATGAAAAAGAACGTCAAGGTGGCCGACGCCGAGGTGCAGCAGGTTTATCGTGAGTTGCATGCCTATGCGCAGCATCCGGAAAACTTTGCCCCGGAAGTGCGTGCCGCGATTGCGGCCACGCCCGCCGCCTTCGAGCGTCTGGCGCGCGACATGGCCTGGGGCCGGGTCGACTTCATCCACGACCGGCCGGGCAAGAACGGCCGCCGCTGGAGCCTGGGCGGCGGCGGCCAGAGCACCGACGCGCTGGCGAAGCTGGTGGCCGGCGCGCAGGAATCCATCATTATCCAGTCGCCATATCTGGTGATGTCGGGCAGGGCGAAAGCGCTGTTCAGGGACGCCGTCGCGCGCGGCGTCTAGGTACGCATCCTCACCAACTCGCTCGCATCCACCGACAACATGCAGGCCTTTTCCGGCTACCGCAACCAGCGCAGGCAGCTGCTGAAAATGGGTCTCGACATCCGCGAATACAAGCCCGACCCCGCCAATCGCAGCGCCCTGATGTCGCGCGCCAACCCGCCCGAGACGCCGCCGCTGTTTGCGCTGCACGCCAAGAGCATGGTGGTCGACGGCATGACGGCTTATATAGGCACCTTCAACTTCGACCCGCGCTCCGAAAACCTCAATACCGAAGTCGGCGTGACCGTGCACCACGCCGGGCTGGCCCGGCGGCTGCGCGCGATCATGGAAGCCGATATGCACCCGGACAACAGCTGGAGCGCGGCGGAAGAGCCCGACCAGTACGTGCCGCTGACCCGGCGCGGCCGGGTGCGGCTGTGGCAGCTGCTGCCGCTGAAGCCGCTGCTGTAGGGCGCGTGGAGTCGTCGTTTCGAGCACCCGCTTACATAAACGCGGCGAAGCAAACTAGACTGCATGCGGAATGGTTAAATTCTGGATCGCCCCGGCGCCCTGCGCCTCGCGATATTGAGTCGGCGTTTTTGCGGAGAGCCCCATGCGATTGCCCATCAGCCTGAAAATCTTCAGCATCACCATGGCCCTGCTGGTGCTGATGGTGGTCGTCACCTGGGTGTCGGTGCTCAACTTCCGCCAGCTCAACAACCAGGTGCGCGCGCTGTCCGACTGGTACCTGCCGCTGCAGC